>JAZRRX010000032.1:0-35885 GCA_045651165.1 Eubacteriales bacterium
AACGATAAAACGGAAGAAAAAGACGGGTTAACATATTTGGCGTGGGCGTGGGCGTGGGCTGAATTTAAGAAGACCTATCCCGATGCTGTGTACCACATTAAAAAGGACGAAACTTTGAAGTGTTACTTCGGGGATGAAGACATCGGCTATATGGTTTACACGGATGTAACCGCTGACGGAATAACACACGAAATGTGGTTGCCTGTAATGGACGGCGCAAACAAGGCAATGAAACGCCATCCGTACACCTATGATGTGAAGAACAAAAATTTCAAGTATGCAACGCTGAATAAATCTGATGGGAAATACTATGACAAATACGGTAACGAACAAAAGGAATTTGTCACCAAAACTGTTGATGCAATGACGATGTTCGATGTAAACAAAACCGTTATGCGATGCCTTGTGAAAAACATAGCGATGTTTGGTCTTGGGTTATATCTCTATGAAGGCAAGGAGGCACCAGAAGATGAAGACGAACCGCAAGTGAAACCTATCCAAAACAAGCCTTCTACGGCACCAAAAACGAACGATAAAGCCGAAGTGGTAAAACCGCTCACGATAGGAACGTTGCTCACGGAATACGGCATAGAAAACCCCGAAAAGGCGGCGGTATGGTTAGAGGGTAAATTTGGTAAAGAGTTGAAGAGTTTTACGGCAGATGAAACAATGCAAGCAAGAGCAATGCTCGACAAGAAGAAAGCAGAACGAGATGCGGAGAAGAGAGTGCAAAGCAATTTGAGTAGGATTGACGATGCCGACCTGCCGTTCTCGATGGGAGGTTAATGGTGAAAGGATTTACGTTCTTAAAATCGTACTACGATATCATCCTTAAGTTGAGGAAAAAACAAGACCGAGATGCGCTGTTGAATGCAATCGTTGAATTTGTCTTTGAAGATATTGAGCCAAAAGACCTTTCAGAAGTTGCTGAAATTGCGTTTGAGTCTTTTCGTCAATCCCTTGAAAAATCTAAGAAAAACGGAGATAACTCACGAAAAGGAAATGAAATCGAATTAAAATCGAATTTAAATCGAAATCAAAAGGAAACGAAATCACTTTTGAAAATCGATTTTGGAGAGAAAGCACCCCTTAATGAAAAAGAAAACAAAACGAAAAAAGGGGACAAAAAAGAAAAAATAAAAGAAAAAGATATAAATCCCCTTAAAGAGAATATAACCCCCTTATCCCCGTTGGACGGGGGGACGGCGCAAGAGAAGTTTTTCAAGGTGTATTGTCAATTCAAGAAAGCTGCGAGCGGTAGCTATCCTGCAATCGACTTTGAACGCCTTACGGAAGAGTTTGCTAAATCGTCTTCCCTGCGAAAGACATTCAGTTGGCAAGTAATCCTTGACAGCTATGACAGCATTCTTGCAGGGAACTTTCGGGACAAGGTGGATGCCCAAGCGGAAGGGCGCGAGCTTATGGCGAACCGAGAGAGGTACTACACGGCTATCCGCGACGAGGAAGAACGGAAGGTTGAAGCGGTTGTGAAGAAGCTGATGACCTATCCGCGCTATGCTGAAATCGACAAGCGGTTGCGTTCGATAGAGATTGATGCTGCAAAGGCTGAACTGAAAGGGGACAAGCCGAAGATGGCGAAACTTGAAATGGAACGCCAACGGTTGAGAATGGAGCGCAACAACATCCTTTCCAACAACGGCTTGGAAGAAGAAGACATCACGGTAAAACGGCATTGCCACGAATGTAACGATACAGGTTGGCTGGGAGACGGCACGGTATGTTCGTGCTATAAGGGAGGTTAACGATGAAGGTTAAAAATCGAAAAGTGTACAAGGCGGATGCATTGCTTACGTTGCCTATTGGTGGGAAGAAAGAACGCAAGACAACGGTATCGGAACAGCGCAAGATAGACAAGTGCTTGAACTGTACGAAGCCTGCGAGTGAATGTAAGGGAGATTGCTTTGGGAGATGGTAACTATGGGAGTGTTGAAGACGGTATTGATAGTGATTGCGGTGGTTGTATCGTTGTTTTGGGTGTTAGGCTTTTGGGCAATATGTAGTTACAACAGCAAAAACACCCCTAAAATGGACGAATCGCCACAACTTGATAAAATACCCACGGAAGAATTGCTTGTGCTGTTATTCGGCGTTACAGGCGAGTTAGAAAAGCGTGGGGTTGTGAAACGGATGGATAGAAATCCGTTTGAAGATTTGGAGTAAAAGGAGAAAGAAAATGGGAATGTGTAAGATGCCAAAAGTAGGCGAGAAGGTGTGGGTAATCTACGAAGACGAACTGACGGAAGAAACGGTGGAGTTTGTCGGCAAAGACAAGTTTATCCTTGCAGGGTACCGTAAAACGAAAGAGCTGTTTCATTTGCAGTTGGAATCGAATAAGGGATGTACTTGGTTTTACAACTTTGAAGATGCACAGGATTGGTTGCTGTCGAAGTTTGGCGAAGATTACACCTTGGTAGAAGAAACGAAGACTTGGTATAGGGTGGAAAAGTTATGACATGGGAAAAGAAGTTAGACCTTTTTGGTAGAGAAACGGGGGATTGGGTTGCCAAGGGCAGTGTAGGACACTTCCTCTTGTGGAAGGACGGACACGGATGGCGCATCCTGTATATGGACGATGTAAATATGAAGGTTAAGTTCCGGTTGTTTGCGAATGACCTTAGAAAGGCGAAGAAACTGTGCGAAGAGAATTTCTATTGGGAGGACGAAGATGCCAAGCAAGTTTGATATATACGAAAAGTTTTACGAAGAAATGAAAGAAGGCTGTGGGTATAACAACAAGTACGAATGGGTTTGTGATGAGTTGTTTCAGCTTACAACCTATGATAGCGGTATGTCCGAAAAATGGGGACGAAGGATTATTGATGTTTGCAAGGCAATCCTTGAAGGGAAAACATTTGACTACATTGAGAAAGAGGGGAATTATGAGCCATACTTGATGGTTTGTCAGTTGTTGGACAAAAAGAATTGGATCGAATGGGGTACATCAATAAGAGGTGCGTGGTTTCAAGAGGATTTTACTTCAGACGGAATAGTTACCGATCCTGAAGAGTTTGTACCATTTACAATAGAGAATCTGAAGTGTCTTATAGAATTTGTGGAGGACGAAGATGCGAGAAATTTTATTTAGAGGAAAAACGCAAGACGGAAAATGGGCTTACGGTATTCCAGTTGTATTAGGGGGAAGAACATATATCCTTTCTGATTTTCGTTATGGCGGTGCCTATATAGACAAAAAAGTAATAGGTGAAACCGTGGGGCAGTTTACGGGCTTGACGGACAAGAACGGAAAAAAGATTTTCGAGGGCGATATTATACAGTGCGAAGCGTATGACCACGAATTTGAAGACGAGTATTTGTCAAATAGCAAAATTGTTGTGGGCTATGAGAGCGGATATTTTTATCCATTCCACTTAAATGGTGGTTGGAGAAGCGGTATTGAGAATGCTGAAGTGATCGGGAATATCCACGACAAACCCGAATTATTGGAGGACGAAGATGGAAACGAAAGCGGTGGTAAAGGAAGTGCTTGAGAAGGTTTGGGATGCCACCTTCGACAAGGAAGTAGGGATGCGTTGGAAGCTATTGCAGATAGCCGAAGAGTATGGTGTGAAATTGGATAGGAGATTGAAGAAGTATGGGGAGCGTAAAAATTGAAAAGCAAGAAAAGAATGAACGATTGAAGATTCTTCACAGCTTACAAAGAATGTCTCCTTTTGAAAAGAAAATACTTACCGATAAGAGGATTGATGAATGGTATGAGTTTTATGAAGGGAAAGTTTACATATCTTTTTCTGGAGGCATTGATAGCACGGTGTTGCTTGATATAGCACGGGAAAGGCATCCTGACATAGAAGCTGTTTTTTCAAACACGGGATTGGAATATCCAGAAATACAATCGTTTGTTAAAACATTTGATAACGTTTCAATTATTCGTCCTAAAATGCGCTTCGATGAAGTTATTAAGAAATATGGTTATCCAATGATAAGCAAAGAAGTTGCGGAGTGTGTTTATCAAGGAAGGTTATCATTGGCAAGGAATGACGGTAAGTATTCCTATCGCTTAAAAAAATTGAAAGGTGAGGCTCTTGACAAAGACGGAAATCCAAGTTTATTCAACAAAGCAAAATACGAGCCGTTGCTTTACACCGACTTTATACTTGGGAATAATTGTTGTACGATAACAAAAAAGAACCCCCTTAAAGAGTTTTCTCGAAAAAGTGGTAAAATGCCGATAACGGCTCAAATGGCAAGTGAAAGCGATTTAAGAACACAACAATGGTGCAAAAATGGTTGTAATGGATTTGATATGAAATCACCAATAAGCAATCCAATGTCTTTTTGGTACAAGCAAGACGCACTAACTTACATAAAAGAAAATAATATTCGTATATGTAGTGTTTATGGAGATATTGTTTACGAAAAAAATGGGTATAAATACGACAATCTTCTTTGCGATAATGGATGCAGGCTTTGCACAACAGGATGCGATAGAACAGGTTGTATATTTTGCGGATTTGGCTTGTACCAAGAGCAACAAAAAACAGGAATAAGTCGCTTTGAGCGTTTGAAAATTACCCATCCAAGACAATACGAGTATTGTATGGGGGGGGGAGAACATAACGAAAATGGGATATGGCAACCGAATAAAGAAGGTTTAGGGATGGCGTATGTTATCGATGGCTTAAATAAAATTTATGGGAAAGGATATTTAAGATATTAAGACAAAAATGCGTGCGATTTTGAATAAAAACAAAAAAGGAATGATTAGTCGAGTGGAATGAAACAACGGCATTTCAAACGGCTATGCCCCGATATACAAGGTTACCTGAAAACGGCAGGCGCACGATGCCGTGAGTAAGGGGAAGGAGAAAGAAATGGAAGAGAAGAAACTTGAATACGGCGGTTTCATCGAAGTGACGATGGAAGATATGAAGGAAATACACCATTCGCCGACAGTAGACGAAGTAGTGGAAGCATTGGGGTGTTGCCAAAGCAAAGAGAAGAAGTGCAAGGAATGTCCTTTACACGAGTTTGGAAGCGGTTGTTTAGACGTGCTTATTGCGAATAGCCATTGCATTGTACAAATCGGGAAGAGCGAGATTGACCGTAAAAACGACGTTATTGATTGGTTAAGCAGAGATATTGAGTCCTTGCAGACGAAGGTGGGCGATGCCGAAGAACGCCTGAGCGCAAAGCAAAACGAGCTGTGGGATTTGCAAGACGATTTTGACAACCTTTTAGCGGAAGGAACAAAAAAGGTGGTGCAAGAACTATTACAAGACCTGCTCTATTTCCTTGACGGCAACAGCTTTTGGTTGGCTGAAACAGGGAATAAAGTGCATTACGTAAAGTTGGATGATGCGTTAGAATTTATGCGTAAAAACGCAAAGGGATACGGCGTGGAGGTGGAAGAATGAAAAGAATAGGGTGGCAGTACACCAAAGACCCTAATGACTTTAACGAATGGTTAGAAGAGGGTGAGGGTGATATTACCGAAAATATTATATCTATTACCTATGACAGCAATCACGGCTGTTATGTTGTGTTCTTTTGGGAAGAGGTGGAATGATGAGCTACACGAGATTGACGGAAAGGAAAACGAAGGCTTGTATTGTTTGTCGAGAAACAAGGACTTGTCCGCAGGGGACTTGTTGGAGAGAACAGATTTATAATCGTTTGCAAGAACTTGAAGATAAAATGGAGCAGGGAACGATTATTGAGTTGCCTTGCAAGGATTTGGGTGCGTTCCCTTGTAAAATGGGCGAAACGGTATGGCTTATATACAAACGGTATTGGAATGTTGCTGATAAAAATGGTTTTTGGGTATTAAGGGGAAGTAAGGTTTCACCGCATAATAAGAAACGATTTAGTGACGATTTTGGAAAGTTTGTATTCCTTACCCGTGAAGAAGCTGAAAACCGCTTAAAGGAGTTACAAAATGGATAAGCAACAGCAAATTGAAGAAATGGCACAATGCAAAAACTCATTCGGGATTACTTGCAACGAGTGTTGTACAAAAGCTTGTGACCGTTATTCTTTGGCAGAAGAACTTTACAACGCAGGTTATCGCAAAATCCCCGAAAATGCGGTGGTGCTGACGAGGGAAGAACACCAAAAATACCTTGCTTTCAAGATTATTGAACCGCAAGTAAGGGGTTGCTTGGATAGAGAACGAGAACTTGAAAAGCGATTACAAGAAATAGCAGGTGAATTTGCGAAAGAATATTTAGCTGTTAGTGAACAAACGCGCAAGGAAACGGCAGAGAAGTTTGCGGAAAGGGTAAAAGAGCGAATTTATTCACACGATTACCTGCTCCAAGATACGGATGACCTTTTGGTGCAAGAGATTTACGAAATCTGCGAGGAAATAGTGGAGGGGAAGGACTATGGAAAGAGCAACATATCCAATGAATCTATTGGCAAATAAGCCTTGTTTAATCTGTGGTGCTGATGCACAGGTTCCTGCACTGTATAAAGACAGCACCCCTGCAATTTGTAGCGAGTGTTACAACGCTATTGTGTGGGCGAAAGAAAAAGTTAAGAGGCAAAAGCAAATTGAAGGCTTGGTAGACTCGAAAAACGGAGGAGAGTGCGATGGGCCATGAAGAATATAGCACGAAGTGTATGATGGAAAAGCCTGTAACGGAAGCAGGAAAGCTTATCGGTGCAAATTGGTTTAAATCCCCAAGAGAGTTAGCGGAACGATCAGGCGTACCTATGCATTGGATCTCCGCAGCGTTGCACGGTAATGATATCCCTGAAGTATGGGTGAATGAGCTGAAGAGGTTTTTCAAAACCTTATAGGAGGTTATATGACAAAGCAGGTTGAACGTGAGATTGTAGAGATTTTTAGATCATACAAAGACAACAAGAAGGAATTGACGAATGAATATAGCATTCCTGTTCCATCGGGCGTTAGATACGATAAAATCGTGATTAAAACGGATAACAGCGTAAACGGTGTAGAAAAAATGACGGTTGATTACATATCGCGCCGAGAAGAGCTTTTTAAGAAGGTGTACATCGTAGATGAAGTGCTTAGATGGTTTCAGTTGGAAGGGCATGGAAGGGAACGGTTTATCACAGCTTTTCTCATAGAAGGTGAATCGTGGACAAAGGCAGAACTTGATTGCTGTGTAAGTAGGGGTGCGCTTTCGTATTGGCGCAGGGAAGTACTTGAAAAGGCTGAAGTTGTTGCAAGATGGGTAAATTATTTCTAAAAAAGTTAAAAAGTTCAAAAACTTTGAACTATTTTCGCAAAAAAGGGTGATATAATGGTATCGTGCTTTTATGGCATCGAGTTATTCCCTCCAAATGTCAGCCTGCTTGCGTTATGCGTGAGTGGGCTGATTATTTTGGGAAAGGGGATTGACAAATAAAACGGAGTACGGTATAATGGTAAAGAAGTTTGTAGAAAGCAAGCATAAGCGTGATGAGCGTGGACGGTTTGCGGAAATGGAAACGAGCGCTTTGAAGAAACGGCAAATGATTGAGCTGGAAGGTTCAAATAAGGTAATAAGTGGAGCGAAGAGCGGTGCTTTAGATCCGACTTCAGAACGAGCCGTTGCCCACGCGGAAAGGGCATATAAATCATTTATGAAGACGAAAGCTGATACCCATAAAATATCCAAAATTACAGGGTGTACTGAAGCACAAATAGAAGAAATTAAGGAATATGTTTTCAATAATCCTGATTTTACACCAGACTATGACCAAGCTCAAACGTGGACAAGATTGAGAGATGGGAATCCTATAGCCGCTGATTTTGTGTTTATAAAGCACGAACTAATGGAGATAAGCCTTGTAAAGAAAGGTATGCCACAAGAAGAAGCACACGAAGAAACGAATAAGTACCACAATTATGGGGTAGCAATTAAGGAGTGGAGAAATGGTTATAATAAAAAAAATAAAGGTAACAGATAAAAAAATAACATATTCTTATCAGCCAGAAGGAAACGGGGATTTAGGTATTGTTTCATATATGCCTACTACGGGCGAGTTCTTTATTGAAAAAATGAGTGATAGGGAAAGCGAAGATTTTAATATGTATCGCAGCAAAGCATTCTGGTTCTTAAAGAAATTCGCAGAAAAGGGAGAGTACCCTGAGACAAAAACGATTGTTTGGGGATAAAAAATTAAACAAGGCGATGTGGAAGTATAGGTAGTTTATTTGCTTATACACCAAAAAGAAAGCGTAGGATAACACCTGCGCTTTTATTATACAAAAAAAGGAGAAGAAAAATGGATACAGCAAAAGAAAGAGTAGAAAAAGAACTTGAAGAATTAAATGAAAAAATTACAAAACTTTCCGCTTACCTTTATGGGAGAGAAATTCTTTCTTCTGATATTTCTCGTGATATGCAATATCAAATGGAAGAACAATTAAACGCAATGAGAAGTTACGCAAGGTGTTTGCAGGCGCGTTTGCGTATTTGGGGTAAAACCGATGCGGAACTTTATCCTACAAAATCAATGGCGCTTGGATATATTGGGTAAAGGAGAAAGAAATGGCAAAGCGTAACAACCGAATAGATACAGATGTAATCGCATTGGCTGTTACGGGTTTGTCGCAACGTGCGATTGCCGAAAAGTTATCATTGTCGCAAGCAACAGTATCTAAGATACTGCAAGACCATAAAAATAATCAAAAGTTATCAAAAGGCGAAGAAATAATCAAAAGTAATCAAGAGGTAGAACGCAAAGATAACAAAGTGCAAGCGCATAATGTTATCAATACGATAATCTCTGGCTTGGAAGGCGATTTGCAAAGAGCGAGTTTGAAGGACAAGAGAGAATTGCTTAAAACCCTTGTAGAGCTGTTTGGCTTACCCGAAACGGACAGCGATGAAAAGGTAGAGAAGATTGAAGTAGAGTTTGAGGACGCAAGCGGTGATACAGAAGATTAAGATAGCAAAGCCGTATGATCGCATCCTTACAACGGACAAGACTACGGTAATTATGTATTCGCCGCGTATATCGGGTAAATCGTATGCGTTAGGGCAAGTTGTGTATATCTATGTAAACAAATATCCTGACCACGATATAGTAGTAACGAGAGCGAATTACAATTCGTTGGAAGACAGCTTATACAATGAAATACTGGCGTTTGCAGAGAGTATTAACGCAAAGGACTTCTATACGCCGTTGCGTTCGCCTTTACGCATTAAAACGAAGGTAGGTTGCACAATCTACTTCAAGGGCATAGGCGGTGCGGATTACAGCCGTTCTAAAGGCTTCAAGGGCTTAAAGCCGATAAGCCTTATCATTTGTGATGAAACACAACAGCTCAAGGATGAGCAATCATTAAGACAAGCTATTGCATCGTTTATACGTTCTGTCGATGCAACGATAAAAAGCAAGGTTATCCTCGCAGGAAATCCGGAAATGGTAAAAGCGCATTGGTGGAATGCTTACTGCCGTAAATACCGTTTTGCAGGCGTTTACGAGTTTATAGATGCGAACTACCTTTCCATCAAGAAATACCTATCATCGGTGACGTTGGAAGAAATAGAGAACGAAAGGAAGTACAACCCACTTATGTACAAATTTTTGTACTTGGGTGAGTTGGATGATTTGGCTGGTGGTGCTTACGGACAATTTAAGAGAGATAGGCATTACATTTCCGTGGAACAATGGAAGAATGAAACCTTTGGCAAAGGGAATATGCTTAGTTACATCATTTGGGGCGGTGACGGTGCAATCACACACGATAGCACAGGCATTTGCCCCATTGCTGTATATTCAGATGGTAGAGCGTATGTCTTGGAGCGTTTCTACTACAATCCACAAGAAACAGGTATTATTTTGGCACCATCGCAGTTGACGGAGCTTGTGGTTGAGTATGTTGAATACATATGCAACAAGTATGGTGTATATGCAGACGGTATTGGTAGCCATTTTGCTATTGATTGTGCATCCGCTGACCTTATTACGCAGTTGCGGTATAATATCAACGCATATCATACAGTCAAAGGGTTTACGCAGAAGAACGTTATCAACAATAATTCGGTAGTGAATAACTGTTTTGCAAAGAATATGCTTAAAATCGTTGATTTTGGCGGTTATTTTGATTATTACGCAAAGAGATGGGTGCAAACCACAGCGGACACAGAGCCGCTTGTGTATCAGTTGGAGAGTGTTACTTGGAAAGATTACAAGTTAGACCCTGCAATCCCTAACGACTATACCGATGCTTTGACATACGGCGTAAATGAATATTTTGTCAACCCGAATAATTTGTGGTTGCCAGAAAGACAAGGAGTATATGAAGAATGAGTGAACTTGAAAAGGACATTAACACAGCATTAAACGCAAATGTAGAGTTGAGCAAGGAAGAATACGCGAAGATGTGTAAGCAAGCGGACGAAACCACAAAGGCAAACGGCGTGGAAGGTAAAGCATCTATATCCGAAGCGGTAAGGCATAAGCGCGTGCAAACGAATTTCTACGCAACGGCTTTGAATATCTTGGTGAACCTTTACCAGCTCACAGCGGAGATTGCGGATTCATTAAAAGAACTAAAGGAGATGAACAATGGCACAAGAAACAAGGACGAATGACAATGGGGCTTTGCCTATCAACTTGGAACAGCCACGCGTAGCGGCATCCGCAGTAGCGAACCAAAAGCTGTTTCAATGGGTGAATAATCAAGACTTCTATTCGTTAGTACCATCCGTTTATCATCCCTTTTACAATAATTGGGTGAGAACTTGGCTGTATTGGTACGATGGATATGTGCCTTGGATTCACGGTGGAGCGCAGGGCATTCTTTCCACGGGTATCGGCACAATGATTGTAAATCGCATTTCCGATAGCGTATTCGGTGGGAACTTGATGTTCTCGAACAGCCGAAAGCCTAAAATCCGTGTGAGAAAGGAAGACGGCAAAGACGTAGGCGCAGCGTTGGATTTCATAACAAACAACTGGACAAAACAAACTGATTTCCGTACAAGAATTAAAAGAGCTATCCGCTATGCATTTGCAGGCGGTTTTTCTTTGCTTAAATTGAATAAGACGGGCGGTGAGCTTTGGCTTGATAGTTTACGCGCTGACCGCTTTTTCGTTGATTTAGACGGGCGTGGAGAGCTTAGAAAGGTTGTTTCCATTGCATCCGTTTATGAACGTGCAACACCTAACAAGAGTGGCAACACCTTGCGATATGTTCTTTGCGAAGAACGAAGATACGAGAAGATAGGTTTCTTGCAACAGGAAATCCCCGTTGTGGAATACAAGATGTATGAAACAACCGCACCTATCAACTATTTCTCCGTAAAGGATAACTGTATTGCGTGGCTTGATTTGCCAAAGGAAGTGCGTGAAGCGTTTAGCAGGGAATACGATGGCAGGATAAACGAACCGCAAGCAATGAATGGCTTTACTGATTTAGGCTGTTATTTGGTGCGTGGTAGCGAAGACGTATCGAATGTACCGCAGATTGGTTTAGGTGAGAGTTTGCTTGCAGGCATTATGACTTACCTGTATGAATACGATTTCTACAACACTTGCTTTAACACAGATATGTATTTGGCAAGAGGGCGTGTGCTTGTGCCGAAAGGGATGCAAGGCCCAAGAGCTATTGCACAGGCAAATGGAGTGATGCAGCAATACGGCACAGGGCAAAACGAAGGGCTTGATAGTTTTCTGTACACGAAGGTAGACAGCACAAACCCCGATTCGCAAAAGCCAGAGGCTATTCAATTTGAATTACGCGCAACCGAATGGAAGGAAGCACGGAACCTATTGCTTGAAAGCATTGCAACGAGTATCGGTATTTCGGTATCCACACTTGCAAGCTATCTCAATGACGGTAGCAATAGAACGGCAAGGGAAGTGTCTGCCGAGGAAAGTGCAACAACGTTGTTTGTGGAGAACGCACGAAGAAGATTTGAAGTTCCTATCAATGAGCTTTTGAAGACGGTATTGCGTTTCTATGGATATATTGATGACGTAGAAGTGCGCTGGTCAAGAGCCGGTATGACAAATGTCACGGTGCTTGTGGATACGCTTACAAAAGCTGTTCAAGGCGGTCTTATATCGCAGGAAGCAGCACACAGCGCATATAACTACGATAACGATGAAGAACAGAATGCGGAAGACTTTGCAAAGGTGCTGGAAGATAGGAAGACACAGCAGAATACACTATTCGGTGGTGATATGATTTGAAACGCTATCAATTAGCAAAGAAACAAGGCTTGCAATGGCAAGTGGTGTTGGTAGCTGATGCCGAAACCGACTTGAAATTGCTTGTGAGGAACTGCATATTAAACGGTGATACGCTTACAACTGTCAATGACAAGGTGACAAAGTTTATCAAAGGCGTGTTGGATGAGCTTGAAAGCGAAACGATAAAGGAAAGGGTAAAACAGTCTTTCCCTATGTTTGCTACACGGCTGTACTACAAGTGGCTAACGGTATTCGGCACACAAGCATTGGCGGTGGCGTATCTGAAAGCGTTGAAGGCGCAAAATACGCACATTCCAAAGGCGGTTGAAGAAACACTCAAAGCAATTCCCAAAGAACGAGAATTGAGCGTTTACGCACCGTCCTTAGATGCACAGGCGTATAACCGCGCAACACCTAATCAGATGTACAACCTTGAGTATGAGAAGGAAATCCAAAAGCGTATCAACGAAATTGCGGATATGGGCGCAAAAACCGACTATAATACGCGATATTCATTACGCGCAGGGGTTGAGCTTGATTTACGATGGGAACACAACCAAGCACAAATAGACGGCTTACGTGACAAAGGCGTAGAGCTTGCGTGGATAGACACTCATGCAAATTGCAGCGAACGCTGTAAACATTGGCAGGGGAAACTGTATAGTTTGAATGGTAGTAAAGGAGAGATAGATGGCATAAGCTATCTGCCTCTTGAAACTGCCACCGAGGTGTACGATGAATATGGGTATAGAAATGGGTGTTTAAGCGGTTTTAATTGCCGTCATAAGCTCGTTCCATACAAGAAAGGGTACAAACCCATAGAAATCCCTGAAAGCGTAATGGCACACCAAAGACAGCTTGAAAAGACACAGCGGTATATGGAGCGCACAGTAAGGCGGTATGAAAGCCGAGCGTTGATGAGCAAAGCGGAAAAGCAAACGGGCGCATACAAGCATTACAAAGAGATTGCCAAGACATGGACAAAACGGTATGAGGAGTTCTCAAGAGAAAACAAGATACCATTTTATCCGTCAAGGCTTGATATTTAATACTAAAAGAGCAGAACGATAAGCCCAAGGCTGATTCGGTTTGTTCTTTTTTTATACCCTATTTCGGCGCAGGGGCAAGCGTACCGAGTTGTTTAGAGGTTTTGCATGAAAGTGGCAAAGCAACGAGTAGGGCAGGTAAAAATCCTAAGCAAAACGGCAAGAAAAAACAAATTCACGTGAAAAAACAAAAAGGAGTAAAGGAAAATGGCATTATTCGGCAAAAAGAAACTTTCGCTTGAAGAAATCCTTGAAGGTATCAAAGCCCTTTCCGATGAAGAAAAGGCAAAGGTAGTAGCTTCTGCACAAGGAGAAGCTAAACCCGATCCTGTTGAAACGGAAGCACCTGTTGAAGATGCAGGCGTTGAGGATGCAAACGGCGAAGAAGTGGTAGAAGAAACGGCAACGGAAGAAGTAGCAGAAGAACCTGCAAACGAACCCGTGGCGGAAGAGGCAACGGAAACGGAAGCGCCCACGGAACCCGTGGAAGAAAGTGCTGATGTGGTGTTGCCTGAAGACCAAAGCGCAACGGATGAAATGGCAAACGATAATCGTGACCAAATCATTCATCAGCTTTCCGATAAGGTAAACGAATTAAGCGAACAAATCAAAGGCTTGCTTGAGCTTAAATCGTTGATGGAAGAATATACAGGCAAGCAGGCTGATAGCTTCGGCTATAAAGGCAAAGTGCTTGGGGCAAAGAAAGACTACAAAGATATGTCTACGGACGAGCTCAAAGCGCACGCAATCAAAGGAATTTAATTAAAATAAAGGAGATTTAATATTATGGCAATGGTTTACAATGTAAATGATTCCGCTACTCAAGTTTTAGCGGCGAAACAGGTAAAGGAAAATATTTTCCTTGATTTGGTACACAGAAATGGCTACGGCGTAACGCAGCAGGAAGAAACGAACGTTTCCACCCTTCGTATGATGAAGGTTTCCCCTATTACGGATGATGCTCGTCAGCTTGGCGCAAGCACGAACGGTGCTTGGTTTGCTACTGGTGACATCGGTACCCCTCGAGTTGTAGAGTATGACCTTAACTTGCTCTACATCTATGACAAACCCATCGACATCCCCGAAGTACAGGAAGATATGGTTCCCGTAAATGTGATGGACAACACCACGAAGAACATTGGTGGTAGAGTTGCTACGGAAATCAACGCATCTACCCTTGCGTTGCAGTTGATGGAAAAATACAACGCGGCAAAAAAGGCAACCAAATGGGATGGTCTTGCGGTAGTGCTTACCTCTAACGGCGATGTTTACAACGCAGTACAGACCGCATCCACGATGCTTGACGATGGTGACGAAGCAAACGGCATTCAGTCGTTCCCCTTCGCTGAAAGACAAATCTTGATGCGTCCCACCTTCCGTGCATCGTTGCTTAGTTCTAAGGGCGTATTGCTTGGTGGTTCTAACTATGCACAGTCTATGCTTGCAAAGGGCGCGGTTTCGCCTGAAGCAAGAAAAGAGTGGGGCAATATGTATTGCGGTGAAATCGATGGTACCCCTTGCTACATCGTACCTTCCGCTTTGTGGAATCGTGCAGGTGCTTGGGCTGGTAGTGCAAGCGCATTTGCGGCAACGGAAGCAATCGTATGTGCAGCAAGCGCAACCGACCGTGGTATCTCCACGCAGGACTACATCAAGATTATTGACAGCCCTAACGGCGCAGGTAAGCGTTTACAGCCCAAGACGAGATGGGGCGTAAACGTATGCTATCCTAAGGGCATCATTCCTATCTTGAAATCTGGTACGGCAGCGCCTTCTGCTGACATTACAATTACGGCTGTAGGTTCGCAGGCGTAATCATCAAATAGCTTTCTTAGGGGTTTGAGCTTATCAAGCCCCTTACCACCCATAGAGCAGTTTTGTTCTATTTTTACATTTTATTTTCTCTTTATTACGGGCTTGCCCCTGCTTTCATCCTCCAAATCCTATGCAGGGGCTTGTTCGTAAAAAATAACGGGGCAGTAGTTATGAATTTTGATGAAAGCAAAGTAAACCGTGACGAGCTTGGGCGGTTTGCTGAAAAAAGTACAAGCGAATTGAGAAAATCTCAAATTATAGAGATTGAAGACGATAACAAAGTAGAAGTTAAATCTACTAAGCCAAAGGCAAAAAGCAAAGAAGAGTTCTTTGGTAAAGAGCATAAAGGCGTTAAAGGCATGGCGGCAGTAGAAAAGCTCTTGCAAGAGCAAAACGGACATGTAAAAGCTGCGTTCAATCGCAAGGAAGTAGGCGATATAGACTTGCCTTGGGGTGATGAAAGCGGTGGGCTTGCGCACGTGATTAAACGGCGTGATGAATATAAAGTAAAAGGCAAAGGCGCAATAGCTGGTTTAGAAATGGCAAAAAAAATTCCCGACATAGTCGAGAAAGGGGAATTTGACATTGATGCACTTGGCAGACCCGGGTTTATTTATGATGGGTGTAGAGTTGCCATTAGACCGAATTATGACGGGGAAAATCTGACCTGGCTTGTTTCGGCAATGGAAATAATAAAAAATAACCCTTTGGGCGATTGACATACTTCACGCTGGCCAACCATTGCTACGCGATTGTCTCATTCGCATACCCAAAAGGTTATTGTTCTAATGGGAGATTGACTTACAGTCATCCTGACAATCTTTACATGTAAGAGCCTCACATACAAAACCATTAGTTGTATATTTAGTATAAACCACAATTATCAACTTGTCAATATATTTTTGAAAAAAAAGGTGAAAAAATGAAAAATAATCCTATTAACTATCCTTACAGCGATGAATATATGGTATTTGACGAAGCTACAAAGCGCTATGTTCTTACCACAAAGTATGTTTATGATAAAATCGGCGTGGATATGGAAAGCGCATTAAAAGAGCGTGAGGCCATCAACCCACAAATCCTTGCACAGCGTTTCTTAACGGAAGTGTCGGACGATATATATGATTTCATTCATAAGCACAATGTAAATACCGTCCGTCAAGACTACTGGATTGCGGTTGTTCCTTCTTTGCGAAACATCATCCAAAAGGCAATGGAACAGCAGTTTGTATATTCGCGCTTAAACGGCCTTTTAGGCTATTCGGCGGACAAGGATGTGCAAACACAAGCGGTATGTCCGAAAGCGCAAAATACGCTTGCGCAGAACGTTCCTGAGCTTGGTATTTCTATCCTTTATACAGGGGGGATTTAACCGTGGCATTTGATTTCATCGACATGATCGTCAATACAGGGGATGAGTATTTGACAGGTGTGTTTTACAAGCGCCGTCCTGTATCACCTACGGATGTTGGCGTGACATTCAAGTATAAACAGCTTGACCCTAACGCGCGTGTATTTGATAAAGTTCTTGGGGAATTGCGCAAAGACCGCGAAACCTACGCGATTAAAACAAATGACGATTGCGAGTTTAACATCGGCGGATATATCCAAACGCAAAACGGCAAGATTTGGGAGATTACCGAAGTTATAGGCAATGAAGAAGTGGAAGGCGGTAACGAAGCCCTGCGATGGTTTAAAACCGCGAAAAACGCTGAATTTAGCGTAAGAATGATACAGGCTGACGATTTATATGGGGTGCAGGATACATACGATAAAAACTGTGTTATCTACATTGAAAGTGACCAAAAAATACTTGATGTTGTATATGGGACATCGGTAAATCCTGTACCTGTTAATGGGTATGTTTATAAACACACAATAAAGAAAGGAACAAGCCTTACGCTGACAGTCATTTTTGAGATGGGCAAGACAAAAACATTGACAATACCTGCCAGCAAAACGATATTAGGCGAATTGAAGTACAAAGTTTCCAGTAAATAGGGCGGTGGTGTTATGGGGTTGAGCAATGCACAATTTAGGCGTGTTTGTCAAAGAGCTACAAAGGAATTGCGTGGGCTTGCGCCGTATGATACAGGCAATCTTGCAATAAACGCAATTACGATTGAGTTCCCATCGCCTGATGTTTGCATAATCTATGTGGACGAAAGCATTGCGCCATATATGCCGTTTACGACAAAGCCGTGGGTTTCCCCGAAATGGAACGGAAAGAAGAACCCAAACGAAGGTTGGTGGCAAGCGGCAGGCGAGCTTATTGTAGAGTATGTGGCGAAACAAGTAGATGGGAAGGTAGAATAATATGGATAAAGGACAAATTACATTAAAAGAAATAAATGAGCAATTTATTATGCGTGCGCTTGACAATATGCCGTACAAATTCAACGTATTTACAAGCACGGGCGAGTATCAAGCCCCACAAAGCTACAAGAACTTGCGAAGCGGTATTATAAACGCGTTGGTGGAAATGACTGACAGCGATATATCTTTGCTTGGTGGTGGTATCCGCGCAGTAGCAATGAATATCTCTATCCGCTTTTTATTGCCCGTAGACGATACAGCAGTGGACGGTGGGTATGCGTTTGTAGAAGGGTTTAGAGAAGACCTGTCCGATGCGTTTGCGCAATCAAATAGAATAGACCTGATTTCGGATGATGGAGAAAAAGACATACATTATATCGGGGCAGTATCGGTTAGCTTTCCTATTGGTGGAGAGTTATTGCAAAGACAAGGCATTGGTAAGAGTTTTGAATATATTTGCTATTTACAGGTAGCATTCCTTGAAAACGCTATCAATAGTCAGGATGTACAATTTTTCTTGGAGGATGATACAGACCCTATCCCTTATACAACATTCTCTATCTCGCGTAAGAACACGCTGTCGGCAAACCTTTATTCGACAAGCACGAATGGGCTGTCAAAGGTGTTTGCGGAAAACAGCACCTACGGCATTGACCTTGCGATGCCTGCTATTTCGGCAAACGCGAGTATTACGGGCGCAATCATAAACAAGTATATTTTGTGCGATAAAGAAATAAGCACAAATAAACCGTATAAGTTAAGGATTGTACACAATGGGGGAGATAGCACTATTGACGTTATCTTTGGCGAAGTTGTTGAAAATGGTGCAGGCACGGAAAATGTATCGTGGCAAGTGTCCTTTGTTCCGTACATTGAAGCGGAAGACGATTAAAGGGGTTATATAAATGGCTGAACGTCAATTTATTATACGAATTGAAAATAATACGAGTGGCGGTGCAGGCGATAAAGTAGGCGGTGCTGGTGGCATTGGTAGAATGAACAAAAGCAACGTCACGGAAAGCGAAAGCAAAAAAAGCAGCAATATGGGCAAAGCATTGTTGCGACAAGCAGGCGTGCCTTTGACGGGTATGGCGGTGTACGGAACGGTGCGTAAGATAACGAATGAAATCGTATCGCATAACAATTCCTTGATACAAGTAAAAACAGGTTCAAGGGAACAGCAAGAACGGCAAACCTTTATTTACAACACATCAATGGGGTTTGTGGATGCGGCGGTAACAGGCGCAGCAACGGGCGCAATGGTAGGCGGACCGTATGGCGCGGCAATAGGTGCAGTTATCGGCGTTGTGAAGCAGGGTGTTGGTATGGCGGTAAATGTAGCAAAAACAAGTGATATTCTGGCGAAGAACAGACAGCTTGAAAATATCCAGCGAGAACTTCAAGCGCAAAGAGTAACAACAAGCGGTAGCCGATATATGAACGCTTTGCAGGTATAAGAAAAACGCAATAATAAAACGGGTCTTTAAAGCCCGTTTTTTTGCTTGTCTTTTTTCGGTGAGTGTTTCTATGACGGGAGAAATACCGCGCTGAATTGCCGCCGTAGAAGTGGCGAGAACAAAGATTAAAAGGTATAAAGGTAAGTATATGGCAAATACGATTACATTTGAAACACAAAGGGAAGACGGAACGTGGAAGACTTGGCGAAACGTGGCTATCCCTGTTAAGTTTGGCAAACTGTTAGACGAACAGCTTGACTATGCCGTAGTAACGCTTGCAAGGGTAAAACGCAAAGAGTTTAAGCCGTTGACAAAAGCAAGGCTGACGGTGACAAGCGAAACTGAGCACGGTGGCGTGCAGCCGGACACGATGGTGTATTTCATTGCGAATGATGATGCTTTTGAAACGCCTATAGGGAGCGGTGCTTATAACCACGAATTGACTTTGATAGAGCTGACGAAGCTTCTTGAGTGTTTCCAGTTGGAAAGTTTGTGTTTTACGAACCCGAACGGGAATGATTATACAAGAGCAGGAACACTACCAGATTTAGAAACTGTAAAATATTAAAAGACGAGGTTATTCCTCGTCTTTCTGCATTTCGTTTAATAACGCTTGTTTTTTCTCAATATCTTTTGCCAGGGCTTTCTTTTTATTTTCCTTACGCTTATTTTCCGTTTCCTTAAACATTCCTATAAAGCTTTCTGTAATAAATTGTAAATCCTTAAAGTTCACAACGCAAAAAAAGAGAATATTTGTAAAGCAACAAAATGCCCAAAATATTACTTGGGACATTTCAACTTTTTTCCCCACATTAAGTGTTGCGTTATCGACAAGACCTTGCTCATATAACTCATATAAAAATTGAACATCGTCTATTCCCTTTATAATGTAAATTATTGAGAAAATAACAGCAAGCAATGATAACATAATAAAAATTATTTTAATCGTTTTTTTCATAAAATATCCTCCGTGTTTTTATTCTTCTTTTTTATCATTGATGTTTAATTGCTTTTCTATTTTTTCAATGCGTTTTATGAGGTTTGATAATTCATTTGAAACAAAGAAAACTATATTTGACAAGATAAATATAGCTAAAAAGGTTTTCCCGACCTTAAACAAACTACTTGAAATCATAAAGCCTAACAAAAAAAAGAGTAAGCAAGCTAAAACGGAAATAAATATACATATTAAAGAAATAGTTGAAATAATTTCAAATTTATTTTTCATAAAACAACCTCCACAATTTTAATAATACATTAAAAAAAATATGCTGTCAAGCAAAAAGGATAAAAAAATATGGCACATATAAATGGATTTAAGGAATCGAACTATAGAACACCTTCTACCGTTGGAACGGTCTATTCTCTCTTGGAATTAGACCCTTCGCTTGTTGCCCCTACCCTAATTCCTATTTCAGGGAGTCAATATACAGGAAACATAGAAGTAAAACATTCGAGCGGAAGCAAGTTCTATAATATAAACCCAGATGGTACGATAATAGGAGATAGCACATTTATTATACAAGAGGGCGAAAATAAAATAATTTATAGTACTGAGATTTTAGATTATTATATAAATGGTGTATTTTCTCGAGGTAAAGAAATGTCAACCTTTACCATCTATGGTGTTGAAAACAAATACCCATTGAAGCCGTGGACGGTTGGTGATGTTCTTTTGAGAATAGTAGACTTGGTAGAGCCTACTGTGCGGGGTGGAGAAAAGAGATTTACAGTATCTATGCCCAAAGAGAAAGAACATTTGTTTAAACAAATTGCTCCTGAATTTACCTTTACGCGTATGACCTTGCGAGAAGCGTTACAAGCCGTAGGGAATTTTATCCACGCTGAACCACGCCTTGGTGGGAATTATGATATTAACTGGGATTTCTATGGAGAACAAGAACGCGCAAAAATCCACAACTATCGCACAGGGGAAGACAAGTACATTAACGAAACGAAATATAGGGCGTTACAAAGTGCTTTTGGCGTAGACCAGTCTTGCACAAAGTTAGACAGCTACCAAGAAAACCTTATAAACCGTATCGATTGGGAACGTGGCACAACAACGCAACCGTACCAAGACGGTGAACAGCAGTTGAGAACGGAAACAGCAGCAACGCGTGCGGAAGAAAACGAGAACTTCTTCTTCCCTACCGTATATCCGATTGACCGCGTGGTTAAGTTTGAATATATCGAAGATAAGGCTGAAAATAAGGTTTATGATATAACCCCGTATGTATTTGAAAAGAAAGTGTATGACAACCTTTCTTCGTTTGATACGACTTACCCTTCGTCAAAATCATACGCTATATATTATTCGCAAGGTGGTAAAGGCATAAACGGCTTTTATTTTAAAGTCGCATCGGAACACGGCGGTACGGTTGGCGAAAAGTATTCTATTGAAAATATCCTTGAAACAGTTACGGGGAAGAAGTATAAAACAGAAGACCTTCGCAACTTTAAATTCCGCTTGACGTATGTGCCAATTTATAGCACGCGCGTACAGCAAAGCAAAGCGTATTTAAACGAGTATTTGCCGTTACCGCGTGTGTTGAACTATACCCAAACGGATAACAGCGTAGAAACGCGTTTTTTTGGGGAAAATATCAAGGGCGCGGTATCGCGTATGGGCAACCCTGAAAAGACCTATACAATCAATTTACGCAACCTTAACAACATTCCAAAGGCAGGGCAATTATGGGATAACGATTACTACATCGTATCGGTGTCGGTAGCCGTCAACCAAGACCTGTTTGAAGTGTCTGTTGGGCTGTCCAAGAACTTCAACCGAAAATCGCAATACATTGGCGCAAGCAGTATTAAGCGCATATACGAAGTATCGGAAGAAATGGTGCAGCAACGCCATACGGTTTACACCGATTATATTGTATTGTCAAAGAGTAATCCACCTACCGAAAACATAGATGATGTTGGGCTTTTGTTGGATAGCCAAGGTGTAAAGGCTGTTGCTTCAACATTTACTACGGGGTGGTATTACTTATTCTCTGAAATTTCTTGTGTTCTTGCAAGGGGTATGACAAAGCAGGAAAGACCGCAAGAAACGGTGGTATTGCCTGTTATTGCTTCTGCGTTTGGTAATGCGATGGAATTTACTTGGGAGTACAAGGATAACTTTTCAGCAGGCATTCAACTGGAAGAAAAAGATAGCGGTGTTATAACGGGAAAGTTTGGTAAGGAAGTTGAATACACCGATTATTATGGGCGAATATATTGGTACGATTTCTCATTGATGAGCTCTAAGCAGTTGAGCGAATTTGGAGAAATAACGAGCGACATATGCTTGCCAGCGTTAATAGAAGACAAAAGATTTATGTCTCCTTATACTTCGGAGCGATATGTTGGCACAAGAGAAAACCTGCCTTTGACGGAACGAAAAGACGGTCGAGAAGCGTTAAAGAAGACCTATTCGTTGGAGTTTGTAACGGATGAACCTACATTTGTTATAGGTAGTGCGTTTGCTCGCACGTGCCCTATGGTGTATCAAGACAAAGGGGACCATTATTATCCCGTTCTTTTTATACTCAACAAGAGAATAAACAAATTTGCTACTGAAATTACCAATGAAGACATTGTTGCCAATTTAGGTGTAGCAACGCAACCGCAATTAAGCGATAGCCCGTTGCCTATGTTTTCGATTGCAGGGAAAACCGCAACAGCGGATGGATTAGCGTGGGCGTATGCAATAACACCGCACACAGACAGCGAACCTGTTTACGTGGAAGATGAAGACGGGAATGTTGTATCGCTTTATATAGAACACGCTGGTGAAATCCTTATTGGCGAGAATATCGATATTAAAGCAGGCAAAACAGTTATAGGTGCTTTTAATGGGATAGCCGTACACGATGTATTCAAGTATATGAAAGCAAAAATAAAATAAAGGAGTAATATATGAATTTTTACTGTAATAGCGAAGGGAAGATATACCATATTGACCCTGAACGCGTTTACCAAGGTAGCGCAGGCGTGAACACAATTCGCCTTATTGGGCAGTTTTCACCGCATGCGCAAGTTATGGTAAAGTACAAGTTGCCAAACGGCATTATTAGGTCTCCGAAGTTGATGAATCCAGTCTTCAATGCCCAAGAGATAATTTCGCCGAATGTGGGCGAGTATAGCGTTTGGGAAACGTTGTTTGGTGCAGTGTTTAAACTGGATGATAACGGGAACATTGTAAAAAACGAAGAAGGGCAACCTGTTTATGAGTATGATTATTCGCTGACGGAATACGCAGGGCAGGTGACCGTACAATTTGAAGTATATTCACCTGAAAGCGCTGCAAAGCTGGCAACGGAAAGCACGTATTTTACGATTGAAAAGGGTGTCCCGTCTCTTGAAGATGACGATTTGCCACCGAACGATGCAGGCCAGCTTAAAGCGGCAATACTCAACGCCTTAGCAGAAGCGTTGCAAATACTTGATGTGAATGGGAAACCGATATCGGGTTTGTTCCTTAGACATCATGAAGATACGCAGACACTTGAAATCCTTGGCAAAGTCGGCGTTACGAGAGATGAAGTGCGTGATATTGTAAGCGCAATGATAGGAAGCGGCGGTGGCGGTGGAAGCGGCGGCGCGGACGGCGTATCGCCTACCATCGATGTAGCGGAAATAGAGAACGGACATCGTGTCACCATTACCGATGTAAATGGTCAAAAATCGTTTGATGTCTTGAACGGTAAAGACTATGTACTCACCGAAGCCGACAAAAACGAAATTGTCAATGAGATTGAGCAAGGTTTGTTGGGTGACATCAACACGGCACTTGAAGCCATAATCGCAAGACAGGCTGAAGTTATAGGGGGTGTTGGTTAATGGCAACGATAGTTGAAAATCTAACTGAAAATCTCTTAAAAGTGAATGAAGGGATAGACAAGGTCGAAGTTCTCAATACCGAGTTAGCACAAACACTCTATGGCGGTGACACGGGGTATCGTGGGCATTATGACGAGTTTTGGGATAGCTACCAACAAAACGGGGCTTTAGAAAATTGTAGTTATTTATTTTCGGGGGCAGGTTGGAATGATGCAACATTCAAACCTAAATACGATATTAAACCGACTGGTGCTTATATGATGTTTTCAGCCTCGCATATTACCGATATATATGAAATATTGAATGCCGTTGGCATAGTTTTAGATTTTTCTAAATGCGAGAATTTTCAATACACATTTTGGGGTTCAAGAACCAAGCGTATCGGCGTATTAGATGTCCGCAAAGGCATAAATTTATTTGAAATGTTGAGAGACGCTTTTGTCGAAACGATTGAAAAAGTAATTTGCGTAGAAACAACGCCTTTCAACGAAACAACTTTCAGCCGTGCACTAAGCTTAAAAGAAATTAGGTTTGAAGGTGCAATCGGTGCAACTGTCGGTTTTAACGAGTCAAGTTTACTTACTCACGATAGTATTGTTAGTATTATCAACGCTTTATCCGCAACGACAAGCGGTTTGGCTGTTACACTTTCCAAAACGGCGGTAAATCAAGCTTTTGAAACTTCAAGCGGAGCAAATGACGGCTCAACATCGGCAGAGTGGCTTTCGCTAATCGCCACGAAATCAAATTGGACTATATCTTTGGTATAAGGGGGATTTGAAATGACCTTAGAAGAAAATATTAGACAAGCAAATTCCGACTTTGTTGCCATTAAAGAGAAGATAGTAGAGTGTGGTGTTGAAGTTGCGGAAGGTACTCACACAAGAGAATATGCACCAAAGATAAACAAGGTATTTGAAGCAGGGAAGAAAGCTGAATACGATAGCTTTTGGGACATCTACCAGCAAAATGGGAATAGGCAATCTTATTACACAGCCTTTGCAGGCGAAGGATGGACGAACGACACATTTAAGCCGAAATACGACATTCGACCTATCGGCACTGCAATGATGTTGTTTGTTTCGTCAAAAATTGACGGGGATTTAGTAGAAATACTTGATAAGCAAGGCGTTGTGTTGGACACTTCAATGTCAACAAATTTGAGTAATGCGTTCTCGGTATCGCTTTTTACGAGAATTGGGGTTGTAGATACAAGGGGTGTAGCAGCATTATCACAAACGTGGCACGCTTCGTACTATTTAGAAACGATTGATAAAGTGATATTGAATAATGCAGGGACAACATCGTTTAATATGACATTTAGTGCTTGCAATCAATTAAAAAATCTTTTGATAGAAGGCGTAATTGGGCAAAACGGGTTTGATGTTAGCGCCTCACGTGGTTTAAGCCACGACAGTATCGTTAGCATTATCAACGCTTTATCCACCACGACAAGCGGATTGGCTGTTACACTTTCCAAAACAGCGGTAAACAATGCGTTCTCGGATACCGAGTGGGCAACCTTAATTGCGACAAAATCAAATTGGACTATCAATCTTGTATAAGGAGTAAAAAATATGAAACAAAGAATTGTATTATACGCAGAAGAAGGAAAGGTGCTGACAAACGGCACGGAATACGGCACGGTTATTTATCTTGCGGACGGCGTAAGTGCTTATAGTTATTACGAAATCGCCCAAGAAGAATACGAAGAAATCTTGCGCAAGCAAGAAATGGAAGCGTTGAACGCTGTTTAAGGAGCAGACATGAAAGAGTTTATCAAATTCGGAGAGTTTTCAGTCAAGGACAGGGTAGCAAGGGTCGGTGTTGATGAAGCGAAAGCAGAAGTACGGGCGTTGAGTGAAAGGGTAACGGAACTGCACAAGAAATTACCGCTTATTTTTGTCAATGAACTACCCACGGAGAACATTGACGAAAATTCGATATATCTTCTGCGTTTGCCCGATGGCACAGGGACGAACAAATACTTGGAATATGTCTACATTAACGGCTCGTGGGAAGAGTGGGGTTCTATCGTTTTAGAATTCAATATTGACGACTATGTAAAGAAAAGCGATTTAAAGAGCGAAGTGTGGCAGTTTACTCTTGAAGACGGTACAGTTATCAAAAAGAAAGTATTCGCGGAAGAGTATGTAGAAGAGTAGGTGCGTTTATGGATTTTTCAAAGGTAAAAAAGTGGGTTCTCCCTGAAGGAGATGCCGTTGCTGTACATGATGCCATAACAGGTGAATGCTTGTGGAAGTTGGAATCGCCTATAGCAATAAATCTTGATGAAGTAAACCATATACATCCGGATTTTGAGTGGAGCTGGTTTGATGATTCTACTCCATTTGACGTAATTGAAAACGACGATGGGTCCACTGACCTGTATTATGGCGATAATAATAGCTGGAGTGCGGACACTTGTATGTTTATAGTGCGGTCGTATAACAGCGAAACCTGGGGAGAAATCAAAGAAGGCAGTAGCGTTACATTTTATCCGAATTTTGAGCGAATGAATATGGAAGGATACAAACTTCAGATAGTCATCAACGAAAAAGTCAATGCTCGGATTTATTATAACGGCATAAACACTGTTTCGGCGTATTGGAATTATCCACCTATCACAATAGAAATTTATGTTGAAAATGGAGTGGGTAAAATAAGGACTCTTGACTCTGATGGAATGGGCAGCACAAGCAACAGTCCAGTTGATTTTACGCAAGGGATAACGATTGCACATATAAAATACTAAATGTTAGACAACAAATACCCGTATTAAAGGAGTGTTAAAAAATGAAAAGAACAATTATTTTTAAGGGGAGAGCAGGGCGCTATGATGTGCCCTACTTCCTTTTTTTGGAGAATGAACCTTTGGAAATCAGTTTTGATTTGCCGACATATACGCTTGGCAAATACATAGCGATATTGACTTGTGGTAAGCGCAAACAAGCGTTTAGTTTGGGTGCAGATAAAACAATAACCTTGCCACCTGAATTTATTAAACGCGGCGATTTTGCGCCATTATCGATTTTGCTTGAACTGCGAACGGAACGTGGCGACAAGGTTATCATCCCGTCCGACCCAGCGCAAGGCGGTTTCCACATTGAACCATTGCTTATCGACAAAACCGAAGCAAATATGACGGCAGTGGCGTGGTGTCAAAAGTTAGAAGAGCGTGTTAAGCGCGTAGAAGATAAACTGAAAGAGTTTGAAGATAAGGGTACGCCCTTGGTTTTTGAAGAATAAAAATTAAAGGAGATAGATTATGAGAAACTTGAAACTTAAAATTTTGGCGGCATTTGCAGCAGTAGCGTTGTCTTTTGGTTGGGTGCTTTCACCCGTTGCGGTTTCCGCTGACGGAATCGCCGAAAATACGCAAGAAAGCGTTGTGGTTGAAGAAGTTATCGAAATGGAAGAAACAAGCGAAAAAACGGACGAAAAAACGCCTGTTTTGGAAAGCGAAACGAACACCTTTGAGAACTTTTTGGCGTGGGCTGAGAAGGAAGCTGACCGCTATGGATACGGCGATGAATACCGCTTGGCATTTGAAGACATCAAAAACGCTGCGACCACGAAACAGGTAACGATTTCCACGGCTGTGAATGCGGTTTTGCTTTTGGCAGGTATCGTGTATATTGTGTATAAGAAGGTAACGGATAAGAAGAATTTAGCGAAGTTGGCTGACCTTTCGGGGCAAACTACCGCGCAGGCGAAGAAATTGAATGAGCTTGTAGATGCTACGAACGATAATAGTAAGACGGAAGAAGAAATCAAGAAAGAAACGGCTGAACTTAAAGCGGATATGAAGAAAACCCAAGAAGCGATTAGCGGCTTGATTAACGGGTTTATGCATTTTGCGGAAAGCGTGAAGTTTAAAGAAACTAAGAAGGATGAAGTACGGCGTGATTGCACCAACGCATTAAAAAGCATTGATGGGGTGACGAACAATGAAAACAACGAAAATAACGAAAAGTAAAAGCTGGTATTGGAGAGCATATCTTTTGACTGGTGCGTTGGCGTGGGTGTTCTGTATAATCCCCACGCTCATCGCAGGCGTTATTAAATTGCCTGAAATTGCCACAAAAAACGCCGAAACGACATTAACAGGGAGTTTTACCGTTGTGTTGATTGCTTGCGTTTATCCCTTGCATAAAGGGCTTATAAAGCTATTGAAATCGCCATCCGCACCAGTTATTATGTGGATTGTGTTTGGTGTGACGTACTTATTGTATAACATTTCCCACACAACGCTTAAAGCAATGGTGGTGATTTTCTTTGTTGCGGCGGTAGCGAACACAATCGGCGCAGGGCTGTTCTTATTGGCGAAGGTGTTTAGGACGAAATGGGCGTTCTTCGGGCAAGTGGAACCTATGCAATCACAAGGAGAGTGATATAAATGGTTGAAAAGATGGAAACGGGGGTAGGGTTGCCTACCCCCACAAAAGTAGAGTTTAATACGATTATAAAAAAAAGAGAGCCGTTCAAGGCTGAAGAAATGATGAACCGTGTGTTATATGCGGTTGTCGCATTGCTTTTGTTCTGTGTGCTTTCTACCTTTTTTGTCAAGAAATTGCCCGACTTTGTATTAGACCTGCGGTCTATGGCAATCGATTCGATTTGGCTTATGGCGTGTTGTTATGTTGTAGGTGAGTTGGTTAAACTTATCTTCTTTAACAAGGGTAGATGTACAAGTGATTACGATAATGCAAAGAAAGGTGCGGAAACCGCGTTAAACAGCCTTACAGCGGACGAACGCGCAACGAGAGAGGAATATTGCAAGGAATACGCAAAAGGCGTGTATAACCGCAAGAAAAAGCTGTTGTTGTCAAACGCGATGATAACCGAGGAAGAGTATAACGAGAAGTATGCGCTGCTTACCTACCGTGAGTTAAAAGCTCGTTACAAGGACGAATTGTCGAAAGCACAGCGTAAGATGATCGCGGCGGTCGGAAGATTAAGGCTGCGAGAATATGACCCTGCATTTTTGGCATCTATGGATGAACATGAAAGTGATTTGATGCCTTCTGAAATGCACAACGCAAGAAAGCAGGACAAGCAGAATAAACTTAAATCGGCGGCGCTTTCCGTGGCAAGTAGTTTCTTCTGCGTGACCCTTGCAGGTGAGCTGATATTCTCGTTTTCGCTTACGGTGTTGTTTATGGCCGTAGTGAAGGTGACGAGCGTTGTTATTTTCTCGTCTTTCAAAGCTACATTTGGTTGGAACCTTGCAATGTACACGGAAATCAGTAGGTATAGATTGCAAGTTAGAGAGGTGGCAAACCTTAAGGATTATTATAAGAAAAAATGTGAAGGGGTGTAATTATGGATTTAGAACGTATTAGAGGGTTGACAAGAGAAGAACGAATTACGCTTATCCTTGAGGATTTAACGATGTCTGAAATGAAAGCGGTTATTGGCGAAACCATCTTGACGGAAGAAAATATCAAGATTGCGGAATTGCGGTTTTTGAAGCTGTACACGGCCGAAAAGATTGCGGAAAGATTGGGGTACGATGACCGCACGGTTACGAATCGTATTAAGTTTATCAAGGAACGCTTGAAAAACACCATACTGAATGTATGAGAGAACGGTGGCTGAAATATGCCACCGTTTTTTATTTGCAAAAATTGAAATATGTGCTTGGTATGGGGGCAAAATGTACTTAAAATGCGCTAAAAATGGGTAAAAGTTGGGCATTTCTTGGGTAAAAGTTGGGTAAAACCTGGGTGGAAAATGATATTCACTTTGCAACTGCTATAATTTATCATATAGGCAAGGATAACGGTGCGCAACGTTATTCAAATACATTAAAAAGGAGAGTAAAATTATGGCTGAATTTGCAAGCAAAGGTGTAGCAGGGAGCGGACTTGGCTTAGGTATTGCAGGCACCGCGCTTGGTTTGATGAACGGTGGCCTTGGCGGTTTTCTTGGCGGTTGGGGCGGTAATGGTTGGGCCGGTAACGGCTGTGGACATAGCGCACCCGTTAATCGTTTTGAATTGGGGCAGGAAAGCACCATTGCGAGGTTGCAATCGGATGTTGCGTTGAGAGATGCGAATATCTATAATGACCAAAAGCTGCTTGAATTGTACAAATACTTTGATGGAGAAATCAAAGACATCCGTGCGGTAGCAGCGGCGCAGGCGGTGACGAATGCTAAGATTGAAGGCACATTTGCTGTTCTTGGGGAAAAACTTTCCGCACAGCGCAACGAGTTTATGTGTGCGTTGAATCGTGAAAAGGATGAACGTTGCTGCTCTGACAACGCTATTGTTAACTATGTGAATGCTACGTTCTACCCTAAGATGGTAGCAGATGTTACCACGGGTACCACCACCACGGCACAATTTGTTTACAACCCTATCCCTAATTGTGGTTGTTGCAAGTAAAGAATGGAGAGAGGGCGTGGGAAACTGCGCCCTCTTAACAAAAGGAGAATGATTATGTTTGTTAATACGGAACGCATCCAAATAGGGGTGACAAATTACATAGAGCAGGAAGTGGCAAGCAAAGCGGTAGGTGTACAAAAGTTTATCACTTACTTTGCACTTCCAAAGGTGAACAAAGTTATTGCGCATTATATGGTACAGCTTAAAGATAACCCTATTTTAAGTGATATGTTCAATGAGAATGGGGATGTAAACATAGACGAGTTGTATTCGATGTCTAAACAAGCGGTGCGTAAAAGCGGTCAATTTGCCGTATATGGCGTTTTGTTGAATGAGAGTGACATCGACAAAATATATTCGTATATCGCAAGATAAAGGAGAAAGATGATGAAGATATTAAAGGATTTAATCGAGAAAGCGAAGGATACAATGGACGAGGTGGAGTGGTATGCCGAAAAAGCGCATCACCTTCGCACGGAACATAAACAGCTTGCTGATACGTATATCAAGATTGCGGAAATGCATATTGATATATATGGTATGTTGCACAGCCGTATGGTTGCGCTTATTACCGAACAAAAAGAAAAAGGCGCACACGTTCCGCCTGAAATGCAAGCTATTTGGGACTACGAACACGAGCGTTTAATCAAAGAATTTGCCGAGGCAAAATTCCTTGTTGAAGAGTATAAAAAAGCATACTAAAGTTTGATGTGTGTTACATCGGCTTTTTAACCACAATATCTTGTGTGTGTTCTATATTATAGAACACAATATATTGTGGTGCGCTATATCTCGTCTTCTGCGCCAATGAAGAAAACACCCCAAAATCGGGGTGTTTTTGCTATATTTTATGCTTATTTATCCCTATTTATCCCATAAAATCCGTTAAAATGTTACATCGAAATGTTACATTTTATTTGATTTTTGCGATAATGTTTATTTTGTCTTCCTGATAGAGATGCCCGTAGGTCTTTGTAACCTGTTCTACGGTGTCCCCGATAAGGTCGGCAACAACCATAAGATTCGCCCCCAAGTGGATGAGCATACTGACATAACTGTGTCGGAGATCGTGCAAACGGATTACGGGTAACCCTGCTTTCTTTGTGTAGGCAAGGAACGCTCTTCGTGTGCCGTTATCTGAAAGCGGTTTATTTCCGCCAAAATAGAACGGCTTGCCACCCTTGTATGTTTTTATTTCCTTTTGCACAATGTCGCAGATAGGCAGCACCTGCGACTTGTCCGCTTTCGTTGTGGTAATGGCGTAGGTGTCTTCCGTCAAGGTTTTTCGCGTGAGTGATTTATTGATGCGGAGGGTGGTAGGGGTGACGTCTTCCTGGGTAAGAGCAAACAGCTCGCCTTTTCTTCGCCCGGTAAAAAATGCAAATGTGAAGAAGGCGTGCCACATATCATCGTCTACAACAGCGAGAAAGCGGTCAAATTCTTCTCTCGTCCAAAACTTCATCTCTTTCTTCGATGTGCGCCGTTTCGGTTTTGTAACGGCGTTAAAATTGTTTTTTATACCGTAGCGTTGTTCCACCCAAGTAAGGAAGGTGGAGAAGAAGGTACGGATTTTAGAAAGATATTGATAGGAGAAATACTCGCCTGTACGTGGATTGCGCGTGTTCCACAGCTCGTCTTGCCATTGATACAATTCTTCCTTAGTGAGATTGTCGATAGGCGTTTTATCATATTTATTGAGTATGTAGATACGGAAGGTATTGTTCTTGTCATAGATTACGCTATACTTATTTTGATTACCAAGCGTTGCCATATATTGCCGTGCTAAATCCCCTACAAGGAGTTTTTCCTTTGTGGGGTCTTTTTTCTTTTTGACGTTCATCGTAGTCAGCTGACATTGTTCCGATACAAACAAAGTGTATCCTGCTTTGGCAAGGGATTTGCTTTCATACCCACACAACCGCTTTTGCTTTTCCTGCCCGTCTATGGTAACAATGCGAAAGTGTACGTCATACACCTTTTTGCCGTTCTTGAGTATGCGTTCCTGCAAACTGTATTTATTTGATGTGATGTAGTAGAGTGCCATTATTTATTTCTTTCCTGTTGAATGATTTGATGCAAAGCAATGATTTGGTCTTTATACCCTAATTGCATAGTGAGAAGCTCCACCTTAGAATTAAGAGCCTTTACCTCGTCTTTAAGGATGCCGTTCTCGGCAAGAAGTAAATCCTTTTCGGCTATGATCGTTGCGTTCTCTGCCGTAAGCGTGTCAAGCTCTTCCTGCATTTGCGACATCTTTTCGTTACCCACCACGGCTTTCGTGCCAACCAAAATATCACTAAGCGAACACCCCAAAGCAATAGCAAAGCGGTCTAATGTTTCTATGTATGGGTTATTTGTGGCCCCCGAAACAACACGCTTGACCGTTTCATAGGGCAAGTTTCCCTTCTCTGCTATTTGCATTTTTGTCATCCCTGACTTTTTAATAATATCCAATAAGTTTTCGTGCCACATAATTGTTTACTCCTAAATAATTCTTTTGTGTGTTTTTTGCGCATTGTTGATACAGTCGGCTACAAGGTTGAGGTATTGCCATACCGTTAAAAATAGGCTATAATAAAGCCATAAATAAGTTACGACAAACCTTGCCAATATTCTCGTATGCGTGTGCCGTAACATTATATAAAAATAATAAGGGGTACATACAATGAGCAATCAAAACACTATCAGCAATGCAAAAATCGAGTTAATGAAAAAAATAATCAACGCACACCTCACGAAAGAGGAAATGCGATCCGTGACGGAAAGGGCGCAAGAAATGATTTTCAAGCGCGTACCGCCTAAAATAAATAACTAAAGAAAAACTAAAGATAAGATGAAGCCCTGCCGATGTCGGTGGGGCTTTTTTATTTCCTCTTTGACAAGATAAAATCCACGAAGTTAGACAATTCTTCCGTCTCTTCGTCCGTTAGCTGTTTAATAAGCTCAAACAACTGCCGTTCCGCTTCCGTGTATTCGGGAGCGGTTTTTTCATTGTTAATACCTAACGCACGTTCGATAGCTTGCATAGTGTCGATGCGTGGGTGCTTTGTATATCCAGCAAAGATATTTTTAAGCGTGTTTAATGGAATCTTCGACCTATCGGATAAGTCTTGATAAGTGATGTTGTTAGCTTTCATATACTTTTTAATGTCTTGTATTGATGTCATAATACCCCTCCTTAATCCCATTATACAAGAAAAGTTGAAAAAAGCAAACTTTTTTTGAAAAAATTTATGAAAAACACTTGACAAGTTCGAAATCTGGTGCTATTATATACTCGTAAAGTTTGAAATTTAGAACTTTACAACACCAAAACACAATCAAATGGGAGTGAGGGCAAACAAAAAAGCCGAGCGTGACAGAAGCTCGACCTTAATGCCTAATTTGTTTTCCTTTACCCTGCAAATCAAATAGCGGTAACGTTGTCCGCCAACGAACATTTTTGCGCTCTTGTTGTGCGAGTAAATAAAAGTGGGTTGTACAGCGTAGAATTTAAGCCACGCCGTATTTGAATGAGGGCTGTCAACTCCCTCTTCTTGGGGCAGTAACACTTTGGCGGTTTAGAGTTCCGCCTCACGCCTTACGCTGTTACTGTTGGGTTAAGGACATAAAGTAAAGGAGGTGCGAAGATGAATTTTCAAGAATTTATCCGTTCAAAAGGAATAACGCAAACGCAGTTAGCGGATGCAATGGGTTGCGGTAGAGCGAATATCAGCTTATGGGCAACGGGCGAGGTGTTCCCAACGCCCACGAGCATCAATAATATGGTAGACGGCTTTGCCTCGATTGGTAAGACGGTTACCTATGATGAGTTGTTCGCTGCGCTTTTGAATACGAAAAGAGAAAGGGGGAATTGATATGACGGTAGCTGAAAAGGACGAAATGTTTGCTAAGGAATACTTAGGCATAGACGATGTAGCGAAGCTGTACGGATTGAGTTATAACCGTGCGAGTATGCTTCTCCGCCAAATCAAGTTTCAAATCGAAGTTATGGCAGGTAAGAAGTTACGTGTAAATCTTCGCGGTAAAATCCATACGCAAGATTATTTAGAATGGCGAGAAAGAGGAGTGGCAATCTAATGGAAAACAACAAGAGACCTGTGCAGGCTGAAATGGCTTTAAAGTATATGAGAGAACACGGGAGCATCACTTCTTTGGATGCTATGCGAGATTTAGGGATTATGTCCTTCCCCAAGCGCATTTGCGAATTGGAGAAAATGGGCTACCTTATCAAACGTAATACGGAAGTGGTGATTGACCGCTACGGCAAGAAAACCCACGTAAAGCGTTACAGCTTGATTGAAGAAGGGGCGGTATGAGAGTAATCAAGGAAGATACGAGAGCATTTGACCGAATGATATCTCAGGGGGAAAGCTACAAGACGTTAGCGGAACAGCTTGCGCAGTACGGCGAAGAAGTGACGGCACGGACGATGTATCGATACATAACGCATAAGGCAACACCTTCCAAGAGTATGAAGAAGGCAATCGCAAAAGCGTTGAATTGTGGGGTAGCGGAAATATGGTAAAGTGTAAACCGCTTGACGATTTCTTAGAAGAGCTTAAAAAATTCGGTGTAAGGAAAGCTGCAAGGATTGTTGGGATACACGAGCAAACCTTGTATGCGTGGACACAAAAACGGCAAGAACCAAGGTTCACCGCCGCGCAAAAGGTAGCAAACGCGATTGGGCTTGAGTTCCTGCTCTTTGATAAGTTGGAGGACGAATGATGTATTACAGCACGAACGATATTGTTAGCGTACTTAGGTACGGGGAAGGGCTGTCGGACGAAGAGATAGCCGAAGTGTTAAAGGATTGGGATTTAATCGAAGACAAGGTAGATAAGGCGAGTTGTCCGCTTTAAAGGAGAAAGGTATGGTAAACGAAAAAATGAGCGTTCCGTTTTGGGCGGATGATACATTAAAAGATGTGATAGGATTTATCAACGAAATACTTGTTGAAAACCCTAAAATGCCACTTATAGAGTTTGCGAAATATTTTGATAAAGAACTTGTGGACATTTATTTTAAAGAGTACAAAGCGTTTGTTGCCAAGCAATTCGACAAGGAGTAAGAAGATGGAAAAGATAAAGATTTACTTTGAAAATGGGCAAATGAAAATCCGCGTCCCCGATGAAACTTCCTTTGGGCGGTACAAGTTCTTGCACGAAATCTATCCCGTGCATAGGGAATGGACGAACGAAAAGAACGTAATGTATGTGGTGAATGAGAGTTCGTGGAAGTATGTAATCCAAGTAGCCAAATACGCATCGAATAGAGATACCGTAGAAATCACGCAAGATGTGGAAGATTACCATAAATACCTTGTAAGGGTGGAAAAGGAACGCGCCGAACGGCGATACCGCTTGGAAACCTTAAAGAATGACATCGAACGGGCAAACAGCAAACAACGGCTTGGTTGCGGATGGTGCGAACACCTTGAATATGCGAATGCGCATTGGCAGGAAGTAAACGGTGAGCGCGTATGGGTAAGCGGTAGACACTACTGCAAGTATGCAAAAAGCGTATGCCATTACAAAGCGTTTGACGTAGAGCGTGAGTTCTACGAGCGAAGAGAAGCAACGTACTACAATCCACCGCCCGGATACAATCCGCCTGCGTTCATCGCACCGCCGTATCCTTGCGCTGGGTGTGAGTATTTAGAGAAAGCCAACAAGGCTTGGGAAGAGATAAATAAGGAGAAAGAGAATGGGGAAATTTGAAGAATTGTACGCGCTTAACGTAAACGATAAAACGGAAGAAAAAGACGGGTTAACATATTTGGCGTGGGCGTGGGCGTGGGCTGAATTTAAGAAGACCTATCCCGATGCTGTGTACCACATTAAAAAGGACGAAACTTTGAAGTGTTACTTCGGGGATGAAGAC
>JAZRRX010000033.1:0-3189 GCA_045651165.1 Eubacteriales bacterium
AACTCAAGATACAAAATATTATTTGCGTTTTAAAATACTTGAAGCATTTAGGGGAAGATAAATTGGGATTTATCGGGATGTTCGCAAGTTTTAGATTTTTTTGCTTTTTAGTTGTAGGGACAGGCGTCCTCGACTGTCCGCGATAATAGATAAACTAATATCATCACGGCTTCGTACAATCAAAACCTAATATTTTCTTATAAAAGTTACTTTGTTTTTATAACGGACAGTCGAGGACGCCTGTCCCTACAACAATGTACAATTTGTAGCTGGTATCGTGCGAACAACTCCCCCACAAATCAAAATTTGAATATATAAATATGTACCCACCCATTATATTGGGTGGGTTTTATTTTATGCTATTTGAACTATTGTCAGATGTGCGCTTACGGCAAGATCGCCACCTGCGATATCGGTTAGGGTTAGGTCGGTGTTGTTACCCGAAGGATTACGGACGGTAAGGATAGTGTTAGCTGTTGTGGTAGTTATGATGACATTTCCAATTATCTGTGATGTGCCTGTGGTACGACCAAACACAGCATAGGGCAGCTCTATTCCATTAAGCGTGAGGACTATCTGTCCCGATTCTGTTACGGGAACGGTAAACAATACAAGATAAGTGCCTACTGCTCCGAGAATGAATGCAGTATCACTTACTCTGCCGATATTTGTATTAGCAATCACTCCATTACGGGGAAATGCGATATCATTTCCGGGGACAATAGGAGTGGCATTATCGGGTGGAACTAAAGCATAGAAATCTACAAAGCTGAGAACTCCACCGGGAATTCCTTGTGGACCTTGAGGGCCTGTTGCGCCCGTAGCACCTGTAGGACCTGCGGGGCCTGTTTCACCCTGGGGTCCCTGTGGACCTTGTGCGCCAGTAAGACCTATGGGTCCTTGTGGTCCAGTCTCGCCTTGAGGTCCTTGTGCTCCCATAGGACCTTGAGGACCTGTTGGACCTATTACGCCCTGAACACCTTGAGGACCTCGTGGTCCTTGCTCACCTGCAGGACCTTGGGGGCCAACGGGACCCTGAGGGCCTTGAAGTCCTTGCGGGCAGATGATGATATCATCGTCATTGGGACGATTGCAACCGCATCTGTTGTTTCTGAAAAACTGATTATCTCTATTCATATTATCTCCTAAATGGTGGTTATATTTTTTACTCCCACCAATGACAGTATATGTCAAAAAATGTAGAGAGGATAAAGAAAAAGCACTGATTTCTCAGTGCTTTTTGTATTTTTATATTGCATCTTTTTGAGAACCTGTAGGGTTAACGATACTGTAACCAACGTTTACAAGGTGGTCACCCATACGTTCAAGTCCTACTACAACGGATGAAAAATATGGACTCACATCGACGTGGCAATTTCCTTCAGCAAGGCGAGCAAAGTGGCTTGCGATAAGCTCTCTCTTTTGTGTGTCAACATTTTCTTCAAGCGTTGCCAATGTGGGAAGCTTGTCTTTATTTACGCTCTCGAAAACATCCTTGGAAATATTGAACATCTTCATAATATTTTCGGACATTTCAGCAATTTCTGCGCGCGCTTTATCAGAGAACGCAATCTTTTTATCAATCATTTCAAGACCGATTTCATGAAGGTTTTCTGCGTGGTCGCCTATACGCTCAAGGTCATTAAGAACGTGGAAATAAGAACCTATAATTCTTTCGTCACTCTTTTCAACATGAACAGAAAGTTCAATCAAGAATTTTGTTAATGCATTATTGGTAAAGTTGATTATCTTTTCGTTGCTTCTAATTGTATCATTGTGCTCGGATGAGCCTGTATTCATAGCAACAAAGGAAAGAGAAGTGTTTTTTTCAACGAGGTCGAACATATAATCTATTTCTTTCTTTACCTGAATAAGAGCAACAGAGGGAGTTGACAAAAGTCTTTCGTCAACATATTTGAACGACATCTTTTCTTCTGTCTCTTTTTTATCTTTGATGATGATACAGGAGTATTTAACAAGTTGTTTTACAAAGGGAAGGAGTGCTAATGTTGTGGTTACGTTAAATATAACGTGGAACATAGAAACTCGCATTTGGAGGGACATTGCATCGTCACCTGGGAACATGGACATCAAAAGATTGATCATAGGATCTTTGAAAATCCAAATGATTGCTGTGAAAAGTGCAGTTCCAATAAAGTTGAAAGTGAAATGTATCAAAGCCACACGTTTGGAGTTAGCATTTGCACCAACAGAAGCAAGAAGTGCGGTTACGCAAGTACCGATGTTTGCGCCGAGAATAATAAACAAAGCAAGGTCAAGGGGGAGCACTCCTGTACCAACCATTGTAATTACTACACCGGTTGCGGCAGATGAACTTTGAATAAGTGCGGTAAATACTATACCCACTAAAATAAGAAGAATTGGGAAATTAATTGTTTTGAAAACCTCTGTAAACATTTCCATGATAAGAGGATTTTTAAACGCTTCTTCGCTACCCATAATGTTAAGTCCGACAAAAATCAAGCCAAGACCTGAACAAAGTGTTCCTGCAAGCTTAATCTTCTCTTTCTTAAAGAAGCCCATCATTACACCAGCGAATGCAAGTGCATACATAGCCATATTGAAATAATCATTTTTAAGAGCTACCAATACACCGGTAATAGTTGTACCAATATTTGCACCCATAATAATTGGTGTTGCTTGCATAAGTGTCATAACACCTGCATTTACAAGACCTATTACCATAACCGAGGTTGCTGATGAGCTTTGGATAATGGCGGTTACGCCCGCACCGATACCAACACCTGAAAAACGATTATTACTGATTCGTTCAAGCAATTTTTTCATTCCCGAGCCCGCGCTTTTTTCTAAGGCATCGCTTAAAAAGTTCATACCAACAATGAAGATACCAACGCCAGCAAGTAGCCAGATTAAACTTTGGATTAATTCCATAGCATTCTCCTTTAAGTTTCAGAAAATTATAAGAAGTAATATATTATTAATCTAATTGTATTTGTCGCATACACATATATTTTAGCACTATTTGGAAAATTAGTCAAGGGTAATTTTTTGTAAGTAATATAATTCAAATTTTGATTTGTCGGGGAGAACAATCCTGCCCCTCTGTTGTTTTGCTCCGCTTTTTCAAAAGCGGAAGCCCGCACGGCTTGAGTGCAAAAAAACGGCATTTTCTTTTTGCTAAGCTTTTTCTTTTGGGCCTTTTGTTTC
>JAZRRX010000034.1:0-7409 GCA_045651165.1 Eubacteriales bacterium
TTTGCTACTACAGACAATAGACATATTGCTATCAAAATCAATACGCTCAAACAAAGTAAATTTTAGAAAATCACTCCAACGGAGTTATTTTCGTAGTTTAGAAGTGAAATTCCAAGCGTCAAGCCTACTTGTAAGATTGGAATTTTAATTCTAAACCGATAATTCATTTATGAATTATCGAAAATTTACGAAGATTACCCAAAAACCAATGCGATTGTTTTGCTCCGCTTTTTCAAAAGCGGAAGCCCAGCGGCTTGAGCGCTCCACAGGTAAACTAACTAACCAACAAATCAAAATTTGAAAATTTCGCAATCAAAATTTTTACACTTTTATTTTATCATATTTTGAGCAAATTATAAACAGAGAAATTGAAATTTTTAAACCAAAATTTTGCAAAAATTTCTCAGTGGAGGTAAAATATAATGGAAACAAATAAAAAAGTGGGTAATTTTGCCACCCTCTTTGCGCGTCTTATCTGCTCGGGACTTGCCCTTGTGGTGATGATTGCCTCAGTTTTTGTCTTTTATGGTGCGATGATTCCTGAAACCGTTGCTTGCTTTTCGGGTGAAAATGTGCCAAGTTTTCTTGGCGCAACCTATGAAGAGCTCGACTCGGGTGATGGTGGAAGTTCGGCAGTCAACATCACGCACGGACAGTACAAGCTTTGGGGCACATTCCCTATAAAAAGTGTTACCGTTGCCAAGCTCGAGGACACCAAGGTCTATGTCGGTGGTGTTCCGTTTGGTATCAAATTTCTCACTCAGGGTGTAAGCGTGGTTGGTTTTGATGACGAGGCAACGAATCCCGCTTACAAGGCAGGCTTGCGACTTTACGATACCATAATTAAGGCAAACGGAAAAGAAATTTCAGGCATTGCCGACCTTTTGCAAACGATAGAGAGTGGTAACGCCGTGGAGTTAACCTATCTTCGCGCAGGAAAAGAAGAAAAAATTAAATTTTCACCCAAATATTCTGAAAGCGAGAAGAAATACACGCTCGGCTTGTGGCTCAAGGACTCGGGAGCCGGCATTGGCACTCTCACCTATGTTCTTGCAGACGGAAGCTTTGGCGGTCTTGGACACGGAATTTGCGACAGCGACACGGGTGAGCTTATTCCAATTTTCAACGGAAGCGTGCTCGGAGTTACTGTGAACGGAATCGTAAAAGGTCAAAAAGGTGACCCGGGAGAATTGAAGGGGTATTTCAACTCGTCAAAGGTTGGCGCTCTCTATAAAAACACCGAAAACGGAGTTTTTGGCGCGTTGGTTCAAATTCCGAGCACAATAACGGACAAAACCTATCCAATAGGGCTCAAAAACGAGCTTAAAGAGGGCAAGGCAACCATTCTTTGCACGCTCGACGACAATGTGCGCCGTGAATATTCAATTGAAATTTTGAACATTAACAAAAACGCGACGGGAAACAAGTGCTTCACGATTAAAATCACCGATGAAAGACTCCTTAACGCCACAGGTGGTATCGTTCAAGGTATGAGTGGCTCACCGATTATCCAAAATGGAAAGCTCGTTGGCGCAGTGACACACGTTTTAATCAACGACCCCACCACGGGATACGGCATTTTCATTGAAAATATGCTAACTCAAAGCGCATCCGCCACCGAATATCTCCCCAACGCTGCATAAAAAACAAAGGGCTGATTTATCAGCCCTTTTATTTTTATTTACATCAACTCATCAAAAAACTTAATGTTTTCGGCACAAGGAGTGAGTTCTCCCTTTTCGCACTTTTTGATGATTTCAACAATTTTATCATTGAAAGGTGTTTTAACTCCACATTTTCTACCCCATTCGCAAACAACTCCGTTGATTGCATCAATTTCACACGCCTTACCTTTTTTGAGGTCTTGGAGCATTGAGGGTTCAATATTACGGTGCTTTTTCATCGCAATCGGAATAAGCATTGTTGCAATCGCTCTCTTAACTGCACCCTTATAATAGAACAACGCGGTGATATTTTTGCCTTGAACAGGAGCAAATTCAGCGCCTGCGGCACGTCCTACATCGATGCACTCTTTCATGCAACGAATTGCCACTTTGCGCGCCGCTTTTACCTCAGAAACATCACCAAACACGCCACCCACAACAGTACCAAGTCCTGAGAAGGTTGCATTGATGAGGAGCTTTGACCAACGCGCGCCAATCAAATTGCTTTCCTCGTGCACAGGACACATAAGCTCAAGCAACTCCTTAACCTCGTTGAACTTTTCGTCGGTAATACCGTCCATCTTGCCCATGTGGAAGGAAAGGCTATCCACCTCACTTGTGAGTGTACAAACACCGGGAGCAGTTAAAGCTGCACCCCACTCAACAACGCACCCCATTGTGCGATTTGAACCAACAATTTCGGCAATTCCGGGCTCAGGGAGTCCGTTTTGAAGTGTAACAATAACACCGTCTTCAGCAAGATGACCCTTCAAAAACGCAACAACCTCCTTATTCAAAAGCTGCTTTGTCAAAAGGAGAATTACGTCATATTCACCACTCATCTCGTCAGGAGTGAGCGCGGACACGGGCACGTTCATCTCAACTGTGCCGTTGATTGTCGCACCGTTTGTGCGAAGTGCCTCAATATGTGCCTTATTTCTATTGATAAGGTCAATTTTGCCACCGTTTTTTGTAATATAAGCGCCAAGCACTGTACCAAGTGAGCCTGCGCCGTAAATAGCATATCTTTTCATGTTGATACCTCGTTATAAATTTTTCTGTTAAAATAATATCACAACCGACACAAATTGTCAAGTTTGGTGTTGGGTCCAGTATTTAATACCCCAATTTTCGAAATTCCACTCGTCCATATAGCCATTGCATTCGTAATCAATGTAATAGAGAACGTCATTTTGAGGTATAAAATTTGTTGGATAGTAGTCAATATTTAAACCGTTGGGATATAAAAGCGCGCACATTTCTTTAACTTGGTCGATATATGTTTGCTTCATTTCTCCACGCGCAACAAGGTCGAAAATCGTGTCACCATCGATAAATTCCTTTAAAATGCGCTCGCGTTTAATATCAACGTCAATCATTTTTGGCATTTTGATGCCAATTTCAGAAAGACGATTGTAATCTCTTATCTCCGACTCAATTTTGTTGCCAAATGTATAATAATCGCACGGCTCGTGGTGAATTTGCTTCAAAACAAAAAGCTTTTCTTCCCTCGTCGCAAGATAAGAATAACCACCCTTTCCCTTGCCGAGAAGTTTAATTATCTGGTATTCAGTTCCATTTACCGTCATAATTTCACTCATTTGTGCTCTCCTTGGGTTTGATTACATATATTATAGCAAAAAACAAATAAAAAATCAACACATACCCAAAAATGCAAACGTTAAATTGGGATTTATCGAGCAGTTTAAAAAGTTAGTTTATTTTTCAAAGCCGACTCACGCGGTGAGCCCCTACGTTATTTGTGCGTCAAATATCGCAAATTAGTAGACATTTCGTTTACAATATAGCTATTATATGACTATAAAATTAGTAATATCTTTGTAGGGGCGCACCGTGTGCGTCCGTTGTTCAACAAAACTAACATGTCTATAAATCAAAATTTGAAAGATTATAAAAATTCACAAAAAATCTTCAAAAAATGTTGGACAAAACTATTTTTTTGTGTTATTATATAGATACATATCGCCAAAAACGACAGCTTTTGCGATAAATTCTTATAAATGAGGATTATACTGTGCTTTTTTATGATATTGAATTAACTACCATACCCAAAATAAAACACAACTGCATCGTTGCTGCGGCCGATTTTGATATGACCACGGCAAAAAACGATTTCCTTTTTGAACTTTGCTACGTTGACAGGGGTGATTATATCTGTCAAAGCAAGGACGGGGCGCTTGTTTGCGAGCAGGGACATCTTTATCCCATGATTTTTAATCAAAAATACGAGATTTACACCGAAAGCAATCGTCCTGTGCGAATGTATTCGATTTGTCTTGAGGGAGGCATTTCGGTTAAAATCGTTGATTCCGAAAAGCTTTCTGAGGATGAAACGCGAAATCTTATGAAAAATCTTTTATCAGGCAATCGTTTCTTGCTCCCCAAAGAAGGTCTTTCTTCAAATCAATTCGACTGGATTCTCCCCTACGTTAAAAAGATAGTTTCTTGCAACGCAGGTGAACGAATTGGTGAGGAAACACGCGCGCTTACTCTCATTCTTGAACTTTTGAGCAAAATTACAAAAACAAGCATGGACGAGGTGGCTTTTGACGCCAAGGTCTTCCCCACAAGCGCGGTTGCATATAGCGAAATGGTTGTTTCCTATATTATAAAGAACTATCGCAAGAAAATTAGCGTGCTTGAAATTGCAGAGGAATTTGGATTGACTCCAAACTATCTCCACGCGATTTTTAAGCAGGTCAAGGGCACAACAATTATTGATTACCTCACCGAATATAGAATAAATATCGCAAAAATCTATATTGAGCGCTTCGGCTTAAAAGCATATGAGGCGGCAGAAATGGTCGGAATTGACGATCCCGCTTACTTTAGCCGAGTTTTCAAAAAGCTCTACGGCAAAAGCGTTAGCGAATTTAAGAGAGAAACAAGTAAATAATTTTTAAAAGGAGCGCATTTATGAAACAAGCAAGATTATTAAGTCTTATTTTAGTTATTGTTATTTTGGTATCATTGTTTACTGCTTGCAAGGATAATGATCCATCCCCCAGTCAAACAACGAACAGCCAGGCAACCTCTGGCACAACTACAACATCACCCAATCAAAATCAGCCCTATGATGATAATCAAGGTGGTGAAAACGACGACACAAACGACGATAACGTCGGCGGCGAAAACATAAAAATTGATTTGCCCGACGATTACGTTATCACCATGGCGGATATGGAGCGCTTCTTGTTAACGAAGGACGAGCAATATCCCATAACTAACGAATACGTTGAATTATATCAGCAAGAAAGCGGAGGATATATTGCTAACGCGATAAAAGCGGGCTTAACGGTTGACAAGGCACAGCACCTTCCCTCTCAAAAATGGCATTATTTTGAGTCTTGGTTGTATCCAACCATTGAAGAAGGACTTGCGTGGGATGCCCCTGCCGCTTCGAAATCATATAGCAATTTTGCCTGCCCTGAATTGTTGCTTTGGATAATTGAAGCCACGGGTGTTGATTCCGCAAAGGTAACGGAAGCCAAGAATATCGCTATTGAAGGCAAACAAAACGGCACGAGAGTACAAACAATTTGCGCTAGCATTCGTGCAGCAGTTCCCTTTAACGATTATTTAAGACCCCTTATCATTGAATTTTTGGAAAATAATCCCGTCAACAATCAAAAATATACACTTACCGTAAACACCGATAGCTCATATCAAATATCGGGATTAAAAACCGAATATATGGAAAGAGAAACCGTTTCTTTCTCTATATTGATGAACGACAATACCAAGGAAATCGATAAGGTAACCGCCAACGGCACAATTTTGGCGGCTTCTAATGGTGTAACATATAAATTCTCAATGCCTGCAGAAAACGTTGAAGTGGTAATCACATTGAAGGACAAGGAGTCTGTTACTCCCTCTCCCGAAGCCACAAAGGATTACTATTACGATATAGTTTATACGTTGCCCGGAAAAACGGCAAAGGCGTTTGAAAGTCCGGCTGAAGCATATAACGTAATTAAATTTAACGGAACGAAAGAAAATATCATCTCAAGCGTAAGTAATATCACCAATGTATATGGTGGAGGCAGAGGTGGTTCCGGAGATAATCTTTGGTATGCCGGTGATATGTTGAAAATAGGTACTACAAGCGTTAATGGCAGTATCACTATAGAATTGACGAAAAATGTTACCGGTGTAATTATTACAGGTTATGTAACCGATATGAACTGTAAAATCCGAGTTGGTGATAGCAGTTCTACAGTTTGGTCCGGCGGTGCTGATGACGGAAAGACCACATTAATAACTGCAAAAGATGATTATTACATGCACGAAACAACAAAACAAATAGTTGAGGCTAATAACACATCATCTATTCAAATTAATTTTGAAAGCACGAATAGTGTTACTATTGCCACGGAAAACAAAAAAGTTTTATATATAACCTCTATTGAGTTTATAGTGGACGAAACAAAATAAAATATAACGTCAAACTAGTCAAAAACCACCCTTTAAACAAAGGGTGGTTTTCTTTTTGGCCCGCCCTGGGGGAGTTGAACCCTCGACCAACGGAATCGGAATCCGGTACTCTATCCGGACTGAGCTAAGGGCGGAATTTCTTTCATATATTATAACATAAACACGTACGCGTGTAAAGGAGAATTTTGAAAAACAAATATAATCTGTTCGACTTTGCAAATTTTGAATTATATGGTAATTAGTTTTGTTGAACAACGGACGCGCAATGCGCACCCCTACACTATACTGGATTTAAATTCGCTAATGTAGGGGCGGTCACCCACCGCCCATTTCAAAGGCAAACTAACTTTTAAACTCCCACATAAATCCAAATTTTACATTATATTCAAATTTACAAAAAAATTTTTAAAATTTTTTAAAAAAACTATTGACAAAACAAAAAAATCTGATATAATTATAGCAGTAATAGTAATCATTACTGATTACGAAAATGAAAGGAGGATTTAAATGAGATACTCCCACCAAAGAGAGCTTGTTCTCGAGGCGGTGAAAAGTGTCAAAACTCACCCCACGGCTGATATGGTTTATGATAGCTTACACGCCGAAAACCCACACCTCAGTCTTGGAACGGTTTACCGTAATTTGAACTTGCTGGCTCAAAACGGCGACATAACCCCGATTTATACGGGTGACAACAAGGTTCACTACGACGGCGACACTGACCCCCATTGTCATTTTGTTTGCAAGGGCTGCAACAAAATAATCGACATCTTTATTAAGCCCCAAATCCCAACCGAAATTCTTGATAAAGAAGAATTTTTTGTTGAGGAAGGAAAAACATTATTATACGGACGTTGCAGGGAATGTGCGATTTGATTCCCTGTAAAAAATAAAAAACAAATTACATTTTTAAAAACAAAGGAGATTATTATTATGGCTAAATACGTATGTTCAGTTTGCGGTTATGTTCACGAGGGAGATTCCGCGCCCGAAAAGTGTCCCGTTTGCAGAGTTCCTGCAGAAAAATTCAATGAAGTAAAAGAAGAAAATAGATATTGGGCTGCAGAGCACGTTCTCGGCGTTGCTAAGGGTGCTCCCGAAGAAATTATCATGGGTCTTCGTTCAAACTTCGAAGGCGAATGCACAGAAGTTGGTATGTACCTTGCAATGGCAAGAGTTGCTCATAGAGAAGGCTACCCCGAAATCGGTCTTTACTGGGAAAAGGCGGCTTGGGAAGAAGCAGAACACGCAGCAAAATTTGCAGAACTTCTTGGTGAAATGCTTTCTGAC
>JAZRRX010000035.1:0-2907 GCA_045651165.1 Eubacteriales bacterium
TTAGCCATATATTCATTTTTACAACGGCAAAGTTAACTAAAAAGTTTACTTGCACCAAATTTTTGAATCATTTTTTACTAATACCTATCGAAAGCGTCCGATATTATACCTTGAAACTCGCGACCGAGGTTGTCGGCAAAGAAATCACGAATGTTCATCACCGATGAATAGTATTTCTTAGAGAACCAACGGCGACGCTTTCGTTTCTTTTCACGACCGATGTCCCCGGTGTTTCCTCGTGGCGTTTCTTTGCCAGTGCCGTAGTCTTGCCAAAGACCATATTCGAGGAATGCTTGCGACAGTCCGACTTCAAAGAATCGGCCGTCAGCACGCACCGGCAAAGCAGTTGGCGAACGGAGCAAACTGCGAGTGTCGATGACATCAAGCAGTGTTATTTGCTCCTGCCAAATCTTAATCATCGTGTCGTTGAAAGCAAGCACATATTTCTCACGCTCTTGTTGCGCCTGTTGTTGTGAAATGTTTTCCATAGCAAATGCTTTTATTGGGTGTTGAGCCTCTCAACCCATTCGTCAGAATTTAAGCGTAAATCAGTAAACAGATCAACAGCCACTTGGAAGTAGCAACACGCACACCCCGAAAAGAAATATCGGTCAATCTCATTGAACGATATGCGAGGGTCAAGGTAAATGCAGTTTTGTTCGAGTCTTGTTCGTTCAAGGATCAAGCGAGACATAAACTGACGGAACAGCTCACGCATTATCTCCATACATTCTTGGCGAGCCGTCATATCATCAATTTTATGACGCATAGCGAAGAATACAGTCTTGACTCGTCGGGTGCGAGGAGTGTTATTAAGTTCGGTAAATCCCTGAGCGATGTCCGACACAGCGACAAATGCCGTCGATGACTGCATATTGTCAAGCATCTCCTCGAATCCGTCAAGACCACTGACACAACAGAATGTGAACTGCTCCTTTTGAGCGAGTCGATTTTCAGCCGTAAGGTTTTCAAAGAAACCTACGGCATTCCAGTTATAATTCTTTTCCATATCTATTTCGTATTGTATTTGCGATTAAGTTCTTCCGTTTCTCTTGCGATAGCGTCAAGTTCGGTCAGCGCACGCCAGCAGTCCATAGCCAAGACTTCCTTTTCCTTTGTGATATCGCCTTTGGTCAAGGCACGGATTTGAGCGTTCATCGCGTCCTTTACTTGCTGAGCAATGCTTTTGGCGTTGCCGAGCAAGTTAGCGTCCGTGCCACCTGTCTGTTGAAAGAAGTGATGAAATGTCTTTGCAAAATACTGCTTGAGCGAAGCGAACCAGTAAAATGTTGCAATTCTCTCTAACGGCAGTCCTTTAGAATTCCAACCGTCATAAAGCACTTTCATCATTTCGTCAATGAGAGAATCATCTTTCGTATGGAGATAGCCTTGATAGAGGTTGTCGCAATAGATATACTTCTCGAATGGGACAGAAAGGAAATCCGACGGCAGAGCAGTATATTGACCAATGCGCGATAGTCTGACCGGGAACGATGGAATTTCATCAAGCCACTTCAGGGCTTCAATAGCGTCGGTTACTTCAGTAACCGTAAGCATAAATTCCTCACTCCCGAAGCTCAGCACAAAGTCATTGTCTTGGCGATAAAGGACTTTAAGCCCACTCCAACGCAGTAGGCATAGCGTGCGAATTTCTGCCGACGAGTAATCATCGGCAAGCAGACCGAACAGGTATCGCAACTGCTTATCATCGAGTTCATGCCACCCACGAGGCACAATGAGATTGATTGTTCGTGTTTCCATAAAAAAAGAATGTTACTATACCACGAAGGTACAGTAACATTCTCTATGCGTAAAAGACAAAAATTCTATTCGAAAATATCCTCTTTAGCATATCCCTTTATTGCTTTACGCTGAGCGAAAAGAAAGCAAATAAAGTGGACTAATAAACCTATCGCCCAACAAATTGCAGATATTTTAATCGATGTTAGATTTTGAGCATTCCAACCGATATAATATGCTCCAAAACTTATTCCGACACATATTAGATAAGTTGTAAAGTGAAAACGAAATCCTATATCGTGAATATCGTTTTCAATAACATCTTTTTTACCAAAGAACCACCCTATAAGGAACATAAGGCAGAAATATACAACAGAGCAAAATATGGCTCCACTACCTACTTCAATACACAAATTCAGAGCGTATCGAAATAAAATCGTAAAGAACAATGCAGAAATTGCAAATTGTCCTAATCTGAATGTCAATACTTTCATTGTTTACTGTGTTAAGAGATTAATAATTGATTCTTTTGAAAATATCATAATGTTTCGTTCAACAAAACGTTTGAATAATTCATTCCCAGTTTCTGTTAGGTAATAATATTTCCTTTCAGGACCTTTGCTTACTTTAATGCTTTCGTAGGCAACAATATCCAAGTGCTGAAATTTGCGTAAATTCCGATAAAGGCTTTGTTCTTCACAAGACATTGCACCATCTGACATTCTTTCTACAAAGTCTTTTATTTCATCTACATATTTCTTACTTTCTTTTAATGCAAGAAACACCCAAAATGTAAGTTGTCCTTTTTTGTATGTTTCTTCCCACGCATTAAGTAATTCGTCTATCATTGAGTTCTGTACCATATTATTTTATACTATTAATCAACTTGTATAATACAAAAGTATTAATACTTTATGATATGACCAAATAATTTTAGTATTTTTTTCAGAACCAATAGCCTTTATTTTCTTTTTTGTTTTCAAACTTAGGTGGCGAAAATAGTTTTGCCGTATCGGAGTTGTGCCACTCAGGAAACTCTTCAGGATTGTTGCGAATGAAATTGACGATGTCTATCATCTTTCGTTGATTGATTGGCTTGTCGTGAATGAAGTCCACAATTTGTGGTTTCATTCGTGCGACGATCCAAGCATAACTTTCATTCGCAGA
>JAZRRX010000036.1:0-56535 GCA_045651165.1 Eubacteriales bacterium
CGCACGAAATTGAACTTTCAAAACTACGAAAACCAAATCAAAGATTTGTTTTTCTAAAATTTACTTTGTTGTATTGTTAAAACTATGCTTAAGTGCATTATGATGCTTTAATAAGACATCACCTAAACCAAGAGTAATGTGCTTACTAATGGTATAGCAAATCACAGATTTTCGACAGGGGAGAAAATCGTTATGTGTTGTATAACAACACGATTTGCGCGAAATTTGACTTTAAATAGGTTTAAAAAGTTTTGGGGTTATAGGGGGATTTTTCAAAATCCCCCTAAATCCGTATAAACTAACTTTCTCATAAATCCCAATTTATCTATTTCATCATTAAAAGAAAAATTGCTCCATACAATGTATAAAATACGTTTTATGGAGCTTTTTATGTCAAAGAAAAAAATGAAAAATCCTTTTGATACGGTTATGCGCGAATATGACCGAACAAATAAGAAAATAGTTGCACTGATTCCACCTTTGTTGGTCTTTTTAGGCATTTTCACGCGTTGGGTCAGTGGCAGTCCAATTCCAACTCTTCATTTTGTGGGCGCTAAAGACACCGTTCCTCCGATATGGCTTTTCGTTGTTCTTTTTTGCGTGTCATATATTGTAGCAGGTCTTGCGTTAGGTCTTGCACTTGGAAATAGATGGTGCGCATTTGCCGATAAAAAATATCAGGGTGCTATGTGGTTTATTATTTGTCTTGCACTCGGTTATGCTTGGTATCCTATTTTTGTCTGCGCGCGACTGTTTCTTGTGTCCGCTTGTATGTCCGCACTCTGCCTTTTCTGTTCAATCTGCGCCACGATTTGCTTTGCAAGTGTATCAAAATCATCATTTTTCGCCGCCCTCTTATACGATTGCTGGCTGCTTTATCTCTTCCTTTTAAATATGAAGGTATTTTTTGCAATATAGTTGACAACCAATGGAGTATATGTTAAAATTAATAAAATAAAAGGACACATTAAGTGCCCGAAAGAGAGCGCAGAGCAGGGCACTAAAGCCCAGCTCTGCGCTTTTTTATCATTTTTTGAAAATATTTTTAAAAAGTTGAAGAAAAATCGGCAAAAAACAGGCAATATATAATGAGGAACGTTAAAAGTTTCAAATAATATAAAGGAGTTTTACCGTTATGAAGGTTTAAAAGCAACTAATAAAAATTTGAAAGGAGAATTTCACTATGAATTTAAAGAAAAATAAAATAAAACTCATCTCAGGGGTGGTGCTCATCATTCTTTTGCTTTCGAGCACATTGAACTTTGTGGGGTGTGTTAGGAGCGAGCCTCAAGTAGAAAAAGGTCAATATTATTACGAAACACATACGGATAGAAAAATGTGCTTTAAAATTGTTTCGGATAAATGTACTTTTGATATTGATGATATGACTATTAAACTTTACATAGGTTTACACAAAAAAGAATATCCGTTGAGCGATTGGTCTTCTATTGATAGAGAGGTTCTTTTGCGAAAAACACAAGATTATTCTCAATCACCCTATAATGATGGAACTTTTTATTATGTTATATTTGCGATTAATAATACTGCATTTCAACAAAATGGATTGGGAGATAAGATTTTAGATTATTCATATATATTGCAAGAAATAACCGCAGAAGAGTCTTTAAAAAACGGTGAATATAATTTCACCAAAGAACCATATAGCTCTGATTATTTTTACAATCATTACGAATATATAACGATACCTAAAGAGTGTTTGCTTGAGGGTGCTAAATATGATGGTAGTTGTATTGGCATTGGTATTTGTCTTGTTAAAAAGAATGAAAATACCGGAAAATATGAATACCCAACAGACTATATATATCATATGTGGAGCTACCACATTATAGAAGAAGACCAAATTAGTATTAGTCATTGGAATATAAATTAATTAGGGGGAGTAGTATGAATTTAAAGAAAAATAAAACAAAAATTACCGCAGTAGCGGTGCTTCTCCTTGTGCTAATTTCGAGTACGTTGAGCTTTGTGGGGTGTGATTATGAAACGCCGTACGGATATTACGATCCACATGATTTTCCATATCATTTATCCTCGAATGACAGACTTGGTGGAAACCTGCAAATGTATGCAATTAGCAACACCGATATATTTAATATTGATGATGTTACTTTTGAACTATTATATGGTACGCATGCCAATAAATATATTGGTCGTCAAGATTTGAAATACTACGAAGCGGAGGATTATCCATATTATAATGATACTAAATACGGTGGATATGTTTTTGCTATATATGTATGCAGATACGAATATATGTATGAGTTCCCGAAATGCTTAGATGAAATATCAAATGCATCAAATCATGATTTTCTAACGAAAATACCCGAATCGGAAGTTTTTTCTGAAAACTATGGATATATTTTAAGGCAGAATATTCTTTTAAAAAATTTCTATTTCAAGCATAAGGAGGAAATAACAATTCCTAAGGAATATTTTGATAAACAGTCCGGAGAATTTATTATTAAAATTTTTTGTATTCTTAACAATTCAGAGGACAACACTTACGAATCCGCGGAACACACTTACATAATTTTAAACTATGAAAAGGTCGATGAAGATACAATTAAGATAGATTTTAATCGTGTTACTTAAAGGAGGCAAATAATGACAAAAAAGTTTAAAGGATTAACTCGAATAATAACTATATTTTTTATACTCGTTCAAATATTGTCCGTACCGACTATTATTATATTTACTGATACGGAAATACATGCAGTGGAATCTGATTTGGTCGGCGTTGATATGAATCCTATAATAAGCAGTTCGATGATTGATATAACGGATTCAATTACAGTAATTTATGAAAATATAAATGTTATTGACTTTAATGTTGATTATAACTGCAATGGTATTGAGGCTACAGTAACCGAAGATGAAGATTTTATGCAATTTGAAATTAGCGCTATTGATGGAGCAGAATTTGGAGTTTTTGTAATCAATGCTATTGCTAACGATGGAACTATATTAAACAACACTTTATATACATACAATAACGGAGAAAAATTATATATTAGTGAATTTGGTAAAGATCAGGCGTTATATCAGGGGTTGAAAGATATTTATGATTTAAACGATACAAATAATACTTTAATAACCGAAGAGGAATGTGTATCTAAATATGCAGATTTTACCTCTGAATATATTGAACCTTGCGGAATAATTGAGTGGATTAACGACGCTTTAACAACGACTGTTAAGGGAAATATCTCTTGGGAAACGCAAGGTACCCCATTGTATGGTGAAACTGAAAACCCAACATTGCCGTTGCGTAATGCCCTGGTTCAAATTGGAACAAAGGCTTTGGATATATTTGTTCCGGTTGGGAGTGGCTATACAGACTCTAACGGTGATTATAATGTTGAAATCCATCGCGCGTTAATATTGACCGGACAAGATTTATATATTAGAATCAAGCTACAATCACACACTATTTTGGTAGCAACAGATTGGTTTTTTGATCACTATTTTTATGATGAAATATTAACTGATGAGGACCTTACTTCAGAAAGAACTATTAAAAGAGACTACAAAATAAAATATTCCAATGATACTCTTTTATATAAAGCAACGTACGTTCACCAAGGAATGGTTATTGGTGAAAGATTTGCTAAAGAGATGGGATTTGAAACATCAAGGACCGTAAGAGTGGCATATCCCGGAGGAGTTTTGGAAGGTGATATAGATGAAGACTTAGAAAATAATGCCTTTTGCGGAGGGAATGCCTTTGATTCTTCATATTCAGCTGTTGGCATTAAACAATATAACAATATTGATACACTAGTTCATGAATACTCTCATTTTGTGCAAATATCCAAGGGGAATTATGATGCTACGTTGGTTGATATTTTGTTATATGATCCTAACCATAGGATAGAAGATGATCAATATTCAGAAAAAGGAAATAAAAAATTTGCTATGCATTTGGTTTGGACAGAATCTTGGAGCTCTGTGTTTTCTGCAATGGCTCAAAAATACTACCAAGGTCAGTATAATAATATGCAAAATTATAATGCCAATTTGTGTGTCAATGATTATTTATCCGTTAATGGTGGACATAAAGGAGAATTTCAAGAAGCGGCGGTGGGTAGTTTTTTATGGAGTTTATTCAGTCCGAATGTATCTATAAATAAATATAACTTTACGTTTCCATTAACTTATCAAGAATGGTGGGATATTACAACGGCACAAGGAATATATAGATTATCGGATTTTATTGGTTTCATTGAAAACGAATCATATAATTTAGAAGCTGAAATAGATTATCAAAGTGCAAAAGAATATATAGCAACAAAATTGACAAATTATAATATATCGCCCGAAATTTCGAGTATATATATTGATCCATCAGATTCTAATGTGCCTCCTACAATAACGCTTGTAATGAACGGAAGTGCTACATATCCTAACAATAGATTAGTTATTAAAATATATGATAACAACGATGAATTGTTAGGAGAAACAAGTGTTATTTCAATAAGTAAGGGAAATTTAGAGACGTTTGGGGTTGCGATACCACAAAATGTTTGGAATGAAGTGAAAAGTCAAACTCAATGTTATCATACAGAAGAAATAACATTAAAAATATGTGTTCAAGGATATCGATATGATAATATTGATAATGCTTATGCTACAAGTGGACCGTATTATTCTTCATATTCTTGTATAAACGTTGATTTCTATGATAATTATGAATATGAAACGTTTGATGAAACACATCATCTATATGTATGTAATAATTGCGGAAGTGAAATTTCCAAACTACACAAATATCAATATACGAGTATAGATGCAACTACTCATTCGGCAACTTGTATTGACTGTGGGTATTCCGTGTCCAGTGTGTCCCACAACTTCGGCTACAGAGGTTATAGCTCGACCCATCACGAGAAATATTGTATTGATTGCGGATACGTCGATTGTACAGAAAGACACTCTTTCAGGGTTGATGGCGCAGTTGGAAATTACAACAGATGTATTGCTTGTGGAGCAATGATATTCGTTGGCGGAGACGATCTTTTCCCGATACAAACGATACCACCAAAAGACCCCGAGGAAGAAACCGAATAGATAAAAACAACCCCAAGCATTTTTAATGCTTGGGGTTTTGCATATTTTATTTTGCATTAAGCTCTCTTTCGAGCCAAACGAGGCCGAGAGAGAATGCGTCATAAAGACCTGTTTTATCACCTTGTTTGATGATTTTGTTGGGGTCTTGAGAGTCGATAATCTGAATCAAAATCTTATCGGGAAGCTCTTCACCGCTCACTTCGTCCTTCTTATATGACATAATTTCAAGAAGCAAGAAGCATTTTTCTGTTTTGTCGCCATAGCAGATTGTGTTGCCCTCACGAACAAGGGGTTTGTCTTTATATTCTAAATATTTTCCTTCTACAAGTTCCATATATATTTCCTCCGTTAATATAAATTTCAGTTAAGTATATCATAAACGCACCAATAAGTCAAGTATTATCGGTGTTTTACTATTTTGGTTGATTTTGAGGTTTTTGTTATGATTGTTGTTTTCTCTGTTATGGGCTTAGGTTCTTCGCGCATTTTCTTGATTACCTGCGCAGGAGTTTTTGAACCAAAAATCGCAGAGCCAGCAACAAGCACGTCAGCACCTGCCTCAACTGCTAAAATTGCATTGTGCTCATTAATTCCGCCATCAACTTCAATGTGAATATCTATATTGTTTTCTGTGATGTATTCCTTTATCTTGCGCACCTTGTCAAGAGTTTCGGGAATAAGTTCCTGACCACCAAAACCTGGCTCAACGGTCATAACCAACACCATATCAACCATATGAAGATAGGGAAGTACTGCATCTGCAGAGGTGTTGGGTGAAATGGCAATACCTGCATTCATATCGTGCTCTTTTATTTTCATTATGGCGTCCTTGGGACGAGAAGTGCTTTCTAAGTGGATAGTAATACAGTCAGCACCTGCCTTTACAAAGCTCTCAATATAGCGTTGAGGATTTTTGATCATCAAATGAACATCAAAAAACAATTTACTTTTCTTTCTTATAGATGCAATAACGGGCGCGCCGAAACTGATATTCGGAACGAACATGCCGTCCATAACGTCAAGATGCAAGTGAGTAGCACCTGCTAAACGAATTTTTTCTAATTCTTTTTCAAGGTTAGAAAAATCAGCTGCTAAAAGTGAAGGTGCGATATGTATCATAAATTTATCTCCTTTTCTTTTTTTGAAAATTTATGTCGACTGATTCAGTTCAAACATAAAATAGTACTAAAAATGGTATATAGGAATTGCGCCTATGATGATTAAAGAATAAGACGTGAGTTGATTTATGCGCACTTCCTTTTACTTTTTATATACAAGGCATACGGCGTGAGCTGCTATGCCTTTTTCTTCACCGGTAAAACCAAGTTTTTCTTCGGTAGTTGCCTTAACGCTCACAGAATCGAGTTCTATTTCAAGAGCGCGTGCGATGTTTAATCTCATTTGAGGAATATAGGGTGCAAGTTTTGGTGCTTGTGCTAAAATTGTTGCATCAACATTTTCAACCTCATATCCTTTGTCCTTGACGAGTTCATAAACACAGGCAAGAAGTTCTAAGCTGTTAGCCCCCTTATACTCATCATCGGTGTCGGGAAAGTGCTTTCCAATATCACCAAGTGCCAAAGCACCAAGAAGTGAATCACTTATAGCGTGAAGAAGAACATCTGCATCAGAATGACCGAGAAGTCCTTTGTGGTGTGGAATATTAACGCCACCAATTATCAAATCTCTTCCTTCTGTGAGTTGATGCACGTCATATCCGTGTCCAATTCTTATGTTCATACGCTCTCCTCCCTTGATTTAAGTATTGCAAGAGCTATCGGAATATCCTCGCGAGTGGTAATTTTAATATTGTTTCTTCCACATTCAACGAGTTTGATGTCTGCACCTAGGCTTTCAACAAGTGAGTTGTCATCTGTAACTTCAAGCTTTTCAATTTCCGCTTTCTTAAGAGCAAGGGAATATGTTTCAACTCTAAATACCTGTGGAGTTTGTGCATGCCAAATATAATTTCTGTTTGCAGAAGATGAAATCAATTTGTTCTTTCCATTTGATATCTTAATGGAATCTATTGCTCTCGTTGCTGCAGTTGCACCACCCACTTTATAAGCGGTAGCGCAAACCTCCTCAATTTGACTGGGAGTTATAAGACAGCGCGCGCCATCGTGAATAGCAACAAATTTTGAATTTTTGTTGATTGCAGAAAAGCCGTTTTTTACGGATTCTTGACGGGTTGCGCCGCCACTTACAAGACGAACAAATTTTTTGAAGTGATAAAGTTTTTGGAATTCTTTATAGAGGTAAAACTCCTCTTGCTTTGCAACGACTATAATTTCGTCTATGTATTCGCATTCATCAAAAGCCATTATGGTGCGAGCTACAACGGGAATACCATCAAGCATAATCATCTGCTTTGATATGCCTTCACCCATGCGTGTGGAGTTGCCCGATGCAACGATTATTGCACTTGTGGGCTGGGTTCTATCTTTTTTGCCACATATTGCTCGAACTGTGTCCGTTATTTTGTGAATGAAATTGCCCACTTGGGACTCCTTTCTGAAAGGAATTAAAGTGCCTTTCCGTTTTCTATATCTTCGATAAGGGATAATCTTTTGATGTGTCGGTCGCCTTCGAATTCAGCATTTACGAACTCGTTAACAAGGTCAAGACCAAGCCCTGCACCAACAACTCTTGCACCAATGCAAAGCACGTTTGCGTTGTTGTGAAGTCTTGTGAGTCTAGCAGAGAAGGTGTCGCTACAACAAGCTGCGCGAATACCTTTGTGCTTATTTGCTGCCATGCTCATACCAATGCCTGTGCCACAAATAAGAATACCGAGTTCTGCTTCACCATTTTGAATCTTTTGACAAAGTCGACTTGCAAAAACGGGATAATCACAACTGTCGGGTGCGTTTGTTCCAACATCTATAACCTCATATCCTTGATTTTCAAGATGAGTTTTGATTGTGTTTTTAAGTTCAAATCCACCGTGGTCGGCGCCAAGTACGATTTTTTTCATAATTTAATCCTTGCCTTTCTGTTCTGCTTCAAGACGTTCAAGACGCTCTCTTTCTGCTTGTGATGCTCTAAGATATATTGGGGATAATTCAATGTCCGTTGTGAGAAGTTCCTGCTTTGTGGCTTCCAGTGCACAAAGTGCAACTGAATATGCACTTTGGTATTGATGAAGAAGAGGAGTATCCTCGGTTTCTATCTTAGTGAAAGCATTTTTAGCTATATCATATCCATCTCCGCAGAGATAGATTTTTTCGTCCGCATATTTTTTAAGTTCTTCTTCAAGGTCAAAAACTGAAATCAATCTGTCTTCGCAAAGGCGAGTGAGCTTTCCGTTCTCAGAGAGAAATAATGCATTATAGAGTTGACCTCTTCTTGCATTCATAACAGGACAAACTATTCCGTTAGCATAAAGAAGATTGTGAGAGAGTGCATCAAGTGAAGATACGGGAGCGCAGGGCTTGTTGCGATTAAATGCAAGTCCTTTAATTGTTGCTGCGCCAATTCTTACACCTGTGAATGATCCCGGTCCCGCAGAGCAAGCAAAAAGATCGATATCTTCCACATTGAGTTTTAACACCTTAAGCGATGCTTCAATCATAGGAAGCAAGGTTTCACTATGTGTATTTCCATTGTTGATTGTAAATTGTGCAAGGAGCTTTTCGTCCTCGCAGATAGCAACTGTTGAAACAATCGCCGTTGAATCAAGTGCTAAAATTTTCATAAAAAACCTCCGTTTTTTATTTAATTTCTATTTTTATAAGCCTTTCGTCGGGCTTTTCAAGATTAGTTTTTGTGATTTCAACCCTGATATGCTCACTTGGAATGGCATAGGGAATGTTTTCACTCCATTCCACAAGACAAATTGAGCCGTCATCTAGGTAGTCATAGTAACCTATAGAATAGAGGTCGTCTTCGTCTGTAATTCGATACATATCGAAGTGGAACACTCTACGCCCCGCTTTAGTGGGATACTCGTTAACAAGTGCAAATGTTGGTGAGCGCACAAGCGCATTGGGGGAGAACACTTTTGTAAATCCACGAACAAATGCGGTTTTTCCAACTCCCAAGTCACCGTAAAGAGCTACAAAAGATGGGAGGGATGTGTCATCTCTAAGCGTTTCTGCAAGTTCAAAACCAACTGCTTCAGTTTCCTCGGGTGAGTTTGTTATTATTTGTTTTAAAAGTGCCATTATTTCTTTTTTGCAACCTCGGTGAACTTTTTCTTTGTTCCGTCGGGATACTGAACAACTGTGCTTTCAAGTTGAGCGCCAAAGGATGCGCGAATTTCGGCTACGTACTCCATACGAAGCGCGTGCTGTTCAGCTTTTTCTTCTTCTGTCAGTTCGCGAACCTTTTGCTCGTGAGCGTAATATTTTATTTTATCAAGCTTTGCTTTTTCCATTTTAACTCCTTATTCTGTGAAAGAATACATTTTATAAAGGTCGGCATAAAGACCACCTTTTTCAATAAGTTCCTTATGAGTTCCACTTTCTTCAATTCCGTTTTCTGTGAGGACAAGAATTCTATCCGCATTCTTAATGGTTGTCAAACGGTGAGCTACAGTAAAGGTTGTTCTGCCTTTTGCAAGCTTTTCAAGAGATTGCTGAATGAGATATTCACTCTCGTTGTCAAGCGCACTTGTCGCTTCGTCAAGAATGAGAATTGGGGGATTTTTAAGGAACACACGTGCGATTGAAATTCTTTGTTTTTGTCCACCGGAGAGTTTAACTCCGCGTTCACCAACGTATGTATCATATCCGTCGGGAAGAGTGAGAATGAAATCATGAGCACCTGCAAGCTTTGCTGCATCAATTATTTCTTCTTCGGTACAGTTAGGTTTGCCGTATGCTATGTTTTCGCGTACACTACCTGAGAAAAGATAAACGTCCTGCTGAACGATACCAATATGCTCACGGAGTGATTTTTGAGTAATATCTTTGATATTAATACCGTCAATCATGATTTTGCCGTCATTTGCTTCATAGAAACGGGGAATAAGCGCGCAGAGAGTGGTTTTACCACCACCTGAGGGACCAACGAGCGCAACGCTTTCTCCTGCTTTAACGTGGAGATTGAGTTTGCAAAGAACATTCTTTTCTGTTCCACTGTAACGGAATGTGAGATTTTCAAATGTGATATCACCTTTAACGTTTTCAATTGTTTTGGCATCTTTGGAATCTTCGATGTCGGGGTCGATATCCATAATTTCACAAAAACGCTCAATACCCGTCATACCGCGTTGGAATTGTTCAGTAAACTCAACAAGACGACGAATGGATGTGAGAAGCATGCTTGCGAAAAGCATAAATGCGATAAAGTCGGCACTTGTAATCTTGTTATCAGCTAAGAAGAATGCGCCTGCTACAACAACGATTATGTAAAGAGCACCGTCAAAAAATCTTGTTGATGATTGGAAAGCACCCATATATTTGTAAACTTTCTTTTTAACTGAAAGAAAACTTGAGTTGCTCTTTTCGAATTTTTTGATTTCAGTATCTTCATTTGCAAAGGATTTAACCTCGTGAATACCGAGCAAGCTATCCTCAACCTGTGAGTTGAGCTCACCAACAATGCGGCGGCTCTCCTTAAATCCCTCTTTCATCTTTGTTCTAAAGCGAGTCATACAAATAATCATGAATGGTACTATTGCAAAGATAAGGAGTGTCAAGGGCACGTTGATTGTGCAACAAATGATGAATGACGCGATAATTTTGATGCCCGCGATAAAGAATTCTTCGGGGCAGTGGTGTGCAAATTCGGTAACGTCAAAAAGGTCACTTGTAATTCTTGACATCAAAGTACCGATTTTTGTATTATCATAGTATGAGAAAGAGAGCTTTTGAAGATGAGTAAAGAAATCTCTTCTCATATCGGTTTCAATTTTTGTACCCATAACATGACCTGCGGATGCCATATAGTAATATGCAGCGGTGTCGATAAGACGGAATATGAGATAAAATATGCCACAGGTGATTATGAATTTGGGAGTGAGTGAAGATACGTCGGTTTCTGCTCTACCTGTGATTTCACGAGCAATAAGGGGTAAAACAATCTCAACAACGGTTGTCAAAGCTGCGCAGAGAAGGTCCAGCACCAAAATTCCTTTGTATTTTTTGTAGTAGGGCAAAAATCTTGAGAATAACTCACCCTTTTTCTTTTTGTTTTCTGCCATTTTTCCATTTTCCTTTATTTTTAACTCTTAATTATATTAGTATATCATATATTTCAAGAAAATTAAAGGGTTTTTACAAAAAAATATTAAATTAGTAAAATAAATCTTGACTTTTTTCAAACTATTCCCTATAATAAAGCAAAGAATTTTTTGAGGAGGATGACAATATGAATGCTGTTTTTAGCATATCTCAAAAGGAAATTGTGAGTGATAGATTGGTTCTTAGAGCATTTAAAGAATCCGACCTTGAGGATTTTTACAATTACGCGTCAGTTATGGGCGTTGGTGAGATGGCAGGTTGGAAGTATCACAAAAACATTCAAGAGAGTGCCGAAATTCTAGATAGATTTATCAACGAAGACAAGACCTTTGCCATTTGCTTGAAAGAAAACGGCAAGGTGATTGGTTCACTCGGTGTTGAAAAATATGGTTTGGAGGACAAGTTGACCGAGTTTGATGGATACCTTGGCAGAGAGCTTGGATTTGTTTTGAACAAGGAGTATTGGGGCAAGGGGATTATGCCCGAGGCGGTGGGAACCGTTGTTGATTACTTGTTTAACGAGCGAGATTTGGACTTTTTACTTTGCGGATATTATAACTTCAATGTTCAGTCGAAAAAAGTTCAAGAAAAATGTGGATTTAAGCCATATCGCGCGCTTACAATGGATACTCGAATGGGCACAAAAGAAGCGGGAACGCTCAACCTTTTGATTAACCCCCAAAAGAATATAAAATTCAACTTTTCACATCCCGAAACATTAATTTATGAGTAAAATGAATAATAAAAAAGCCCTGATTTTTCAGGGCTTTTTGTTATTTTATTTTCTCAATGTCAAGCCGAGCTGGTGTTCAAGAGAAGAAAGAATCTTTGAACTTACCTTATCTGCTTCTTCAACTGTGAGTGTTCTATCAGTTGCACGAAGTGTTACGCGGAAAGATACTGATTTCTTGCCTTCACCGAGCTGTGTACCACGGTAAATGTCAAAAAGCTTAACATCTTCAACAAGCTTGCCACCTGCTTTTGCGATAACGCTTGAGAGCTTACCAACCTCAAGTGTCTCCTCACAAACGAATGAGAAGTCACGAGTGGACGCGGGGAATTTAGGAAGGGGCTTATATTCAATCACACCGTCAATGTGATCAAAAATCGCATCAAAGTCAAGCTCTGCCGCATAAACAGGAGCATTAAATCCGTAGTTCTGCGCGGTGAGAGGATGAATCTGACCGAAAATACCGAGCATTTCACCATCTGAAGCTACAAGCTTTGCGCAACGACCAGGATGGAAAGTCGCATTGTCAGTAACTGCTTCGTAAGTAACGCCCTTAATTCTACCAAGAGCCAAAGCACCCTCAATTACACCCTTCATTGTATAGAAATCAACGTTTCCGTACATACCGAGTGTGAGCACGTTGGATTCGCAGGGGAGGTCATCGTCTTCAGCTGCAGGGATGTAAATATTGCCCATTTCATAGAGGCAAACGTCCTCATTGCCCATATTATTGTTAAGAGCGAGTGCTTCCATCATAGAGGGAAGAGCAGTAACTCTCATAATACTTGTATCTTCACCGAGGGGGTTGGAGATAACTATGGAACGTCTAACGCTTTCGTCCTCGGGGAGTCTGATTTTGTCATAGTACTTGGGGCTAATGAATGAGAACGTATGAATTTCATCAAGACCCATGCCACAAAGAGCGTCACTAAGATCAACCTTGAACTGCTGCTTGGGAGTTCTGCCACCTGCAGTATTTTCTGCAGTGATTTTGGAAGATTTGATATCGTTATAGCCGTAAATTCTAATGATTTCTTCGGCAATATCGTTCATGCAAGTGAGGTCATTTCTAAATAAAGGAACTGTAATAACTCCGTTTTCAACCTTGCATTCAAGTTTTTCAAGTGTTTCAATCATAAATTCTTCGGAGATTTCAACACCAAGGAATTTATTGATTACTTCGGGATTAAGGGGGAGAGTTACAGGTTCTTTTTTGCCGGGGTAAACGTCGATAAGACCGTCAACCACGTCACCTGCGCCAAGGAGTTCAACGAGCTCACAAGCACGAAGGAGTGCAGGAATTGTGTTTTCAGCGTCAAGTCCCTTTTCAAAACGAGCAGAGGATTCAGTTCTCATGCCGTTCTTCTTACCTGTAACACGAACGGAAGCGCCGTCGAAGTTCGCACTTTCGAATACAACTGTCGCAGTTGTGTCCTTAATTTCGGAGTTTTCACCACCCATAACACCCGCAAGTGCAACTGCCTTTTGCTCATCGGCAATTACGAGCATTGTTGAGTCGAGTGTGTGCTCTTTTGAGTCAAGGGAAACGAAATTTTCACCCTCATTTGCGCGTCTAACCTTGATTTGCGCGCCTGAAAGGCATGAGTAGTCAAACGCGTGCATGGGCTGACCATATTCGAGCATTACATAGTTTGTGATATCAACGATATTGTTGATGGGACGAACACCACTTGCGCGAAGGCGCATTCTCATCCAAAGGGGAGAGGGACCGATTTTAACATTTTTAACAACCTTTGCGCTATATCTTGCACAAAGTTCACTATCTTCAACTGCAACCTTGATGTAGTTTTCAACGTTGTCACCGTCATTAGCACCCTTAACTTGAGGAGCAGGGCAATTCCAAGGACGATTGAAGCTAACTGCAGTTTCTCTTGCAAGACCGATAACTGAAAGACAGTCGGGACGGTTTGATGTAATTTCAAATTCAACACTTGTGTCAAGGAGAAGGAGTGCTTCTCTTACGTCCTTGCCGATGTATTCTGCGAATTCTTCACCGAGAATGAGGATTCCGTCACCTTCGTAGCCGGGCATATCGTGTTCAGTAAGACCGAGCTCGTGATATGAGCAAAGCATACCGTATGATTCAACACCGCGGAGCTTGCCGGGTTTGATTGTGATGTCACCGGGAAGGTGAGCTACAGGGATTGCCGCGGGAACAATATCACCTTCGTGAACGTTTTGCGCACCCGTTACGATTTGAACAGTTTCAGTACCAATATTGATTTGGCAAACCCAAAGGTGGTCAGAGTTTTCGTGACGAGCCATTTTTTCAACGCGTGCAACGATAACATTTTGAACATCCTCACCGAGTTTTTCATAACCCTCAACCTTTGAACCGGTGTCGGTCATTCTGTCGCAATATTCTTTAATTTCAATTCCGTCAGTGTTAACGAAATCATTAAGCCATTTAATAGATAAATTCATTTTTCTTACCTCCTAATTAAAACTGATGTAAGAATCTAACGTCGTTCTCATAAAGAAGACGAATATCGTTAACGTGGTACTTGAGCATCAAAATTCTCTCAACGCCCATACCGAATGCAAAGCCGCTGTATTCTTCGGGGTCGATTCCACAGTTGCGAAGCACGTTGGGGTGAACCATACCTGCACCGAGAATTTCAATCCAGCCCTCGCCCTTGCAAAGACGACAACCCTTGCCGCCACAAGCAAAGCAAGAAACGTCAACTTCAGCAGATGGTTCTGTGAATGGGAAGTGGTGGGGACGGAAACGCACCTTTGTTTCTTCACCGAATGTCTTTTTAGCGAACTCTTCAAGTGTGCTCTTAAGGTTGCCCATTGTGATTCCCTTATCAACAACAAGTCCCTCAAATTGATGGAACAAGGGTGAGTGAGTTGCGTCCATAGCGTCTGAACGGTAAACGCGACCGGGTGACACTATACGAATAGGGGGCTTCTGCTGTTCCATAACTCTTGCTTGGACGGGAGATGTCTGTGAACGAAGAAGGATTTTTTCTGTGATATAGAATGTGTCCTGAGTATCACGAGCAGGGTGATTTTCAGGAATGTTAAGTGCTTGGAAGTTGTAATAGTCATATTCAACTTCGGGACCTTCTGCGATTGTGTAACCCATACCGATAAAGATGTCTTCAAGTTCGCGCTGCATCTTTGTGAGAGGGTGAAGATGACCTCTTACGGGAACTTTAGCAGGCATTGTAACGTCGAGCTTTTCAGCAACGAGTGCTTTTTCGAGCGCTTTTGCCTTGAGTTCTGCTTGTTTTTCTTTCATAGCGGTCTCAATTTCCTCACGAACCTCATTCGCAAGCTGACCGATAACGGGGCGCTCTTCGGGAGTAAGCTGACCCATTCCACGAAGAACTGCGGTGAGCTCACCCTTTTTGCCAAGATATTGAATTCTCAACGCTTCAAGGTCGCAATCATCTTGTGCAATAGCTGATAGAGCTTCTTCTTTGATTTTTTTCAAAGTTTCTTTCATTTTGTCTTTCCTTTCGCAATATGAAATGTTTGAATTGTTTGTATAAATATTTTTTGATTACAAGTTTTGATTTATTTTGGAGTTGTCGCAAGCTTCATGGCAACAACCGCGAAGCTTTTTAAAAGGTTTTTGCCTACTTTTTCCTCAAAAAAGTAGGTCAAAATAAAAAGCGCCCCATCCAAAGAACAGGACGAGGCGCGAATGCGCACGTGGTACCACCCGTATTTTTAGCAAAGCTAACACTTTGATATTCTTAACGCGAACTGACGGGAGCGACTACTTTTATATAAAAATTTTCACCGCACCAACTCCGAAGGGAAACGATATTTATCCGATTTTAAGTTGCTCACAGCCAAGACAACTCTCTCTGCAAAAACCGATTGATAAAATCAAACTTCATCATAGTTTTTCTTGGGGTATATTTATTTTAACATTAAGATTATAACATAAATATAAAAAAATGCAAGTGTTTTTTTGAAATTTTTGAAATTTCTGATTTGTAAAAAATGGAGTGAGGAATTTTCCTCACTCCATTGATTTAATTTAGAAAACAAATTTTGTCAACACAAAGTAAATTGCAACAACCTGCAAAATTATAATTAGTGGAATACCAATCATAAATTTTTTGTGCTGTGTTTTGTGTCTGATTGAAAACATTGTGAGAAGCATAGCTATAGAGCCCCCGAGTGCTGACCACATAAGGAGTGTTGCTTCAGGAACACGGCGTTTTCCTGTTCCTGCAATTTTCTTATCGTAAATTGTAACGATAATCGAAACAAGTGAAACAATGGCAACATAAATTACGCAAGCAGAAGCTACGGGATATTTAATCAACAAATCCATCATAATCAATACTCTATTTTCTTACTTTTTGGGGAAAGAATCTTTAAGACCAACTACGCGATTGAATGTGTTTTCGTACTTTGAATCCTTGCAATAGTAACCATCACGAACGAACTGGAACTTATCTCCTGCTTTTGCTTCAAGGAGGGATGGCTCAACCTTACAATGCTCAACCTTGATAAGAGAATTGGGGTTAAGATAATCATTATAAGTCTTGTCCTCGGGAATATCGTTTGTATTTTCGATTGTGAAGAGGTTATCGTAAAGCATAAGAGTTGCTTCTTCGCAATATTTTGCAGACAACCAGTGGATTGTACCTTTAATCTTTCTGCCGTCTATGGGCATACCGTTTCTTGTTTCAAGGTCGGCTGTGCAGTGAATTTCCTTAACTGTACCATCTTCATTTTTGATGATTTCGTTGCACTTAACGATGTAAGATCCCATCAAACGAACCTCACCATCGGGTTTCATGCGGAAGAATTTTGAAGGTGGAACTTCTGCAAAGTCGCTCTCATCGATGTAAAGCTCGCGAGTGAATGCAACCTCTCTTGTTCCTGCTCCCTCAACGGAAGGATTGTTAGGAACTTCAAAGTATTCAACCTTATCTTCGGGATAGTTTGTAACTACAACCTTAATGGGATTTTTAACACAAATACGTCTATTTGCAGTTGCATTAAGTTCTTCTCTGATGCAATGCTCAAGCATTTCGATGTCAACAAGTGAGTTTGCTTTTGCAACACCTGCGTTTCTTACAAAATTGAAGATTGAAGAAGGTGTATAACCACGTCTACGGAGTGCGCAGATTGTGGGCAAACGGGGGTCATCCCAACCGTCAACCATATTGTTTTCAACAAGGTAACGAAGGTATCTTTTACTCATTACTGTGTGAGTAACATTAAGACGAGCAAATTCTCTCTGCTTGGGATTGGGCTTGTTGTCGATACCGATATTATTGATAACCCACTCGTAAAGAGGACGGTGGTTTTCAAATTCAAGTGAGCAAAGTGAATATGTGATGCCCTCAAGCGCGTCCTGAATAGGATGAGCATAGTCGTAAAGGGGATAGATGCACCACTTATCACCCTGACGGTGATGTGATGTGTGAACTATTCTATAGATTGCAGGGTCACGCATGTTGATGTTGGGGGAAGCCATATCAATCTTTGCACGGAGTGTATGTGTACCGTCTGCAAATTCACCATTTTTCATTCTTTCGAACAATTCAAGGTTTTCTTCAACAGTTCTATTACGATAGGGACTTTCCTTACCGGGCTGTGTAAGTGTGCCACGATATTCTCTCATTTCTTCAGCAGTGAGGTCGCAAACGTACGCCTTGCCGTCCTTGATGAGTTTAATTGCAAATTCATAGCACTTATCAAAGTAGTCGGAGCCGTAGTAGATGCCACCGGAGGGGATTGCGCCGAGCCAATGAAGGTCTTCATAAATGGACTCAACGTATTCATTATCCTCTTTTGCGGGGTTTGTGTCATCGTAACGAAGATTGAACTGACCACCATACTTTTTAGCTGTTTCGTAGTTGATCATAATCGCCTTTGCAGAGCCGATATGGAGATAACCATTGGGCTCAGGAGGGAAACGAGTTATAATCTTTATATCGGGATTTTCCTGTAAATCCGCATCGATGATATCATGTATAAAGTTAGAAGTGATTTCTGACATTGTATTTTCCTCTTGTATTAAAATTTTTCAAGCATTGAGTTGATTCTTGCTATTGTTTCGTCATAGCCGATTATCTGCATAACTGTATAAAGGTCGGGGGCGTTTGTCTTGCCTGTAACGGCAACACGAATGAACATTGAAACATCTGCCACGTTACCGCCAAATGCCTCGGGATTTGCCTTATATTCCTTCATATCAGCAGCAAAGCCAATCTTTGTTGCGATTTCCTTGATTTTTTCAAACCAAGTGTTCATATCGTCTTCGTAGCTATAGCTTTCCTTGAAAAGTTCAAGTGTTGACTTAATATCGTCTTTCTTGAAGTTTTCGGGATATTCCTCCTTGATTTCAAACAAGGGAGCAAAGAAGAAGCCCATATAATCCTTAGCATCTGACCATTTTGCAAGGTCTTTTCTTGGCTTTTTGCCACCACGACCGATTGCAAGAATCTTTTTGGACATTTCCTCGTTTTCGCGAAGAAGTGTAGCAAATTCAGTATCGAACTCTTGCGCCCAATCGAGCAATCTTTCATAAACGGTATCTGCATCCATTCTGGAGATTACGTTCTTTGAAACGTCTGTGAGCTTATTTATATCATACAAACAACCTGAACTTGACATCTTCTTGAGTGAGAAGGGGAAGTCTGTGTATTTTTTATCGGGATTTTGCGCGTGCCAGTCCTCGTAGTTGGAGTTAAGAAGTGTCATAACGTATTCAACAACGCAATCCTTATCGTAGCCAAGCTCACGATAGTATTCCATATTAGAACCGAGGTCGCGCTTTGAAAATTTCTTCTTTGAACCGTTTTCACCCATTTGCATAATGGGTGAGATGTGCGCGTACTTGGGGAGCTTAAATCCAAGGTATCTAAAGAGCATAATGTGACGTGACAAGCTTGCATACCATTCGTCGCCACGAATAACGTGAGTTGTACCCATAAGGTGATCGTCAATCGCGTGTGCAAAGTGATATGAGGGAACTCCGTCACTCTTCAAAAGCACCTCGTCACGATCGTTCTCGGGCAATTCGCGGTCGCCTTTGATGAGGTCGGTGAATTTAATTTTCTTGTCGGGGTCACCGTCAGAGAGCATACGAAGAACGAAGGGGTCACCATCTTCAAGGTGTGCCTTAACCTCATCAATTGTGAAGTTACGGTTTTTGAGCATTTCTTCTCTTTGCTCACCCTGATCCTCGTGCCAGTCTTTTGCCTTAACCTCTGCTTTTTTATCTATGGAATTGAGTGCTTCAAGTTCTTCTTTAGTTGTGAAAACGGGATATGCTTTACCTTCTTCAACAAGTTTTTTAGCAAAAACGTGATAGATGTCAACTCTATTTGACTGTTTGTAAGGGCCGTAGTTTCCACAGTCGGTGAGATTGCCGTTTTCGTCAAGAATAGCACCTTCATCAAAATTGATTCCATAGTAGTTAAATGTCTTTATTAAACTTTCTGCCGCACCTGCAACCTCGCGCTTTGCGTCAGTGTCCTCAATACGAAGATAGAATACACCACCGCTTTGGTGAGCAAGACGCTCGCCAACGAGTGTGGGGAAGAGCCCACCGAAATGAACAAAACCCGTGGGACTTGGTGCAAAACGAGTTACCTTTGCGCCTTCTGGAAGTTGACGTGCGGGATACTGTGCTTCAATTTCTTCTGGTGTTTTTGTTACATGTGGAAAAAGTAATTCTGCTAAAAGTTTGTAATCCATAGTTTATGTTATCCTTTCGGTTATATTCCAAAATAATATTTGAGTTTTTGCGTTGCTGTTTTAAGAGTTGAGGATTCACCATGTCCCGAATAGAGCCAACGATTTTCACTCTCAGCCAAATTCGTTAGCATTTTAATGGAATTTTTAAGGGCATTAATATCTCCACCATAGAGGTCACATCTGCCAAAGCCTTCGGCAAAAATTGTGTCACCGGATAAAATGGAATCTCCTGTGTCATAACATACAGAACCCTTTGTGTGACCCGGTGTGTGCAAAACCTTGATTTGCTCATCACCGAGTGTAATTATGTCACCATCGTGGAGCAAAACGTCAGCCGCCTCAACCGTGAAATCGTTGCCGGTGAATGTGCGATAAGCGTTTTTATCGGAATTTGTGAGCATTTCGTTGTCAAGTTCATGTATATAAAGGGGAGCACCTGTTTTATCTCTCAATTCTTGTGCGCGCCAAATGTGGTCAAAATGTCCGTGCGTAAGAAGTATTCCTTTCAAAGTAAGTCCATGCTCATTAAGTTTCGCCATTATCTTTTTTTCTGAAATTGAAGAGTCAATAACAAACGCTTCTTTTCCGTTGTGTACGATATAGCAATTTGAAGTAAACCCTATAGTAGGCAGGGAAATTATCTCCATATTTCCTCCAAAAAAATAAATAATCATATAATTATAGCATAAAAAAATAGAATTATCAATAGTGATTATCAAAATATATTACCATTTTTTACTTGTTTCCTCGTCAATATAGTTAAATGTTGTGAAAAATACACAAAAAACGAACTTGATTTTCTACAGTCGGTGTTTATAAATATCAAAAAATCTATTGAAAAATGAAGAAAAAATGTGTATAATAGGTTTCAAGATGGAAAATAATTGCCCGAAATATTAATTTTGGTTAATAATTTAGCATTTTACATACTAATTCGAAAGGGCTCGGCAAACGCCGGGCAAGGTAAATTCCTATGCAAAACATTGAAACAAAAAGAATCCGAAACGTGGCACTTTTGGGCCATAGTGGAAGTGGTAAAACCTCTCTTGCAGAAGCTCTTCTTCATGTAGCGGGCGCATCTGATAGATTTGGTAACATTACTGACGGTACAACAGTTTGTGACTACGATCCCGAAGAAATCAAGCGTGGTTTCTCACTCGCATCAAAGGTTGCTCCTTTTATGTGGAAGAACACAAAAATCAACGTTCTTGACACACCCGGCTTCCTTGACTTCGTTGGTGAAGTAAAGCAGTCACTTCGTGTTGCTGATGCTGCACTTATTCTTGTTGACGGCAAAGCAGGTATCGAGGTTGGTACAGAGCTTGCTTGGGATAACGCTCAGGAGGCAGGACTTCCCACAGCATTCTTTATTAATAAATTCGACGATAACGAGGCAAGATTCGGTAGAGTTCTTGACTCTCTCCATGAAAAATTCGGTAAGAACATTTGTCCTTTGACAATTCCTATGGTTCAAGACGGCAAGGTTCTTGGTGCTATCGACCTCATTAAGCAGGAAGCTCACGTATTTAACGATAAGGGTCAGCATTCTATTCAGCCCGTTCCTGCAGAATCCGTTGAAGCTATGGAAAAATACCGTGATATGCTCATGGAAGCAGTTGCTACAACCGATGAAGATTTGATGATGAAATACTTTGAGGGTGAAGATATTACTCCTATGGAAGCACTTAATGCAGTTCACGAGGGTGTTATCCACGGTGATATCGTTCCCGTTCTTTGTGGTGCAGCTACAAAGCTTTGGGGCGTTTGGACACTCCTTGACGTAATTGATGAATCCTTCCCCAGACATACAGCAAAGGGAAGTGAACTTCTTGAAAGCGGAGATGAAAAGGAAATTGAACCCGAAGGTGAAACAGCTCTCTTCGTATTTAAGACAGTATCTGACCCATTCGTTGGTAAGATGTCCTTCTTCAAGGTTATGAATGGTACTCTTAGAAAGGATATGCTCCTTAAGAATACTACAACCGATACAAACGAAAAGATGTCCCACATCTATGTAATTAAGGGTAAGACTCAGACTGAAGTTGACATCCTTTGCTGTGGTGATATTGGTATGACAGCTAAGCTTGCTAATACAAATACAGGTGATACACTTGCTTGGAATAGTGATATTCACTATGCAAGAACAACATATCCCGAGCCTTTCATGGCTCAGTCCATTTCTCCTCTTTCCAAGGGTGATGAAGATAAGATTTCTCTTGGCGTAACAAAGCTTTGCGAAGAGGATAAGACAATCAAGTTTGAGAACAATCCTGAAACACATCAGCTTGTTCTTTACGGTATGGGTGATATGCATATCTCCGTTATCGAAGCTAAGCTTAAGTCAAGATTTGGCGTATCCGTTAAACTTGATCTTCCCAAGATTGCTTACCGTGAAATGATTACAAAGAGAGTTCAGGTTCAGGGTAAACACAAGAAGCAGTCCGGTGGTCACGGTCAGTATGGTGACGTTAAGATTGAATTCTTCCCAGGTGAAGAAGAAGGTCTTACATTTACTGAATCTACAGTAGGTGGTTCAGTTCCCAAGAACTTCCATCCTGCAGTTCAGAAGGGTCTTGAAGACTCTATGAAGCGCGGTGTTTACGGTTACCCAGTAATCAAGCTTGCCGCTAACCTCTTTGATGGTTCTTACCACGACGTTGACTCTAACGAAATGTCCTTCAAGATGGCTGCAAACCTTGCTTATAAGGAATGTATGAAGCTCGCTAACCCCGTTCTTCTTGAACCCGTTGGTGATCTTGCAGTAACAGTTCCCGAATCTTACGTTGGTGACGTTATGTCCAACCTTAATAAGAGACGTGGTAGCGTTATGGGTATGGATCCCGCTACTAAGCGTGGTTACACAACTATCAACGCAACAATTCCTAAGGCAGAAATTCTTGACTATACAATCACTCTCCGTGCTATGACACAGGGTAGAGGTAGCTTCACATTCACAGAAACAGGCTATGAGCAGGTTCCTATGAATATTGCGATGAAGATTAAAGAAGAAAACGCTGCTAACGAAGAATAATTTTAAAAATATGCAGGCGGAGGTATCTCCGCCTGCTTTTTTCTTTTGACTAACAAATCAAAATTTGAAGTACACAACTATTGACAATGGTCTATACAAATGCTAAAATAAATTGTAAATATAGAATAGGAGAAAATTATTATGTCTGTGAAATTATTCATTCAAGCAATATTGAAATTTTTTCTCGGTGTAGTGCTTGTTGGCGCACTCATATTTTTGCCTGCTGGTACATTTAATTTTGTCGGTGGCTGGCTTTTGATGGGAATACTTTTCGTCCCAATGTTTTGTGCAGGAATTGTTATGATGATTAAAAATACTATGCTTCTTGCGAGTCGTCTTGATGCTAAAGAGAAAGAAAAAGAGCAGAGTATAGTTATAAAATTGAGCGGACTTATGTTTATTGCAGGATTTGTTCTTGCAGGACTTGATTTTCGCTTTGGATGGATTAGATTACCATTTGTGGTGAATATTTGCGCATCAGTTGTTTTTGTTATCGCATATTTGCTCTATGCTGAGGTATTGCGCGAAAACACATATCTTTCAAGAACAATAAAGGTTGTAGAGGGACAAAAAGTTATATCAACAGGACTTTATGGTATTGTTCGACATCCAATGTATTTTACAACAATTTTATTATTTTTAGCAATGCCATTGGTACTTGGCTCGTTGATTTCATTTGTAGTATTTTTAGCGTATCCTTTAATAATTGCATCTCGAATTAAAAATGAAGAAGAGGTGCTTATGCGCGAACTTGATGGATATGAAGAATATAAGAAAAAAGTAAAATTTAGAATGATACCTTTTATTTGGTAAGGAGTTAGAATATATGAATTTTTTGTTTGACCTTTACGGCACTTTAGCCGATATAAAAACTGATGAGGAAATGCAATCTCTTTGGTATGGATTTGCTTGGCTCTTGGGTGAAAGTGACATTCAAAAGGTTAGGGACGAATATCTTTCAATATGCAAAAGATATGCTGATGAACGTGCACACAAATTCGTTGAGTTTGATCTTTTGCGAGTTTTTGAGGAAATGGTTGAAAACCGAGGAGCTAATAAAGAAAAAGCAAAGATACTTGCAAGAGAATTTCGTCTTTTATCACGTCAAAAGCTCCGTTTGTTTCCCTATATAGTTGAAATTCTCACGGGACTTAAAGAGAGGGGAGCAGGTGTTTATCTTGTGTCTAATGCGCAAGCATGTTTCACAAAAGATGAACTTGACGAGCTTGGAATCACTCCACTTTTTGACGGTATTCTCATTTCAAGTGATGCAGGCGTAAAAAAGCCCGATCCTGAAATATTCGAGATAGCGTTTAAAAAGTTTAATTTAAACAAAGATGAATGCTTTTATATAGGAAATGACCTTCATGATGATGTCCTTGGCGCATCAACTGCGGGACTTAAAACTGTATATATCGAAACAGAACAATCAGGAAAATATCCTAATCTTGATATTACTCCTAATTACGAGGTGAATACTCACGAAGAAATGAAAGAACTTCTCTATAGCTTGGCGGTAAATGAAAAATGATTAGTGAAAAAGATATAAAAAGACGTGAAAGTATATTGAACGGCAATCTTTGGCGGACTATTATTAGCATTTGCGCACCAATTTTTTTGTATAATCTTTTTAATTCGTTTTATGCAATTATTGATGCTGTTGTTGTAGCAAAGATTGACCCAACAAGCGTCAGTGCCGTTGCATCACTTTCGCAAATTCAACATTTGCTGTCTTCTCTTGGCTCGGGACTTGCAGCGGGTGGTGGAATAATTGTTGCAAGATATTTTGGTGCGGGGGATATGGATAGAGCTCGCTTTAATTCAAATCAAACGATAGCTCTTTCAAATATAGTTATTGTGCTTTTGCTTTCTACCTGTGTGCCTCTTGCACTCCCAATAATGCGATTTTCCGGTGTTCCCGATGAGCTTATTAGTATTGGCACAAGCTATTTTATAGTGCAGATAATAACACTTGCCTTTGTATTTTATAATAGTGTGTTTATGGCAATGCAAAAAGCCAAGGGCAATACTCAAATAATGTTTTGGCTTAACATATTTGTTATGGTTATTAAACTCTCACTCTCCATTCTTTTTGTATGGGTAATGGAGCTTAGAGATATAGTTTGGGTAGCTGTTGCAACACTTATTGGTCAGATGATAATGTTTGCAATTCTGCTTTCTATGATGCTAAAAAAAGATAATGTTTTTATCATCAAATTGGAGGAGTTTAAACTCAAAAAGAATGAAAGCAGGGAGATTTTGGCAATGTCCTTGCCAATTTTCTTGGGCAAATTTGTTTTTTCCTTTGGAAAGGTGAGCATCAATGCTATGTGTAAGGCATATGGTCCATTGGTTGTGGGTGCACTTGGCGTTTCAAACAATATAAATGGAATGGTTACAACACCTATAAATTCATTTGAAGAGGGAACTTCAACCATAATTAGCCAAAATATTGGAGCAAAGAACATAAAAAGAGCAATAAAAACTTTCAAATATACGTTTGTTTTAGCAACTTCACTTGGCATTGTAGGTTATATTCTTGTTAGATTTGTTTGTCAAGACGCTATAATTGGACTCTATAATCAAAATAGTTCTGCCGATAATGCGGAGATGTTTTTGGCACTAATTAAAAGCATTCACCGTTACGATTCGCTTTCAATTTTAGCGCTTGCAGTTAACTCTGCCGTTCTTGGTGTTCTCTATGGATTTGGACAAACCAAAATGACCATGATACTCAATATTAGCCGAGTTTTTGTTTTCCGTATACCTGTTTTGTGGTATTTGCAAACGTTCCATAAAGAAATCGGGGCAGAAGCTGCGGGAATTTCAATGGGTATTAGTAATATCTGCATCGCTCTTGCATCTTTAACTTGCTTAGGGATTTTCTTGCTTAGAATTAAGAAAAAGGGTTACGAAAATATCATTACATAAAAAAGACCTCGCCGAGCGAGGTCTTTTGTTATATAAAATTAATCAAATACGATCTATTTCTCGAAGAGCTTTTTTGAATGTAAATACGAATAAAATTGCAGTAAATGTTACTGCCAGTACATCTGCAATCGGCTCGGAGAGATAAACACCCATCGTTTTATTTGCCACGAATTGTGGAACGATATAAATAAGTGGAATGAGGAGTACGAATTTTCTGACAACAGCAACTGTAATCGAAGAAAGCGCTTTGCCGAGTGAAATAAATGTCATTTGCGCTGCAACTTGAATTCCAAAAATAAGCAATGCTGCACAGTAAATTCTTAATGCTCCAGTTGTGAATTCAATAAGCTCGGGTTTGTTTGTAAAAATACTTGCAAATGAGGTGGGGAAGAGCATAATGCATGCCCAAAGAATAACGGAATAGATCATGCTCACTGCTAAAAGAAGGAAGAATGCTCGTTTAACACGATCTTTATTCTTTGCACCGTAGTTGTAACTGATAATTGGTTGAGATCCCTGTGCAACACCTTGAAGTGGGAGCATTGCAAACTGCATAACGCTTGTCAAAATAGTCATAGCACCAACGGCAATATCTCCACCATAGTTTTGAAGTGAAGAGTTAAAGCAAACTGAGATAATGCTCTCACTTATCTGCATAATAAAATGCGCAAGGCCGAGTGCTATGCAGGGAAGAACGACTTTTGCTTCAATTTTAAGATTTTCTTTTCGTATTTTAAGAATGGTTTTGTTGCCAAAAAGGAAGTTAAGTGCCCATGCACATGAAAGAACTTGAGAAATAATGGTTGCAAGAGCAGCGCCACGAACTCCCATTCCCAAAATGTAAATAAATATAGGGTCAAGCACGATATTTGCAATCGCACCAATCAAAACTGAAATCATACTCACCTTGGTCGCACCTTGAGCGGTGATGTATGCATTCATACCGAGCGTGAGCTGAACGAAAATAGTTCCTATGGCATAAATATTCATATATTCGGTTGCATAGCCGATAGTATTCTCACTTGCGCCAAAGGCCATAAGCAAATCACGATTAAAAATGAGAATAACTGTGGTGAGTATTATTGAAACGATAATTTGCAACGAAAAGCAGTTGCCAAGTATTCTTTCTGCATCCTTTTGCTTGCCTTCACCAAGACAAATCGAGGCACGTGGTGCACCGCCGGAGCTTATCAGCGCAGCAAAAGCGGAAACCGCCATAATTATAGGCATACATAGACCAACGCCTGTTAGGGCATAGTCGCCAACACCCTCTATATGACCGATAAATATTCTGTCAACGATGTTGTATAACATATTAACGAGTTGAGCAAGAACAGTTGGAATAGCCATTTTTAAAAGAAGTTTTCCAATTGGCTCAGTACCTAAAAATTCTTTATTTTTCATATTTTCTCCTGAATTATTAATATCCAAATGATATTTTACCACAAAACGCAAGAAATTTCAACTTTCTTGACATATTTTTTTATTCAAATATTGTTGATATCGCCTTGACTTTTGAAAAATAAATGGTATAATAATAGACGCCAATGAAAGAAATTCGGGGGCGCGGCTGCCCCAAAAATCAAATTAAATATGCAGATGTGGCGGAATTGGCAGCTTCGAAAACGAGCGCGCCCGGTGGGCGAAGAAGCGAGTTTGAGAAGGCGCAGGAACAAGGAGAATTGCGAGTAAGATGAGCAAGGCGACTATGTTACAAGCCGTCTCGCGGGGGCGCGGCTGCCCCAAAATCAAATTAAATATGCAGATGTGGCGGAATTGGCAGACGCGCTGGATTCAGGTTCCAGTGAAAGCAATTTCATATGGGTTCAAGTCCCTTCATCTGCACCAAAAACCCGAGCCATTTTTATGGCTCGGGTTTTCTTTTGAATACGCTTTTTATCCAACTTATTTCCTCTTTGTTTACGGCTTTTGTTAGGCGTAAAAGCGCGAGGTAGATAAGAGTAGCAATCAAAATTGCTAGCAGAGTGGGAAGTGCAACAAAATTACGGATAGTACCCACAATCCAAGTGCTCAAAATTATAGAAATCACAGGTAGCGCAAACCATTTGAGCGCGCGAAAGCGCATTTTTGTTACCTTGACAAGTTTATAAATGCTTGCGCTCGAATTGAAAATTTCACTTACGATAATTAAAGCTATGTACCCATAAATTCCCATTTTAGGAATTAAAATCCACACCATAACGAGTGAGCAAAGTGTGTCCGTGATATTAATTGCCATTGTGTAAATATGCTCACCAAGTCCCTTTAGCATATTGTCAACCGTTGTGTCGAGATACATTATTGGAATAATATGTGCTACCAGTCGAATATATCTGCCCGCCTCGGCAGAGCCGTATATTCCAAGTCCCAATTCATCGGAAAAGAATATCATAAGGCCCGAAATTCCCACGGCAAATGTGAGTGCCAAGTGGCAAACGCGACTTGCAACATACTTAATTTCAGTCTTATTGCTTTGGATTTTTAACTCTGCAAGCTCGGGCACAAGTAGTCCCGAAAACGAGTGAATAATTGCAGAGGGAAATAGAACAAGTGGCATTACCATGCTTTGAAGCGTTCCATATGCCACCAATGATTGAGATCTGTTTGCCCCACTTTTTTCAATTCCGATTGGAATCAAAATATGCTCAATAGTAAGCAATGCAGAACGAAAATAGGTCGAAAGCGCAAGGGGAAGACCAATGCCTAGCATTTTTTTAGTGATTTTTCGTTCGTCAACACGTTCGTTATTTTGCGATTTTATTTTTGCTTGGCGCTCAAAAACGAAAAATAGAAGGGAAATCGTAAACGAGAGCATTTCTGAAAGAGCTCCACCAAGGACTAAAGCTATGCAACACGATTCCATATCTCGTCCAAAAAACAGATTGAGCAGAGCAACGCAGAAAAATATACGCGCGAGTTGTTCACTTATTTGTGCCACCGCGTTTTTATATACTCTACGTACAGCGGTGAAATATCCGTTGAAACAAGCGGAGAGTGATATTAATGGTAAGGTCGCACCACAAAGTCGCAAGGGTTTTATCACGCGTGCATCCTTTAGAATTTGAAGTGAAATTGGTTTTGCGAGTAAGAGGAGTAAAATTGATGATAGTACTCCAAAAAAGAGAGCATAGCATATGCATTTTCGCATAGAAACGCGCACTTTGAGTGCGCTTTTTTCACCAATGCCATCAGAAACAAGACGTGTTGTGGTCAAATTTATGCCCGAAAGTGCAAGTGTTAGAGCGAAAGAATAAACGCTCCCGAGTAATGTGTAAAGTCCAAGCGCTTCTGCACCAATTTTTTTGGTAATGTAGGCATTGAAAGTTACTCCAAGTCCCCTCAAAGCAAGTGCCACTAAGGTCATTAATAATCCATTCGCTAAATATTTTCTTAACCGCGTCATTGTTTGTCCCCACTTTTGTTTTTGTAAAGTATATGAATATGGTTAGTAATAATATGATATAAATTAAAATTTGAACGAACAATAAAAATACTTGACAATCATTAACAAACGGTATATAATAGCAATAGTTGAATATGCGTTCAACTATGTTATGAAAAAGAGGTAATCTTATGCCCAAAAATGAATATATTTGTGATTGCAACGTAGTTCATGCCGAGGCAGTCAATAAAGCAAATACTTTAATGCCAAGCGATGAGATATTATCTCGCGTTGCTGTGTTCCATAAAATAATCGGGGACAGTACAAGATGCAAAATACTTTTTGCTTTGCAGAGTGGGGAACTTTGCGTGTGCGATATTGCAAACGTGCTTTCAATGAGCAAATCGTCCGTTTCGCATCAGTTGTCAAAATTACGCGAATTTGGAGTTGTGAAATATCGAAAAGAGGGAAAAGAGGTATATTACTCTCTTGATGACGACCACGTTTCATCGGTTTTGAAACTCACATTAACTCACATTGAACATACATAAGGAGACACTATGAAAACACAAAGGAAAATTTTAATTGCATTTATATTAAATCTCGCGTTCTCAATTTTTGAGTTCATCGGTGGTGCTATCACTGGTAGCGTTGCCATCGTTTCTGATGCCATTCACGATATGGGAGATGCAGCAAGTATTGGAATTTCCTATTTTCTTGAAAAAAAGAGTCAAAAGCAGCCCGATGAAACATATACATATGGATATGCGCGTTTTTCAGTTATTGGTGGAGTTATAACTACAGTTATTTTGCTTGTTGGATCTGTTGCAGTTATCTATAATGCGGTTTTGAGAATTTTCAATCCCGTGGAAATTAATTATGACGGAATGATAATTTTTGCCATTTTTGGTGTCGTTGTCAATTTCTGCGCGGCATATTTTACAAGTGGTGGACACTCAATAAATCAAAAAGCGGTTAATCTTCATATGCTTGAGGACGTTCTTGGTTGGGCGGTAGTGCTTGTTGGCGCTCTTGTAATGAGATTTACGGATTTTGCTATAATTGACCCCATTATGTCAATATGTGTTGCGGTGTTTATTTTTACTAATGCGATGAGAAATTTAAAAGAAGTAATCAATCTTTTCCTTGAAAAACTTCCACCACATCTTAAAATAGATGAAATTAAGGATCATATTTGCGAGATTGACGGAGTAGTGGGTGTGCACCACATCCACATTTGGTCAATGGATGGACAGAGCAACTATGCAACAATGCACGTTGTTTGCACGGGTGAATCCCATGAGGTAAAGCATAAAATTCGCGAGGAGTTAAAAAAACACGGCATCAACCACGTAACACTTGAACTTGAAAATGAGGGTGAGGATTGCCACGAAGAAAATTGCCACGTTCATCACGCGGAGAATTCTCACGGTCACCATCATCATCACCATCACCATGGACATCATCACCATCATCACTAATATAAAAAAGGAACGGATTAAAAATCCGTTCCTTTTGTTTTTATCAAAGCAAATCTGCAATATCAAGTACGAGTTTTTCAGTTTTTGCCCAACCAATACAGGGGTCGGTGATAGATTTACCGAATACGCCTTCAGAAACTTTTTGTGAGCCATCTTCAAGATAACTTTCAATCATCAAGCCTTTAACAAGGGAGTTGATGTTCTTTGAATGCTGACGGTTGTGGCAAATTTCCTTGGCAATTCTAATTTGCGCCTTGTAGTGCTTGCTTGAATTGGAGTGTGAGCAATCCACGATACAAGATGGGTTTTCAAGTCCCATTTTAATATAGTTTTCGTAAAGATGTGAAAGATCCTCGTAGTGATAGTTGGGATGGCTTTCACCATTTTTGTTTACATATCCTCGAAGAATTGCGTGTGTATATGGGTTACCTGGGCTCTCAACCTCCCAACCACGATATATAAACATATGTGATGACTGTCCTGCCTTAATGGCATTCATCATAACTGATATATCACCCGAGGTGGGATTTTTCATGCCAACAGGCACGTCAATTCCACTTGCCAAAAGACGATGTTGCTGATTTTCAACAGAGCGCGCGCCAACTGTAACGTAGGAGAGAAGGTCTGAAATATAACGGTGATTTTCTGGATAAAGCATTTCATCAGCCGTTGAAAATCCAGTTTCCTCAAGAACTCTCATATGAATTTTACGAATAGCAACAATGCCCTTCATCATATCGGGTGGCTCGTGAGAATTTGGTTGATGTACAAGTCCTTTATATCCTGCGCCCGTTGTTCTGGGTTTACCTGTATAAACGCGGGGAACTATCATAATCTTGTCTTCAACCTGTTCGGAGAGCTTTTTTAAACGATGAACATACTCCATAACCGCATCCTCACGGTCGGCGGAGCAGGGACCTATCACAAGCAAGAATTTCTTGCTTTCACCCGTGAAAATCTTGCGAATTTCATCATCATTTTTTCTTTTTATTGAGCCAAGCTCATTCGAAAGGGGAAATTCTTTTTTAACCTCTTGGGGAATGGGTAATTTTCTTTTAAATATCATTTATTATACCTCATTAGTGCTTTGTAACTTCGATTCCAACGCTCTGGAGCTTTTCAAAGAAATCTGGGAAACTCTTGTTAACCGCTTCAGCGCCCTCAATTTCACCACCGAAGATGGTGCAAAGTATTGCAAGTGCCATAACTACACGGTGGTCATTGTGTCCATTGAGTACTTCGGTTGGACGGTGGAATTCCTTGGGGAATACCACGATTTCGTCTTCGTTTACAGTAACGACAACACCAAATTTGCGAAGCTCCTCTGCCATTGCCTCACCTCTATCGCTTTCCTTAAGTTTAAGACGACGAGTTCCTGTGAATACGCCACCATTATTGGCAGCAGCAAGTGCAAAAAGAATAGGGCCTAAGTCAGGGCAGTCGGAAATATTGATGGAGGGAGTACCTCTCTTTATCATATCGAAATATTTTGAGAATATTTTATCACCCTGAACGGAGTTTTCATCCAAACCATTAATGGTAACATCACCACCGAGTACGTTAAGTGCTGCGAAGAAGGAGGCGTTTGAATAGTCGCCTTCAACCGTTCCATTAAGTGGGCTATATTTTTGTCCACCGGGGATATAGAGTGTTCTTTCATTCTTCCATTCAATCTTCATACCGAACTTTCTCATAACGTGAAGAGTGAGGTCTATGTATGAATGACTTTCAATGGGTTGAGTGATGGAAATTTGGCTATCCTTTTTAAGAACTGGAAGGGCAAAAAGAAGACCGCTGACAAATTGGCTTGAAATATTACCCTGAACCTTAAAATTGCCTGCTTTAAGAGGACCTTCAAGAATAATTCTATCCTTTTCTTTTACAAACATAAGGTCTTGCTCTTTGCAAATTCCTTGATATACTGACAAGGGACGGGAAAGAAGGTTTTGAGTTCCATAGAAAATACTCTTTTTACCCGTAAGAAGAGCAAGAGGAATAAAGAAACGAAGTGTAGCGCCACTCTCACGGCAGAAAAACTCTTGAATTTGTTTGTTTTTCTTAACCTCACGTCCCGTTATTTCAAGGACGTCCCCTGTGTGAGTATATTGAACACCGATTGCCGCAAGACAGTCAAGAGTTGCTTTAACGTCTTCAGAGTTGTTTATTCCTGTAATTGTACTTTTAGCGTTGGCAAGACCTCCACAAATGAGCATTCTGTGCGCAACGCTCTTTGAGGGGGGTGCAATAATGGTGCCTTGTGCTTTACCTTTATTTATTGTAACGTTCATTTATTTTCCTCCTGAATGTAATCTGCAAGAATGTCAATGGCTAAAAGATAGCCGTCAGTTCCTTTTCCTGAAATGGTTTTAATGCAAGCGGCTCTTATGTAACTTACTTGTCTGAAATCCTCGCGAGTGGATATGTCTGAAATATGCACCTCAACTGTTGGTATCATAACTGATTTTACTGCATCTAATAGTGCAATACTTGTGTGAGTATAAGCACCGGGATTGATTACTATTCCGTCAAAATGCTCAAAATATGCACTTTGAATGAAATCAACAAGTGCTCCCTCGTGATTGGATTGTTTAAATTCAACCTCACATTTACCTTGGCAATGAGCTTTTATTTTATTTTCGAGGTCGGTATACGTTTCTTTACCATAATGCTCCGGCTCACGAATTCCAAGCATATTGAGGTTTGGTCCATTGATAACCAATATCTTCATTTGAAAAACTCCTCTCTTATAAGCTCTGCTTCTTCCTTTGGTGTAAGGTTTCCGTCAATTTTAATATCACTTGTATTCAAATAAATTTGATATCTTGCCTCATAAAGCTTTTGCATAGCTTCTTTTTTTGTGGCAAGGGGTCGAGTGTCCGTGGGTGTGAGATTGTCGATATTTCTATCCAAAAAATAAATTCTACCATTTGAACGAATGGCATCAACATTTTCTTCTCTTAAGATGCAACCGCCACCCGTGGCAATAACTATACCTGTTTTCTTTGCAGTTTCTTTAGTTATTTGGGTTTCGATATCACGAAAATCCTTTTCAGCATGTGTTTTGAAAAATTCGGCTATAGTAGAACCAATGTGTCGTTCAATTTCGTCATCAAGGTCTATAAGCTGACGATTTAAACTGTCGGCAAGCGCTTTACCCACGGTAGTTTTGCCCGAACTTGGCATACCTATAAGGACTATATTTTCTTTTTCTTTTAATATTTTATTGTAGATTTCTTCTATTTTGTTTTCACTCAATTCTTCGTTTAAGAAAAGCTCAACCGCGTGCACGGCTTGTGAAACAAGCATATATAATCCACCCTCTGCATAAACTCCCATTCTTTCTGCATCAAGTATAAGCTGTGTGCGAATTGGATTGTAAACCGCATCAAATACAGCCAAAATATTTGAAAATTTATTCAAATCAATCGGGGAAGAATACGAATTTGGATACATACCAACAGGGGTAGTGTTGATGATTATTTCAGCATCGTTATATATCGCATACGCTTCATCATAAGTGATAGCGTTTGTCTTTTTTTCTCTTGAAACAAAAGTAATATTTTTTGCACCCAAATCCTTACAAACAAGGTTTGATGTGCGAGCTGTACCACCTGTGCCGAGAATTAATATCTTTTTACTTGAAATATCAATTTTGGATTTTAGGATAAGGTCGCGCATACCGAAATAGTCGGTATTAAAGCCGCAAAGTTTACCATTGCGATTAACGATGCAGTTAACTGCTTGAAGTTCTTGCGCGGAATTTGATATTTCGTCGAGATGGGGAATAACCTCTTTTTTGTACGGAATAGTAACGTTTATAGCACGAAATTCACGTTTTTGTAAAAAAGAAGCAAGATCTTCTCTTGAAATTTCGCAAAGCTCGTAATTGTATGGAGCAAAGAATTCGTGAATTTCTTTTGAAAAGCTGTGGGACAGTTTTTCACCTATGAGTCCGTATTGCATAGAGGTCTCCTTTCTAAAAAAATATTTAAGCTAAATAATCTGTTCCAAATCTGCCAAGGAGCAAGTCGGCAATTACTATTGCAGAAAGAGTTTCTGCAACAACGCATGCTCGTGGAAGAATAGTTGAGTCGTGTCTGCCTGCGATTTCAAGTTCAGTATCAACTTTATCGATAAAGTTAACTGTTTTTTGCTTTCTTGAAATGGAAGAAGTGGGCTTAACTGCGCAACTGAACACTATTGGCATACCATTACTGATACCACCATTGATTCCACCGTTGTGGTTACTTTTTGTTAGTATATCACCATTTTCGTTAACATAAAACTCGTCATTCATTTGTGAGCCCGTCATATCTGCGCAAGCAAATCCCGAGCCGAATTCAACACCTTTAATAGCAGGAATAGAGAACATAGCGTGTGAAAGCATACTTTCTATACTGTCAAACCATGGTTCACCAACACCTGCGGGAACACCAACTATAGCAGTTTCCATAATACCGCCGGTGCTATCGTTATTTGCTTTGATTTGCGATGCGCTCTCAATCATTTTTGTCATTGCATCATCGTCAAGAATAGAGAATTTAGAAGATTGAAGATGTTTAATATCATCAATATAATTATTGAATGCTCTATCATCAACGCCTGCACATCTTTTGATGTGAGTGCCAACGTATATTCCTTTTTTCTCAAGCGCAGATTGAATAATTGCGCCCGCTGCAACGAGAGCAACAGTTATTCTGCCTGAAAAATGACCACCACCACGATAATCTTGATATCCGTGATATTTGCAATTTGCGGTGTAGTCAGCATGTCCCGGACGAGCTACCGAGCTAAAAAGCTGGTAGTCAGAGCTTCTTGTATCTCTATTGGGAATAATGATGCAGAGAGGAGTACCGGTTGTGTGTTCCTCAAAAACGCCACTTATTATTTTATAATCATCTGTTTCTGCTCTTTGAGTGCAAACCTTGGTTTTTGATTTTCTGCGTTCAAGCTGTCTATCGATAAAATCATAGTCAATTTTAATTCCAGGAGTAAGTCCATCGATAACTACTCCTATAGAATCTCCGTGGCTTTCGCCGAAAAGTGTAACCTTAAGGGCGCTGCCAAAAGTATTTTTCATTGAATGCCTCCAAAATTTTGGGGATTAATGTAATCCTGTATATTTTCAATAGGTATTTTTATAAGTTCTGCCTTACCTATTTCGTTTACGTAAGTAATTGTGATAAAATCACCATCCGCCTTCTTGTCGCGGAGAATTAAATTATAAATTGTGTTGTTGTCAAGTTTGATATCGAGTTCAAGTCCCATATCATCAATTATAGGCAAAAGTCTTGCTCTGACACTATCGGAACACATATAAAGCATACCGAGTGCTACTGCCTCACCGTGAATAAGAGAAGTTGAACTTTCAATAGCGTGACCGATTGTGTGCCCAAAGTTGAGAATTTTTCTCTCACCTTTTTCATTTACGTCTCGTTCAACTATCCCTTTCTTTATAAGAAGGGAGCGCAAGATAACCTCTTCTATATCGTTAAGATACTCACCATTTTCAAAAATTTCAAACAAATTTGCATCACTCGTTGTTGCCATTTTAAGTGACTCGGCAAGTCCTGCGCGAATTTGTCTTATATCAAGAGTTAAAAGAACTTCGGGGTCAATAAGAACACATTTGGGTTGATAAAATGCGCCAACCATATTTTTATATCCACCAAGATCTATTGCAACCTTTCCACCAATGGAAGAATCCACTTGAGATAGAAGGGTAGTGGGAATGTTGTAAAAGTCAACACCGCGCATATAGGTTGACGCTACAAATCCCGCAAGGTCGCCAACGACACCACCACCAACTGCCAAAACACAGTCCGTGCGAGTGAAACGATTTTCAGCCATATAATTCAATATTGCTTCAAAATTTGCAAAGTTCTTGCTTTCTTCACCTTGCTCAATAGTATAAACAAATGCCTCTTTACATTTTTGCTTGATTGTTTCGGCATATTCGCAGGGAATACCACAGTCAGTCAAAATCAAAACTTTTCTGTTTAAATTTAAATATTCATTTGCAAGAGAGAGAACTCCGCACCCCAAAATAATATCATAACTGTCTTTTTCAAGGCTTATGTGAATTCTTTTAACATTCTCCTTTTCATAAAGAACGCCACTCGATAATTCAGGATATAGTTGTGCCTGATATGAGTGGGAGATTTTGATATTGTGTTTCAAAAAGTCAATATAGTGCGCCTTTATAGTGTCATTTTTAATAAAAGAAGAGTTGTTTTCAATTATTTCTGCTTCACGGTGTGCATCGAAAATGGGCAGAGCGCACTCTGCCTTGTATTCTGCAACTTCACGAACAGCTTCCATGCGCTCACAAAAGAGCTCTGCCATTTTAGAATCAATGCTATTTATTTTTGCTCTTGCATCTGAAAGCTTGTTCATAAAACACTCCTATCACAAAAATATAATTATCAATGATAACTTTTCTATATTTTACTCCCTTTCTCTAAAAAAGTCAATACATTTTTTAAATAAATTTTAAAAATTATCATTGACAACTTTGAAAAAATTGTATATAATAGGGGTGATAAACAATGAGAAGGTGATATCCATGGACAATAAATTTGCAAGAAAAACAATAAAAGAAAAATTAATCCTTGCCGGAATAGATGAAATAGGTAATTGTGGCGTTGCGGGATTTTCACTTCGACAGGTGGCGGTGGCATGTAATGTTTCGTGCGCGACTCCCTATAACTATTTCAAAAACAAAGAGGGCTTTGTTTTTGAAATTATTCAATACATAAAACATCAGTGGGCGCTCCTTAAAACCGAGATAAATAAAGTATATAAAAATGATGAAAAGCAACAGCTTATTGAACTTTGTGTATTCTATATAAAGTTTTTGGTTGGTAATCCCAACTATCGTTCCATTATTATGCTTGATAACCTTGAGGTTGATGACGAAAGCTACACGGATATTGAAAACGCCAGAAACTTTATTGAACTTGAGCTTGAGCATTATATGAAGATAAATAACGTGTCTGAGCGCGAAGCAAGAAGAAAGAGCTTTGTTATCCGTGCGATCGTGTTTGAAGCAACACTTCTTTTGGAGCGCGGCGACCTTGAAAATACACCTGAAAACTTTGATTTCATTCGCTATTGCATAGCGCGTGAGCTTGCGATTGTATAAGTATAAATTAAGCGGGAAATTGCCCGAAAAGTGATAAAAACCGAACGCAGAGTAGGGCAGATATGCCTTGCTCTGCGATTTTTTATTATTTTTTTATAAAAAATTAATTTTTTTGAAAAAATTTTCAAAAAAGAAAAAAAAATCGCAAAATTTTTCCTATATGTATATGAAGTGATAAAAATTTCCCGAATTTAATACGAAAGGAAAAGAAAATTATGAAAAAATTAATCAGCTTATTACTCGTTATTTGTATGCTTTGCCCTATGTTTGTGGGGTGCGCAAATCAGGACGAAGATTACAAAATGAAGAAGAAATATCTTCGTCAATTCAAAATTGAGGACAAGGTGCCCGAGGACGTAATCATCGACTACAACGGTGGTACATATAACGGTGCGAGAATCGTTATGCTCGATACCGAATGGCACGACCCTGAAAAATGGACTGAAACTATTGGCGATACCACTATTCAATATTACGATTCCAACCGTTTGTATGCATACAAAAATGGAAAATTTTATACGTTGGAAAAAGCAAAAAAGCGTCTTATACTAAAAAAATCTGATGTTCAAGAAATAGCGGAAAATTTCAATAATGAAGTTACTCATTATAGAGATACCTGTGACTTTTATGATTTTGATGAGTTTTGGTATTGGGATAATAGAGAAATGGAGGGTGCTCCGGCAGGCAAAAAGCCTCGTTCAGATATGATAGGGGTTGATATCGATGCAAGGATTTGCAAAGAAAACAATATAGTCGATGAGCTTGCTATGATTGAATATTTAGGAGAAGATATTATTTTAAGAGTTCATGGCGTTGCAATTTTTAGCGATATGGGTATTTGTAGATTTTTTCTCAAGATTGTTAATGATGATTTAGACAATATACCACTTTTTGTTGAACGTTTTAAAAACATACCCGGTGTTTTAAGTGCAGGATATTTTTGGGATGTATATGATCCAGGAGCTTCGTCTTCCAATAACACTTATAGCTCTACTGAGGTTGCTTGGGAACTTTATGATATTGGAATAGAAAAAGTTTGGGAGTTTACAAAGGGGAGTATGAATACTCGTGTGGGTATCACAAAATCCCGCCGTAATCGGCGGGATTTTCAATATATATCAAACACATCAAAAAGTATCTTTTTCTTATCTTCATCCATCGGGTAAAGTGGAAGACGGTATTCTTCCTTGCAAAATCCCTTGTGGGACATAAGTGCCTTGATTGGAATTGGGTTTACTTCACTGAAAATTGCATTGATTAGAGGCAATAGCTTTAATTGCAGAGCTATTGCTTCTTTTGTTTTGTTCGCAAACCATAATTTACAAATTTCCCCCACTTCTTTTGGCAAAATATTTGATAAAACAGATATTACACCATCTCCGCCGAGAGCAAGAGTGGGCATAATTAAATCGTCATTTCCCGAATATAAGGTGAGTCTATCGGAGCATTTTTGCGATAATTTTGCAAAATCACTAATTGACGGACTTGCCTCTTTTACGGCAACTATATTATCGTGATTTGCTAATTTGTCATAAACGGAAAGGGGAATATTCACCCCTGTGCGAGAGGGAACGTTATAAAGAATAAGAGGAATATCTATACTATCTCCTATTGTTTCATAGTGTTTTATTAATCCGTCCGCGCTCGCTTTGTTATAATATGGAGTTACCACTAAAACGGCATCAATCCCCACATCGCGAGCAAATTGCGAAAGATGAAGCGCTTTTTGAGTTGAATTTGAGCCCGTTCCTGCAATAAGAGGCACTTTGCCTCCCACTTCGCGAACGGCAAATGAAATCAGCTCTCGTTTTTCACATTCGGTCAAGGTTGCACTCTCACCCGTTGTGCCGTTGATGAGGAGTGCGTCAACTCCTTGTTCTATTTGAAAATTAATTATCTTTTTTAAACTTTTGTAATCTATTTCTCCATTTTTGAATGGAGTGATGAGCGCCGTGCACACGCCATTAAATAAGGTCTTGTTGCCATTTTTCATAGTGATGTTCTCCTAATTTAATGCTCAATATTTCACTCACAAAAAATTCCAAATTCTTATTGAAAAATAATAAAAAATATAGTATAATATATATTGACATAATATGTTGAAAAATAGAAATTGATATAGATAGGACAAAAAATGGACAAAATTATTATCAACGAAAAGGCGCAAACCGACCTTTTGACTTCTGATTTTTATTACGATTTACCCGAGGAGCTTATTGCTCAAACTCCTCTTGAGCCAAGAGACTCTTCTCGACTTATGGTAATTGACAGAGCAAGTGGTGAAATTACTCATAAGCACTTTTTTGACATCTGCGATTATCTTCATGAGGGGGACACTCTCGTCATCAACGATTCAAAGGTAATTCCTGCTCGACTTTACGGTCACGTAGAGGGCAGAGAAGAAGCAAAAATTGAGCTTTTGCTTCTCAAAAATTTGGGACTTGACACCTGGGAAACTCTTGTTAAGCCGGGTAAAAGAGCAAGAATTGGTTCAAAGCTTGTCTTTGGTGACGGAGCACTTCATGGTGAAATCGTTGAGATTACTGAAGAAGGAAACCGTTACATAAAATTCGATTTTGATAGAGAAAAATATTCAAATATTTATGAAATTTTGCATATAATCGGACTTATGCCATTGCCCCCTTACATCACCGAAAAACTTGAGGACAAGAGCCGTTATCAAACGGTTTATGCAAGGGAAGAGGGCTCGGCGGCAGCACCCACGGCAGGACTCCATTTCACTCCCGAGCTTATGCAAAAGATAAGAGATATGGGAGTTGCAATCGTACCTGTAATGCTTCACGTTGGACTTGGCACATTCCGTCCTGTAAAGGCAGACAGAATTGACGAACACGTTATGCACACCGAGCATTTCGCGGTTACAAATGAAAGTGCTGATATCATCAATGAGAGAAAGGCAAAGGGGGGCCGTCTTATTTGCGTTGGCACAACCTCCTGCCGTACAATCGAGAGCGTTGCGCACGATGATGGATTTATCCCTGCAGGCGAGGGTGATACAGGAATTTTCATTTACCCCGGTTACAAATTCAAGGCGGTAGATGCCCTTATCACGAATTTCCACTTGCCCGAAAGCACACTTCTGATGCTCGTTTCCGCATTTTACGATAAAGAAAAGATGATGAGCGCATACCACACCGCAGTTGAGGAAAAATATAGATTTTTCTCATTTGGCGATGCGATGCTGATTGAATAAAAGTTAGTTTAATAATAAAAAATCGGACGCACACGGTGCGCCCCTACAATAATAGAACTAATTTTTTAGTAAAACAACAGACTTTTTGCTGATAAAAGGGATATTATTTGATAAAAATTAACTTGAAAACCGTAGGGGCGGTCATCGGCCGCCCGTTTCCAAAGCAAACTAACTTTTTAAACATCCCGATAAATCCCAATTTATCCCACAATCTCAAAGGAGATGTAATAAAAATGAAATCAAGCAAAGTACTAATCATATACACCGGTGGAACTATCGGTATGAAAAAGACCGAGCAGGGCTACCGTCCTGCGCCTCGCTTTCTTGACGAGGAACTTCATAGCATACCCGACCTATCTCGCGAGGATTTTCCAAAGTGGGAGCTTCACGAGATGAATCCACTTCTTGACTCGTCAAATATGACACTTAAGGAATGGAACGAAATCGGACGCGTTATTTATGAAAATTATGATAAATATTGTGGCTTTGTTGTGCTTCACGGCACGGACACAATGGCATACACGGCATCTGCTTTGTCCTTTATTTTGAGGGGACTTAACAAGCCCGTTGTTTTGACAGGCTCGCAAATTCCTCTCTCCGAAATAAGAAGTGACGGACGAGACAATCTTATCACCTCCGTGCTTATTGCAAGTGAGGGTGTTGCCAACGAGGTTTGCCTTTATTTCAGCGGCAAGCTCCTTCGTGGCAACCGTGCAATCAAGATGAGCGCAGACGGGCTTGTTGCATTCAAATCACCCAATTATCCACTTCTTGCCGAGGTTGGAATTACGGTTAAATATAATAAGAGCGCACTTTTGAAGCACAAAGAGGGAACTGTTCTTGAATATTTGCCTTTTAACAATGTGCCGATTGGTGTTCTTAAGGTTTTCCCTGGAATACAGTTCGGACTTTTTGAGGACATTATGACCGAAAAGCTTTCAGGCATCGTGCTTGAAACCTTTGGTTCGGGTAATATCCCAAGTGGTGGCGATGAACTTTTGCCCATCATCAAAAAGGCATTTTCATCGGGTTCTGTTGTGGCAGTTTGCTCGCAATGTCCAATTGGCACAGTAACACTTGGCGCATACGAAACAAGCTCGTCACTTAAGAGCGCGGGCGCAGTAAGTGGCAAAGACATGACAACTGAAGCAGCCGTTGCAAAGCTTTATCATCTCTTTAGCTTGGAGCTTCCAAAGGAAGAAATCAAGCGCCTTATGGAGAAAAACATCGCAGGAGAATTAAGCTAATGCGAATAGATAAATTTTTAAGCAATATGGGTATTGCTAGCCGTACCGAAAGCTCAAAGGCGGCTCGTCAAGGGTTAATTTTAGTGAACGGCGCAGCGATGAAAAAAGCCGATATTCACATCGACCCCGAAAAAGACGTGATTGTCTATTGCGGTCGCACGATTGAATATCGAAAATACACATATATTTTGATGAACAAGCCCGATGGAGTCGTGAGCGCAACTGAGGACGGCAGAGATAAAACGGTCATTGACCTTTTGCCTGAAGAATTGCAGAAATTAAACCTTTTTCCGTGTGGTCGACTTGATAAGCACACGTTGGGACTTGTAATGCTCACCGATGATGGAGATTTGGCGCATAGATTGTTATCACCCAAGCACCACGTTAAGAAAAAGTATTATTTTGAAAGTAAATTCCCCTTGACTAATGATGAGATTGAATATCTCGAAAAGGGAGCAACACTTGAGGACGGATATATCACAAAGCCCTCTCAAATCGAGCTTTTCGAGGATAAAAAATCGGGACACATCACACTCGTTGAGGGCAAATATCACCAAATCAAGCGCATGCTTGAATCAGTAAACAATAAGATAACCTATCTTGAAAGAATAACCTTTGGACCTTTAAAGTTAGATGAAAATTTAGCGCGCGGACAGTGGAGATTTTTGACGGATGAAGAAATAAAGAAATTAGAGGAACACAAATGAACATTTTTGAAACACTCGCAAAAGAATTAAACATTACACTCACTCAGGTTGAGAAAACTGTGGCACTTATTGATGAGGGCAACACAATCCCTTTTATCGCACGTTATAGAAAGGAAGTTACAGGCTCTCTTGACGATGAAATTCTTCGTAAGTTTGATGAGAGATTAAACTATCTTCGCAATATCGAAAAGAGAAGAGAAGAGGTAACTGAACTTATTCGCGCGCAGGACAAACTCACCCCTGAAATTGAAGAAGCAATCAAAAATGCAGTAACAATTACTGAAATTGATGATATTTATCGCCCCTTCCGTCCCCATAGAAAGACAAGAGCATCCGTTGCTAAAGAAAAGGGTCTTGAGCCCTTGGCTCTTCTCATTCTTGAGCAAAGAGATGCTTACGAGCCATCCCTTGACGAAATTGCAGATACTTATATCGATGCCGAAAAGGGTGTTGAAAATAGAGAGCAGGCATATGCAGGCGCGTGTGATATCATTGCCGAAAGCATTTCCGACAATGCTGAATACAGAAAAGAAATTCGTCGTCTTACCTTCCAGTTTGGTCTTGTAACAAGCAAGGCAAATACTGAAGAAGACTCCGTTTATGCGCAGTATTATGACTATAGTGAAGGCGTTAAAAAGATTCCTTCACACAGAATCCTTGCTATTCACCGCGGTGAAAAGGAGGAGTTTCTTAAGGTTGCAATTACTGTTGAGAAGGATTTTATTCTCAATTATCTTTATAACGAAATTATTCTTCCCAACCTCAGTGAAGCAAAAAAATATATTGAAAATGCTATTGTTGATGGTTATGACCGTCTTATTGCACCAAGTGTTGAAAGAGAAATTTACAATGATCTCTTTGACAATGCTTGTGAGGGTGCAATCGCGCTTTTCTCTGATAATTTGAAGCATCTTTTGATGCAATCTCCCATCAAGGGTAAGGTGGTTCTTGGCTTTGACCCCGGTTATGTTAACGGATGTAAACTTGCCGTTGTTGACCCCGTTGGTAAGGTTGTTGACACGGGAGTTATCTACCCCACAAAGCCCCGTCAAAGAATTGATGAAGCAAAGAAGATTGTTAAGAGCATGATTCGTGCCCACAAGGTTGACGTTATTGCAATCGGTAATGGTACTGCTTCTAAAGAAAGTGAAATTTTCATTGCCGACCTTCTCAAAGAGGTTGAAAGTGATACAAAATATATTGTAATTAGTGAAGCAGGCGCTTCGATTTACTCCGCATCAAAGCTCGCAGCTGATGAATTTCCTGATTTTGACGTTATGCAAAGAAGTGCGGTTTCTATCGCAAGAAGATTGCAAGACCCACTTGCTGAATTGGTTAAAATTGATCCCAAGTCCATTGGTGTAGGTCAGTATCAGCATGATATGAAGCCTGCGCGTCTTGATGAAGCGCTCACAGGTGTTGTTGAAGACTGTGTAAACAGTGTTGGCGTTGACGTAAATACAGCGTCTCACTCACTTCTTTCTTACATCGCGGGTATAAACTCTACAAGCGCAAAGAATATTGTAAAATATAGAGAAGAAAACGGTGCGTTTAAGTCAAGAGCAGAAATTCTTAAAGTGCCAAGAATTGGTGCTAAAGCATACGAGCAGTGTGCAGGTTTCTTGAGAGTGCCCGACTCCAAATTTATTCTTGATAATACAGGTGTTCACCCCGAATCTTATGAGGCAGCACTTAAGCTTCTTAATAAGTTTGAATACACACAGGAGGACGTTAAGGCAAACAAACTCTCAATGCTTCGTGTGAAAGCAGAGAAGTATGGTTTGAGAAAGCTTGCCGAGGAATTTTCAGTTGGTGAGCCAACTCTTGTTGACATTATCACTGAACTTGAAAAACCAGGACGCGATATTCGTGACAGCTTCCCGGCACCCGTGCTTCGCGATGATATTCTTGGTATGGAAGACCTCAAGCCCGAAATGGTTCTTACAGGAACTGTTAGAAATGTAATTGACTTTGGTGTTTTTGTTGACATCGGCGTGCATCAGGACGGACTTGTTCATATTTCCGAGCTTTCCGATAAATATGTAAAGCATCCATCACAAGTGGTATCTCTTGGTGATGTGGTTAAGGTAAAAGTTCTTTCTGTTGACCTTAAGAAAAAGAGAATAGCTCTCTCAATGAAAGGACTTAACTGATGGCTACCGTTGACGAAGCCCTTGAAAGATTAAGCCACTCGAAATTTCGCAGCAGCTTTAAGCTTTCAAAAAAAGATAAGGAATATATAAACGAGAAGGGAATGGATTTAATCCGTTCCCATACTCGTGATTTTGTAAAGCATAAATTGGCACCTGCATTTCCCGAAAATGACGGAAAGCAGACCGCAATGAGCGGGCATCCAACGTTTAAAGCGATGCACGCCTGCGCTTGCTGCTGCAGAGGATGCCTTAATAAGTGGTATAACGTACCACTCGGCACTCCTCTTACCGAAGCTCAGCAGGAAAAGATAGTCAATCTACTTGATGCGTGGATTGAGAAGCAAATCTAAAGTGGATTAGTCGCACCGTGGTGTCCCCCCGCGCCGTCATCCTCGAGCGTCAGCGAAGGATCTTGCGCGGCGCACAAACAAAATCTCGCCCTCAAACATCGTAGGGGCGCACCGCGTGCGTCCGTCCCAATACGAACTAACGCAAAGCCCTCTCTGGCGGGGAGGGCATCAAACAGTTTTATACAATTTGCACAAAAATCACCCTATCTATTTTGTGATATTTTTGCGAAAACTAATTGTTGACAAAATGCACAATTTGTGTTATTATATATGGGTAGCAAACTTAATATGCCCCATTAGCTCAGAAGGTAGAGCACATGACTTTTAATCATGGTGTCCGGAGTTCGACTCTCCGATGGAGCACCAAACCCGTTGCGTAAGCAACGGGTTTTTTCTTTTCGCAGTAATATGAATAATATTCAATAATATTAGTTAAATAATATTAAAAAAATTCTTGTAATCTTGACAAAATTGTGATATAATTTAAATGGAATAATATTACTTTTACTAATAAAGGAGAAAATAGTAATGAGAAAGACAAAAATCGTATGTACGATTGGCCCTGCAACTGAAAGTGAAGATCAACTTCGCGCGCTTATGCTTGCGGGCATGAATGTTGCTCGTCTTAACTTTTCACACGGTACTCACGAGGAACATAAAGTAAGAATTGACAGAATCAAAAAGGTTAGAGAAGAGCTTGGGCTTCCCGTTGCAATTCTTCTTGACACTAAAGGCCCTGAATACAGAATTAGAACATTTGAAAATGATAAAATACAGCTTAAAGATGGTGACACTTTCACTTTCACAACTGACCAAATTGTTGGTAATCAGGAGAGAGTTGCAGTAAGTTATCTTAACCTTCACAACGACCTTGAAGTTGGCAACAAGATTTACGTTAACAATGGTCTTGTGCACTTCGTTGTTGAAAAAATTGAGGGACACGATATTATTTGTAAGGTAACTGCAGGTGGTGAACTTTCTAACAGAAAGAGCATGAGCTTCCCTGGTAAGGTGCTTAAGCAGAAATACCTTTCTGAAGTTGACAAGGCAGACCTTCTTTTTGGTGTTGAACAGGACGTTGACTTTATCGCGTGCTCATTCGTATCCTGCAAGCAGGACCTTGACGACGTAAAGAACTTCCTTGAGCCCTATACTACTGATGACAATATTTCACTTATTGCTAAGATTGAAAATCAGCACGGTGTTGACAATATTGATGAAATTTGTCAGGCTTGTGATGGTATTATGATTGGCAGAGGGGACATGGGTGTTGAAATTGCTTTTGAAGAACTTCCCAAAATTCAGAAGCACCTTATTACAAAGTGCCGCCTTCTTGGTAAGCGCGTTATTACCGCGACTGAAATGCTTGAATCTATGATTTATAATCCCCGTCCCACAAGAGCAGAAATTAGTGACGTTGCAAATGCCGTTTATGACGGAACAAGTGCAATTATGCTTTCAGGTGAAACTGCAATGGGTAAATATCCTATTCTTGCAGTGCAGACAATGGCAAAGATTGCTGAAACAACTGAAAATAATATCAACTATAAAAAGAGATTCTTCAACACAGAATTTGACATTCAAAATAGTGTTGACGCGGTTTCTCACGCAACTTGCTCAATGGCAATCAACCTTAATGCAAAGGCTATTGTTGTTTGCTCACTTTCAGGTAGAACTGCGAGAATGGTAAGCCGCTTTAGACCTCCTGTTGATATTATTGGTATTTGTATTGACCAAAAGTCAGTTCGTAAGCTTTCACTTTCTTGGGGTGTAACACCAGTGCTTGGCGAACCCGTTCCCACAACTGACGTTCTTTTCTACTCTGCATACAAGACAGCAAAGAACCTATTCAATCTTAAGAAGGGTGACCAGATTGTTATTACAGGTGGTCAGATTAACGGAAAGAGCGGCAATACAAATCTTTTGAAGGTTGATACAATCTAATATGAATTTTGAAGAAAAAACGAAATCCGAAAATCTTGTCTTTGACGGCAAGGTGCTTCACGTTTATTGTGATGATATAATTCAGCCCGACGGCAAAGAAGCAAAGCGCGAATACGCAAAGCATCTTGGCGCTGTGTGTGTTGTGCCTTTGACCGATGAAAATGAGGTTATTTGCGTTAAGCAATATAGATATGCGCACCACAGAATGTTTCTTGAAATTCCTGCAGGCAAGCTTGACTATGTAGGTGAAGATAGAAGAGAAGCGGCACTCCGTGAGCTTCGTGAAGAAACAGGCGCGCTTTGTGAGAGTTTGACTCACATTGGGGACATTGTTCCTTCTCCTGCCATTTTGACTGAGAGAATTTCAATGTACCTTGCTGAAGGTCTTACTTTCACGGATACGGAATACGACGAGGGCGAGTTTATCGAAATCGTCAAAATCCCTCTTGCCACGCTTGTCGATATGATTATGAATGGTGAGATTGAGGATGCAAAAACACAAACTGCCATACTTAAGATTTGGCATCTTAAAAACAACAAATAGAACTAAAGGGCAAATGTTTAATTTGCCCTTTCTTAGAAAAGGACAATTATGAAAAAACTACTTGTAATTGACGGAAACTCCATACTGAATCGTGCATTTTATGGCGTAAAGCTCCTATCTAACAAAAATGGACTTTATACAAATGCCATTTTCGGTATGATAAACATAATAAACAAGCAAGTTGAGACAGTAAAACCCGACTATGCGGCGGTTGCCTTCGACCTTAAAGCACCTACATTCCGTCATAAGATGTATGATGCATATAAGGCGGGCAGACATGCTATGCCCGATGAACTTCGAGTTCAATTTCCGTATGCAAAGCGCGTTTTACACGAAATGGGCTTTGCTGTGCTTGAAAAAGAAGGATTTGAGGCAGACGATATTCTTGGCACACTTGCAAAGAGAGCCGAGGAAAATGATATTGAGGCATACGTTTTGACGGGCGACCGAGATTCGCTCCAGCTCATAACCGATAAAACAACGGTTTTGCTTGCAACCAACAAAGACACACTCACAATGGATAGAGCTGCGTTTTTTGAAAAATACGGTGTTGATGCAAGTCAATTCGTTGACGTTAAGGCACTTATGGGTGACTCATCGGATAATATTCCTGGTGTTGCCGGAGTTGGTGAAAAAACTGCACTTAAGCTCATCTCCGATTTTGGCTCGCTTGACAATATTTATGCTAATTTGCCAAGTGAAAGAATCGGCAAAAGTGTCAATGTAAAACTTGTAGAGAATAAAGATAATGCATATCTTTCACAAACTCTTGCGCGCATTTGCACCGACGTGCCCCTTGAAGAAACTATTGACGATATTGCATTTGAGGGCTTCCGCGAGGGTGCATATGACCTCTTTACCGAGCTTGAATTTATGGGCTTTATTAAAAAATTTGGTCTTACCAAACCCCAAAACTCTGAAGTTGTTTCTACATTTGAAGAAGGTGAGCAACTCGGATTTTTTAGTGAGCCGATAGAGGTAAATGCCGAAAAGAGTGAAAAAGTGGTATCTTTGAATGACCTTTTGGCACTTGACAGAGGTACTCCTTGTGCAATTTCATTTGAAAATGGAAATTTGTACGTTGCAAATGAAGGGGAACTTCTCGTTTATGAGTGTGCACCTGAAAATGCACGCGAATTTTTGTGCGATACAGAAAGAAAATTTGTAATGCACGATTGCAAGAGCATATATCACGCACTATCAAATATCAATTTTAAAAATTGTAATTTTGATATTATGCTTGCTGCATACGTGCTCAATGCAGGAGAGGGCTCGTTTGACCTTTCACGTCTTGCAATGGCAAATCTTTCGCTAATTGTTGAAGAAAATACAATAAAAGCGCCCGTTATTTACCAAATATACAAGATATTAAAGCAAAAAATAGAAGAACTCCATTTTGAAAAGCTCTTCTATGAAATAGAAATGCCTCTTTCCAACGTTCTTTTTGAAATGGAGAGCCAAGGATTTAAAATCGACCGCGAAGGTCTTGCTAATTACGGACTTCGCCTTGACGAAACAATAAATGAACTCGCAGAGCGCATCTATGCTTACGCGGGTAGGGAATTCAATATAAATTCCCCCAAACAGCTTGGCGAGATACTTTTCGAAACATTGATGCTCCCCCACGGCAAGAAGACCAAAACGGGATATTCAACCAATGCTGAGGTGCTTGATAAACTTCGTGTTTATCACCCGATAATTCAAGATATTCTTGATTATCGTCAGGTTATGAAGCTTAAAGGCACATATATTGATGGTTTTATTAAACTTCTCACTGAAGATAACAAAATCCATACAACATTCAAGCAAACAGGAACTGCAACTGGGCGTCTTTCGTCCGCAGAACCCAATTTGCAGAATATACCTATAAGAACAACTCTTGGCAGAGAGCTTCGACATTATTTCATCCCAACAACTGAGGATTACGTCCTTGTTGACGCGGACTATTCGCAGATTGAATTGCGACTTTTGGCAGCAATTTCGGGTGATGAAAATATGATTGGCGCATTTTTGTCGGGAGTTGATATTCACACCTCAACTGCTGCAAACGTGTTCCACGTACCTGAAGATATGGTTACAAGTGAGCTTCGCAAACGCGCGAAAGCGGTTAATTTCGGTATAGTTTACGGAATTGGTGAGTTTTCTCTCTCCGATGACCTTCATATTTCAATGAAAGAAGCAAAAGAGTATATCGAAAGCTATAAGGCGAGCTACCCTTTGGTTGATAAATATCTTAAAGATATTGTTGCCGAAGGATATGAACACGGCTTTGTGTCAACTCTCTATGGCAGAAGAAGATATATTCCTGAACTTTCAGGTCAAAATAAAATGCTCAAAAAATTCGGTGAGCGAGTTGCTATGAATAGTCCGATTCAAGGAACTGCGGCAGATATAATCAAGGTTGCGATGATAAATGTCAATCACCGCTTGAAAGAAGAGGGAATAGACGCTCACCTCATCTTGCAGGTGCACGATGAACTCGTTGTAGAATCCCATAAGGATTGCTCCGACATTGCTGCTAAAATATTGCGTGAGGAAATGGAAAACGCAATTATTCTTCCTGTACCTCTCTCCGTCGAGCTCACCATTGGCGAAACATGGTATGATAATAAATAAGACATAAGGTGCAAATATGAAAGATTTAATTAAAAATATGAATAAAAAAATGTTAATTGGCATTGTGGCGGGTGCCGTAGCGCTTGTGGGCGTTGTTACGGGTATAATTTTGATAGCAAACGGAAATAAAGCCGATGAAAAAGTTACAACCACCACAACCACCACAACCACAACAACTACAAAACCTCCACATGACCACGTAGAAATTGTTGACGATGCAGTTGCACCGACCTGCACCGCAACTGGTCTTACAGAGGGTAAGCATTGTTCAATATGCGATGAAATTATTGTTGCTCAACAGGTCGTTGATAAGCTTCCTCATACCGAGGTTGTGGACGAAGCAGTTTCTGCAACTTGTACATCAACAGGTCTTACAGAAGGTAAACATTGTTCCGTTTGTAATACTGTTACAGTAGCACAAGAAACGGTAAACAAACTTTCTCATACCGAGGTAATCGACCAAGCAGTAGCACCTACTTGCAGCGCAGAGGGTAAAACCGAGGGTAAGCATTGCTCAGTATGTGATACAGTAATCGTAGCACAAGAAACTGTTGCAAAAATTCCTCATACCGAAGCAATAACACCAGCCGTAGCACCTACGTGCAGTACAGAGGGCAAGACCGAAGGTAAGCATTGTTCTGTATGTGATGCAACTCTTGTTGCTCAAGAAACAGTAGCAAAAATCCCACATACCGAAGCGATAACCCCAGCAGTAGCACCTACCTGCACCGTAGAGGGTAAAACCGAAGGAAAACATTGCTCTGTGTGTGATACAGTTCTCGTAGCACAACAAACGATAGAAAAACTCCCTCATAATATAGCGAGTGGAGAAGTAGCTCGACTTGATCCCACCTGCACAAGCACGGGACTCATTCCGGGTGAGTGGTGTAGCACCTGTGAGCAGTATATTGTAGAACCCCAAGTGCTCCCAATGTTGCCTCACGAAGAGGTAGTTAAACCCGGAGAACCTGCAACCTGCGAAAAAGAAGGATATACTGAAACCAAGGTGTGTGAAAGATGTAAAACAGTGCTCGTTGAAAGCCAAGTGATTCCTGCAAAGGGTCATACTGTAGTAATTGACGCGGCAGTTCCCGCAACCTGTACATCAACAGGACTTACCGAAGGCAAGCGTTGCTCTGAATGTAAGGTAATACTCGTGCCTCAGGAAACAGTAAAAAAGATTCCACATACAGAGGTAATCGATAAAGCAGTTCCCGCAACCTGCACCGAAACAGGTTTAACTGAAGGTACACACTGTTCAGTTTGTGAAACCACAATAACAACTCAAAAAACCACAAGTGCTTTGGGTCACTCATATGGAGATTGGATAATGGATCCTGCTCCCACCAAAACTGAGGATGGCAAACGCTATAAGAAATGTATAAATTGTCCCGATACAATAGAAGAATTTTTGTATGCAACGGGCTCTTTGGGGCTTGAATATACTCTTTCACACGATGGTTCGTATTATATTCTTTCAAGTTTTGGCACCTGTACCGATACTGAGGTGATTATTCCTTTAATGTACAACGGCAAGCCTGTAACGGCTATTGGAAATTCTGCATTTTTAAATTGCACCTCTTTAGAAACAATTACGATTCCTTCTTACATAACTTCGTTTGGCGGAGGTGTGTTCTGTGGTTGTACCTCTTTGAAGAGCGTTAAATTTGAAAATCAAATAACGGAATTTTCTTCTTATGCTTTTGCAGGAAATCAGTATGGTTATTCTCTTTATTACGGAATGTTTGAAGGATGCACATCTCTTGAATCCATAGTTGTTCCTGATACTGTAACTGCTATTGGACCGGATGCCTTTTATGGATGTACGTCCCTTAAAAGCGTAGTGATGTCAAACTCTGTTACGTCCATCGGTGACGAAGCGTTTTGGAGATGTACCAATCTTACAAGCGTAACACTTTCAAATAAATTACAAAGCATTGGCGCAAATGCGTTCTATTCCTGTACAGCTCTTGCAAATATAAAAATACCCGATGGAGTTTTGAACATTGGCGAAGGCGCGTTTGGTGCTTGCTCTTCACTCGTTAGCATTAATATTCCCAAATCGGTTGCCGCCTTCGGACAAAACGCGTTTGCTAGCAACGGCTCAACAACTATATATTGTGAAGCATCTTCAAAGCCTGAGGGATGGGATGAATTCTGGTATAATTCGTGGAGTAATAATATTGTTGTGTGGGATTGTAAAGAATACAATGATGTTTTCTATAGAGCATATCAAGATAATCCATATTATACCGTTGTCGGTGTAAGATATAAAGATAAAACCAATTATGAGTTCCACAAGGACACTAAAGAACTTGGACTCAATGCATTTTTGAATTGTACCTCTTTGGTAGAGTTTACTGTTCCCGAAGGCATAATATCCATCGGCGATTACGCGTTCTCGGGATGTAGCTCATTGAAGAATATAACATTCCCGTCAACTTTAAATAGTATTGGAGCTTTTGCATTCTATAACTGCGAAAGTATAAAATCTATAACTGTTCCTACCTCAACAACTTCTATAGGAAGCTCTGCTTTTGCAGGATGTACTTCTCTTGAAAGCATATCAATTCCGTTTGTTGGTGCTTCGTCCGATGAATCAAATTCGGGACCAACTGCTTTGTTTGGCTATATTTTTGGCACTGAACGAACTCATAAAACTCAAGAAATAACACAGTATTATGGTAATAATAGTGATTCTTATGTGAAATATTATATACCTGAGTCACTTGAAAACGTGGCAATAACCGGATTGCATATCAATTTTGGAGCATTCTATAATTGCACATTCCTTGAGAATATAACTATAATCAATTCTGTTAAGACGATAGGTGCTTATGCATTCTTTAGATGCACCTCTCTTGAAACTGTGGTTATTCCTGATTCCGTTGAAACTATAGAAATTGGTGCCTTTATGGAATGTTCATCCTTAGTATCAATTAACATTCCTAATTCAGTAACATCAATTGAAGAATCCACATTTAGAAATTGCTCATCGTTGGCTTCAATTAATATTCACAATTCTGTAAATACGATAGGTGATTATGCGTTCTATGGATGTATCTCTCTTAAAGCTATAGTTATTCCTGATTCTGTTGAAAGTGTCGGAAATAGTGCTTTTATGGATTGCTCGTCCTTAGCTTCAATTAGTATTTCCAATTCAGTCACATCACTTGGAGAATCTGCTTTCAGAAATTGTTCATCTTTGATTTCCATTAATATTCCATCTTCTGTTAGCGAAATATCTGCGTATTTACTTTGTGGTTGTGATTCTCTTGAAAGTGTAACTCTTCCAACGTCTATTAAAAGCATAAATACAGGTGCGTTTTCGGGTTGTGGATCTTTGAAAAATATAGTTCTTCCAAATTCAGTTACTTATATTGGATATCATGCATTTTCATATTGCGTTTCTTTAAAAGAAATGGTTATTCCTGATTCAGTAACTGAAATGTCACATTCTATATTTGAGGGAAGCATTTATCTTGAAAGTATAACCCTGCCTTTTGTTGGTGGAAAGGTAAGTGCCACTGGTGCATCAACCTCTTCATTGTTTGGATATATATTTGGTTCAAATGATATTGAAGGAACTGTTGAAGTTAAACAGTGCTATGGTGAAGGTGTAAAATATCAGCAGTTATATTATGTATACTATATTCCCGAAACATTGAAAAATGTCACTATTACTGGTGGCAACATTTTGCGTGGAGCGTTTTATAATTGCACTATGCTCGAAAGCATAGCGCTTGGTGATTCAATTACCGATATAGGAGATTATGCATTTTATAATTGTAGTTCATTGACTGAATTTGAGTGCGGTGATATTCAGACGATTGGAAACTACGCATTCCATGGTTGTGAGGGATTGAGCGACTTTACAATACCTTCGTCTGTGACAAGAATTGGTCGTTACTCATTTTATGGATGTGGTTTAAAGGGAAAACTAAATATTCCTGAGTTTGTTAAATTTATAGGAGGAAGCGCGTTTAACAGTTGTACTGCTTTGACATATGTTTATATACCATCATCAGTAACGGAAATGGAATCCGATGTTTTTGGCGGTTGTTCATCTCTTAAAGTTGTTTATTGTGAAGTGTCTAGCAAACCTTATGGATGGTATATCCCTTGGGAAAATACTTGTTGGAGCAGTACATTGTATAATGACTGTATTTATATATCCCAAAATGGTAATCAATATTACTATTTTGCTTCGGTGTGGAATGATGTTGAAATAATCACAATTAATGAGAATACTTCTGCTATATCGGTAGAGGCATTTGATGATTGTATCAACGTTAAAAAAATTATAATTCCTGCCTCGATAACTAACATATCTTTAGAAGCATTGATGAAATGCGCATCATTAGAGTGTGTGGAGGTTGACGAAAACAATCAATACTATAAATCTATTGATGGCAATCTTTATTCTAAAGACGGTAAAACATTGATTAGATATACAGCAAAAGGAACAAGCTTTATTGTTCCTGACGGTGTAACTACTATTGGTACCAGTGCTTTTTCGGGAGCTACTTCACTTGTTAGTGTAAGTATACCCGATTCTGTAACATCCATAGGATCAAGTGCTTTCTCGGGATGCACTGCGCTTGAAATTATCAATATACCTAATTCCGTAACTAAAATTGAGAGCTACACATTTTCGGGATGTTCAGCACTTGAAAGTATAAATCTGCCGGATTCAATAACCGCTATAGATGGCAGAGCATTTGTAAACTGCACTTCACTCAAATCCATTTCTATTCCTAATGATGTTATAACTATCGGTCAGTATGCATTTGCTTGGTGTACTTCGTTAGAAAGTGTTACCTTTGGCAAATCGGTGATGCAAATCAAAGCATGTGCCTTTGCGGAGTGTGATTCACTACAGAGTATCGTGATACCTAACTCTGTAACCATCATGGAAAATATGGTTTTCTTTAGAAATGACAATCTTACTATTTACTGTGAAGTAGCATCCAAACCTGAGGGGTGGCATTCCGATTGGAACTCCGGAGTTCCTGTTGTTTGGAATTACGTTGTAGAATAATGAGAATAAACGGTTTAACGGCGCGAAATTTTCGCGCCGTTTTGTTTTCGTATATTGACAAACCAAATTAAAAGTGTTAAACTATATCCAATACACAAAAGGCGGTATTTTGATGAAAAACGTACTTATAACAGGTGGCTCGCGTGGTATTGGTCGCGCGTGCGTTGAGAAATTTAAGCGCGAGGGATATGCAGTTTCCTTCATATATAATAATAGTGACTCTGCGGCGGCTGAACTTTCAGCACTCACTGGCGCTTGTGCTATCAAGGCGGATATTTCCAATCCCGACCAGGCTAAAAGTGCTGTGGAAAAAGCTATTGTAAATATGGGTGGTGTCGATATCCTTATCAATAACGCAGGAGTTTCCCTTATAAAGCTCTTCACCGATACCACTGACGAGGACTATTATAATATAATGAATACAAATGTTGGTGGAACGTTTTTTGTTACACGCGAGGTTGCTAAATCTATGATTTCAAAGCATTGCGGACGAATTGTCAATATCGGCTCAATGTGGGGGAAAGTTGGAGCTTCTTGCGAGGTTGCCTATTCAGCATCCAAATCCGCCATCGAGGGTTTCACAAAAGCACTCGCAAAAGAACTTGGACCAAGCGGAATTTGTGTTAACTGTGTTGAACCGGGAGTTATTAATACTGAAATGAATGCCGAGATTGACGAAACAACTATGAACGAACTTTGTGCTGAAACTCCTGTGGGTAAGATTGGTGATGTAAATGAGATTGCAGATTTTATCTATCTTATCGCAACCGAAAAAAGTGGATTTTTAACAGGACAAATCATCGGATTTGACGGTGGATTTGCCATTTAAACTTTTTTAAAAAATATTTAAACTTTTTTCAAAAAACCACTTGACAATAATAGAGAGATGTGGTAATATAACAAGGTCGCGATTGCGAGGGGCTGATAAAAAGGCGAAAAAAGTTAAGAAAAGTTTAAAAAAGTACTTGACAAAGGGAAGGCAATTGTGATATAATAACGAAGCTGTATATTTTTAAGGCAGCGAAATCGGTCATTGAAAATTG
>JAZRRX010000037.1:0-73346 GCA_045651165.1 Eubacteriales bacterium
ACTTCGCTTGAAGCTCGGGATCATTAATAACCTCTTCAATATGTTCGCGATGTGTTTCGGGTTTGAATGCCGCAAGTACGGGTGTTGCACATGCACTTACCATCATTACTACTGCAATTACCAAAACAAGAACTCTTTTGAGTTTCATGATGAAATCCTTTCCGATATAAGAACCTGCGCTTATATCATTAAATATAATATTGATATATTTTTATAGAGTCCATTGGCTATATAGAGTGAAAAACCTTTATCGTTATTCAAAGTCAACCAAATTCGTCCAAATTTATATAATAGAATTACCCAAGTATCTCTTTCTGCCAAGCAAGGTAGTCGAAATACTTATATTCTCTTTCGAGTTTTCTATAGTCATTCTTACCCATAGCAGTAAGAGGAACTTCGTCAACACACATAATCGCAACAGGGCGTCCGCGCTGCTCGAGGTGTTCTTGACAACTATTGTAAATTTCTTTAGCAATTTCATTTCTGCGATAAGCAGGAATATTTGCATTAAGTTCAACAACCGCCATAGGATATTGACCCTGCATACGCTCACGGTCGTCAACCGCAATAACGGAGCAACTATGAACCGCAGGATGCTCTGCTATAAAGCTTTCGATTGTGATGGGGAAAACTTTATGTCCGTCAAATCTTGTAATCATTCTCTTAACACGGCCCTTGATGTAAACGAAACCGTCCTCATCAATAGAACCAATATCACCGGAGTGAATCCAATATTGACCATCAGCATGCAAACGTTTAACGTGGTCTGTTTCAGCCTGATTGTTGAAATATCCCTTCATCATAGAAGGACCTGTCATACAAACTTCGCCTTCTTCATTATATCCAAGTTCTTCACCTGTTTCAGGATCGAAAATAGCAACTGTTGTAGTAAGGCAAGGAATACCAACACTCTTTCTCTTATATCTGTCGTTAACACAGAAAGTAGCAGCAGCAGAAACTTCACTCATACCATAACCTTGGCACAAGGGATATTTCATGTTGTGTTCCTTCATGAATACATCAAGTTTTGCTTCAAGACCTTCGTTCATGGAGTCACCACCAGAACCAAGTGTATAGAGTTTAGAAAGATCCATTCCCTTAACTTCCTTGCTATCAATAAGGATTTCATAGAAAGCAGGAGTTGCGATCATGTGATTGGGCTTATATTTCTTAATGTACTCGCCCATCTTGAGAGGATAGAAACGAGGAATAAGCGCAAGCTCTGTATCAATAGTCAAAGGCATGTGAATACCACAGCAAAGACCGTAGGATGAGAAAATAGGCATAATACCCAAGAATCTATCTCCACCCTCGTGAATGATACCTGCATGAATAAAGTTAAATGCAGTTGCGTTAATAGAATCGTTTGTGAGCATAACGCCCTTGGGGAAACCAGTTGTACCACCTGTATATGTAATGGCAGCAGTAGCATCTCCATCATAGTCAGCTTCGTGAGCCAAACCATCTTTTGCGCCCTTAATAAATGTTTCCCAGCTCATAATTCCGCCCTGACCATAAGGAATACGGCTGCTTGTCGCAATTTTAAGTGCCAACTTCTTAATTGGAGGCAATGATGTAGCAGCAGTTTGAATAACAATGTGTTCCTGTTTGATCTTGTCGTGAATTTTTGCAACCAATGGATATGACATATCGATAGCAATAAGCATTTTTGATCCAGATGTAGTGATCATTCTTGTAATACTATTTGCATCAAGTCTTGGGTCGATTGCATTGAGTGTTGCACCAATTTTGTTAAGTGCATAGAAAACCATTATTGATTCAGGTGTTGACGCAGACAATAATGAAACAACGTCACCCTGTTTGATTCCGAGCGCTGCAAAAGCGTCTGCAACCTCATCAATTTTAGCAATAAGGGTTTTAACCTTGATTTTAGTTCCGTAGTAGTAAATAGCAGTATGATAAAGTCGATGTTTGTTGGTTTCTTTAAGGTATGAATAAACCTTCATCTTTGGAAATTCAGCAGTTTTTGATTCCTCAGGGAAATGCTTCATCCAAGGTTTTTCTATACTGATTGTTCTTTTTTCCATTTAATTAATCTCCTTTAAACTTCATATAAGTATAAATTTGCGCCAGAACAAATTGAGCGCACATAACACAGGAAAGTTGCTACAAGCAATACTACCCGATGTTATTTCATTTTATTATACAATATTTGTACCTATTTGTCAATATAAATTTCAAAAAACACCCTATCGGCAAATTATAACAGAAAAGTATAATAAATCATCTCTTAATTAATAAGTAGAAAACCAAAGCAAAAAAGAAGCTGCGCCCAAACGCAAATTAAAGAGTTTGGGCGCATAGATTGGCTATATTTTATTTCTTTTTAAATTTATTTTTATCATCTCGCGGCTTATAATACTGATACAAATTACAAGGTATCATTCCATTATAAAGCTTTCTGATTTTGTCCGCACGGCGACCATAACACCTTTCAAAGCTTTCCATAGAAGTAAGTACATATATTTGCCAAGGATAGAAATTATCAAAATTTTTACCAATATCGCGATAAAGCTGCTCTGCCTCACGAGGTGTCATCAATCGTTCACCATAAGGAGGATTGCAGATAATCGTGCCTCGCCTATCGGGTTTTTCAATTTTTCTAGCATCTGCAGTAAAAATATTGAGGTAGTCGGTAACACCTGCACGCAGAGCGTTTTCGTATGCAATATCAGTTGCCTCCTCATCAATGTCAGATGCAAATATTTCAAAATCTATTTCTTTTGATACAAGAGAACGCGCCAAATCTCTTTCCTCGTTCCACATTTTAGATGTGATTTGAGGAAATTTTTCCGATATAAACTCCCTATTCATTCCGGGAGCAATATTGGCAAGAATCATAGCGGATTCAATCGCTATAGTACCAGAGCCACAAAATGGGTCCCAAATAAGCACGTCTTTTCGTGGTCTGCTTGTCAATGCAAGTGCCGCTGCAAGCGTTTCACGAAGAGGAGCTGCAACGGATGCTGGACGATAGCCTCTTTTGTGGAGTGCAATTCCACTTGTGTCAATCATCAATGACGCCTTGTCCTTTAATATGAAAAATTCAATCTGATATTTTATTCCGCTGTTTTCGGTAAACCAAGAAACGCTATACTTTTCGGATAATCTCGCAACCACAGCGCGCTTAACAATACTTTGACAATCAGGAATGGAATATAACTTGCTTTTGATAGCATGTCCTTTTACAGGAAATTCATCGTAACGAGAAATAAAATTTTCCCACGGGAGTGCCTTTGTTCCCTCAAATAAATCATCAAATGAATAGGCATTAAATTCACCAAGTTTAATAAAAACCCTCTCCGCAAGTCGAAGATTAATATTTGCGCGCGCAACATCTTGCAAAGTTCCCTCGAATGTAACTCTGCCATCAATAGTTTCTATTCTTTTAAAGCCGAGAGCATCAATTTCCTCGCCCAAAAATTTTTCCAATCCAAAAAGACAGGTTGCAACAAGCTGTAATTTCATTTTTTATTTCCTTTTTATTATTATTTTCGATTAATTATAAACCATAGTTGCTGATTTGTCAACATCACTTCTTCGCCTTGAAAGAAATTCAGCGCGCGCAATAACTGTTATATCATCAAGCTTAATCAGAAAGCTCCTCCCAATAACATCTTCAATTTTTAGTTTATTTGAAACACTCACATATGAGCCATCATCAATACAAACAAGATTTTCACCGCAAAAAACATTTTGGAGAGCAAAATTTCCGTAATTTCTATCATACATTTTTATCTCTTTCACTCGCGCGCCACCAGAATGTATGTGCAACAAAACCCCGAGAGGCGTGTGAATAAACTCTACTCTACCACTTCTCTTTTCAGTTGGGAAATCAATTTTTGCAACAGGAAATCTGTCACGAAGCAACATTTTATAAAACTCTTTTTTATCTAAAATAGGCATCATTTTTCTTTTTTCCTTTCATTTAATCCTTACCAATATATGCAGGTAGAAAGAAAAAGATGATAAATCAAAATTCAAACAAAAATAAAAAAAATAAAAGACACCCATTTGGATGCCTTTTATTTATTAAACATTAGTCAGCGTATACACTAACCTGTTTCTTTGTCTTTGTCTTGTGCTCAAACTTAACTCTACCGTCGATGAGTGCGAACAATGTGTCATCTGTACCGATACCTACGTTGTTACCGGGATGAATAGCTGTTCCTCTCTGTCTAACGATAATGTTGCCGGCAACTACGTGCTGACCGTCAGCTTTCTTAACGCCAAGGCGCTTTGATTCACTGTCACGGCCGTTCTTTGTAGAACCAACACCCTTTTTATGAGCAAAGAACTGCAAACTAAGCTTTAACATTTCTTTATTCCTCCGTACTTTAAATTTGTTTGACCTTATTGGTCTTGTTCGGACGGTTTTTCGTATTCCTTATCGATAACCTCAACTTGAAGATAATCATAATATTCTTCCATAAGGTCATTAAGTTGAATGCAATAGGACATAAACAAACCACTAATTGCATATCTCTTTCTTTCATCCTCCTCAAATTCGGGGAGCGCAGATTTGGACTGCACCATGATTTCAGTAGCACCCTCGTCTATTGTATAGTCGAGTTCGCCTGCATAAACCACGTTGATTGAGTTGATAAGCAACATTGTCATTGATGAAAGTGCCGCGCAAAGAATGTCGTAACCCTCATCACCATAGCCTGTGTGTCCTGTTTCACGGAATCCGTAAAAAATACCGTCATTTCTAAAAAAAACTACTTTTGTCATATTTATGACCCTTTTTTTGAAAATTAGCCGTTGATAGCAGTGATTTCAACCTTAGTGTAAGGCTGTCTGTGACCAATCTTCTTCTTTTCGTTCTTCTTGGATTTGTACTTGAGAACATAAATCTTCTTGCCCTTACCGTTCTTAAGAACGTTTGCAGTAACAGTTGCACCTTCAACATTGGGAGCACCAACCTTGAATGTTTCACCATCGGACAAAGCCTTTACACAGTCAAAAGTAACTGTTTCTCCTTCGTTAACGTCGAGCTTTTCGATGAAAAGAACATCACCTACGTTAACTTTGTACTGCTTTCCACCTGTCATGATAATTGCGAACATGGAAGTAGCACCTCTCTTTCTTATAGACTCGCTAAGGCAGGGGTGGCTCGAAAAATTCGTCCACTCTCTACGACCTGACATTATGCGGCATATTATTGTATCACATTGTAGAGCTATTTGTCAATAGTTTTTTCAATTTTTATTTGAACACAATTAATAGGATTAATTTTGTGTTTTTTATTGTCGTATAATTGACTTTTGTGTATAATTATGATATAATTACTTTATATTGTCTATTTAGAGAGGAAAATAAGATGTTTATAAAATACATAAATAAATTTGTGGCAGCTATTATTGCCTTGACAATTTGTTTTAGCGCTTCAAGTTCAAGTGTTGGAATATTCGTTAATGCATTGGATATTCAACAATCATCCGATAAGCCTGAATTCAATTACGTTGCGCTTGGGGCTTCAAACGTAAATGGATACGGACTGCACGGATACAATTTTGAATACGTATACGAATCTCCCTTTGAAAAAGCAAAGGATAATAGATACGGATATGAAATGGATACTCCCGGTGCATATGCAGATATTATAAAAGAAAAATTAAGCCGTGATTATAATGTAAATCTTCATCAAATTGCAACAAGCAGTTTGCGCGCCGAAGAACTTCACTTCCTTTTGGATTACACTTATCAAGGTGATGCATATACCGATACATGGTTCTATGACACCAACGGAGACGGCGTAAGTAGCAACTGGTATCTCGGCGGGGCTTTGTATGAGTGGCAACAATGTGTCGATAAAAATCTTGAAGGATTTGACCACGAACCCACTCCCGAAGAATTGCTCTATAATTTGCGCACCGCATGTAGAGAAAAGGTTGCAGATGCAGACCTTATCACCATTGATATCGGTATGAACAATTTTGGCACATATATGCTCAATCTTATTTCCACGGGTGTTTTTTCAAGTGATCTTGAATCTCTTAATCCCGAGATAGCTCACTACTACAAGATTGCTAGTGAATATGCGCTCGAAATCATTGAAGAAACAATCGGTGATACAGTAATGCCCACATCAATGCTCAAATCTTTTGCCGATACTATTGCCTATGCCCTTGTGGGATATTGTGTTAATTTTGATGAAACCATAAAAGAAATATATTCACTCAATCCCGACGTCAAAATAGTTGTTGTAAGTATTCAGAATATGTTGCGCGACCTTGACGTTGTTTTCCCAGGTTCAACAATTCGTGTTCCTTTTGGTGATATATTTGGAACAATAATTAATGCAGCAAACCTTTATACTGCCACATTATCTCCTTATTCATCAACTTACTATTACGCCAACGTTTCATCAAACGGACACACAGAATTCTTCTTTGATGAGGTGGGAGCTTACGATGGAAATCCTTCTTCACTCAGCACCAACCTCAAAGACTGCTTCAATGTGTATGATGGCTCTCTTTATATAAAAACTCGTATTCAACAGATGTTTGCTGTTAATATGAGCAAAAAAGGACTCGTCCGCATGGATGAATCCCAAAAAGATACAACAAATATGGAATCTATCGAAGCTTTCCATTACGGATTCCATTATGGCATAGAGGGTAAAGAAAATACCCCCAAAATTACATGGCATGACGGCACTCCCTTAAAAGATTTCATTAAAAAAGGTGAGGCGGGACAACTTTCCGGAGATGACAAATCATACTATGAAATTTATGCAAAAATGCTTTCAGTTGCATATGACGTTGTCGCTGAAGTATTAAGAGAATCTACAAAGCCCAATATTATGGACTTTACACAGCTTGGTGTAGCTTCTTACCTCGGCCTTTCTACTGAACAAATTCTTTTGGAAGAACTTGCTGCGGCCGTTGAAAATGCAATTGAAAATCCCGATTACAACTATGACATTAATGAACTTTATCCCGAAGGATATTTTAATGCTTTAGCACAAGAACACAATCTTGAACCCATTGTTTTTGAAACTATGTTTGCATTTGCTATGCGAATGCAATTCGGTGGAACTGTTTTCTCTCACCCCAACGCAAATGGATATAAAGAAATCAGCAAAATCATTTGGAAAACTTATATCAAAGGTACCAAAGGTGCCGATGTAATCAATGACCAACTTAGTATTGATTATTTACCCACCGATAGTTCATACTATGTTGCCATTAACGGTTTTGAAGGTGGCTATGCAGATATTTTTGCAGAACTAATTGGTCTTGAAAATAATCAGGTGGGATATACCTCATTTGATAACATAGACTATAGTGAAATCGCAAAGGCAGATATCGTAAGCATTGGCTATAACGAAGCTGATATGATTAACTTCGTATCCAACCAAATGCTCGGTTATGTGGCGGATTATATCGACAATGATGCCCGTAGCATTGCCACCTCTTATGTTTCCACTATAGTTGACATTTTAAGCAATTCTCTTTCATCATATATTTCACTTGCTGGGCTCAAAGAAGAATTAAAAAAGCCTGTAAACAATATGATTGATGAAATCCTATTGACAGAACCAATAGCTAACAAATCAAAACAAGACTTAGATTGGTCTCTCCTTCTTGATGAAGAGCAGGTTCAGTATGTCGAATTAACAAAGAAAACGCTTAAAGAACTTGTTGTTAATTATGCAGGATTTGAGTATTATACACTTAAAATAGATATGGTTGAATTGCTTGTACAAAACGCAGCTTCAATAAACACCAATCCTTTTGTAAGTGCAATCATCAGCAATCCAGATACTCTTTATACAATGTTTGGTGAAAATTCTTTTATAACAATCGATCTTCCCTTGACAGATGCAATCGTTTTTGCACTTGAATCATTCTTGTATCGTTATATGGAAGAAACAATTAAATCTGCCAACCTTATTTCTTACATCAACACCAATCACCCCGATACCAAGATTATCATCCTTGGTCGTTACAATCTCTTAAAAGATTCCTATCTTGAAATTGGCAATGACCGATTAGATATTGGATATTTCTTTGAAGCACTCTCACTTGTATCAACCTCACAAACTCTTCTTTATTTTAGCGTATTTAATAATACGGCGTTTGCTAATATATCGGAAACAACCACAAGTTATCAGGAAGCCAATGACGGACAAAAAACCAATATTTTAGACTTGCTTTCACTATATAATCTTGATCAATCGATTCTTAATATTGGAGATAAAGGTAACGAATATATTGCTAATAGAATGTACTCACAGATAAGATCTGTTTGTGTTCACCAATTTAACAACTGCGAGGATACAGAATGTTCACTCTGTGGTGAAGAAATAGACCCTCGTGAGCATAGTTATGGTGATTGGGAGGCAGTTTATGATGCTGATGGCAACTATACTGGTGAGGATACAAGAACTTGTAGCGTTTGCAATCACATTGATAAACGCACAACATCTGTTATCGAATCCCAAACAGACACCGAATCTAACAAACTTAAAAATCCCGTGTTACCAATTACACTTAGTGCAGCGGTAATTTGTGCTTTGGCAGGATTTGGCGTATATTACTTTATTGTTCGCAAAAAGAAATAATAATAGATAAAATTTAAAGGACTTGTCTTGAAGGCAAGTCCTTTTTTGTCTAAATAAAAATCACTATTTCGCTTGATTTTTTGAACAATTTATGATAATATAACCTTGTTGAATATTAGTTTGCGCCATTAGCTCAGTAGGATAGAGCGTTCGCCTCCTAAGCGAAAGGCCGTTGGTTCGATTCCAATATGGCGTGCCAAAAAGGTGAGTTGAGTTTAGTCTTAACTCGCCTTTTTGTTTAGCGCAAGTAAAAATACACAAAAGTTCAGTATTTTCATTAAAATAATAAACAAAATATTAGTTTTTTTGACGATTTTTTGTTGTTTTTTTCAAAAATCGTTGAACTTCGACATTGTTTATGATAGAATTAATCTTAAGATGGAATAAGCAAATTCCCAACGTATTATGAAAGGAATAGTTATGATTACAAACAAGCCCAATATCAGAGTATACCGAGTAGCTCAATTTTTGTCAGAAATTATAGCTAAAACCATTTTCAAAAGAAAATATATTCGCAACGAAATAAAAGACGCAAAAGGTCCTATGGTTATCGTTTGCAATCACCAAGCGGCACTTGATTTTACAACATTAATTGGTGCTACCAAAGAAACGCAAACTTTCGTTGTTAGCGACTCCTTTTATCAAACACTCCCCTTTAAAAAAGGCATGGATAAAATTTGTGTTATTCCAAAACAACAGTTTCAGACATCTATCAAAGAGATAGCCTTGATGCGCAAGGCAGTTAAGCAAGACGGAATTCTCACCTTCTACCCCGCAGGACTTATGTGCGAAGACGGTCTTTCAACACCCATTCCCGACTCCACATACGCCTTTCTTAGATGGCTTGATACGGACGTTTATGCAGCAAGAGTTTACGGCACGTATTTTTGTACACCAAAATGGAGCAAAAAAATTCGCACTGGAAAAACATTCCTTGATATTCATAAAATAATTGATAAGCAAGAGTTGTGCGAAATGGCCGTAGAGCAAATACAAGAAAAGATAGATAGCGCATTGCTCTTTGACGCTTATAGAGAACAAGAAAAGCTAAAAATAAAATACTCTGGTGGAAATAATATTGAAGGACTTGAAAATGTGCTTTATATTTGTCCTCACTGTAAAAAAGAATATACTCTCAAGGTTAAAAACAAGCACACAATTTATTGTACCGAATGCGGCTTTGCACACAAATCTGATAAATACGGATTTTTACACAACGTGGGTAAAACGCCTAAAGAAATGAGATACGTTTCAGACTGGTCGCTTTGGATTCAGGAAATAATCAAAGATCAAATTGAAAAAGGTGAACTTACCGACCTCACCGCCAAAGCCAAAATACAAACAATTGATTCCAAAAAGCATAAGTACACAACGGTTGGTTATGCAAACATTAAATTAACCCCCGAAAAATTTATTATTGATGGCCCAATAAATTGCAAGAGAGTGCATCTTGAAATTCCAACTATACAGTTTGCATCCCTCCCATTTAAACCGGGTTATCAAATTGAAATTCAACATAACAAAGTTTCATATCGTTGTATTCTTGACGACGGAAAGCTTGCAATGAAATTTGTTGATATGGTTGAAGTCTTTTATAAAATGAAATCCCAAAAGGAAAAATAAACAAAAGCTCAATGCCACCACGGCATTGAGCTTTTTATTAACATTTTTTCATTAAACGAATATAAAATTCCACGCTCTTACGAATTGTGTCAAGCGGTATTTTTTCGTTATTTCCATGAATTGTTTTTCTCTCTTCGCTAGTAAGAGCCATAGCAGAAAAACGATATACCTTATCACTTATTCTACTCCAATGCTTTGCATCAGAGCAAGCAAACATAAGATAGGGAGAAACCAAAGTATTATCCCAAGTTCCCTTAACTGCATAGACAATCTTGTTCCACGCGTCCCCACCAACAACGGATGTTGGAGATGGATCTACCCCCTCAAGAACTGTGAGTTGAATATCCTTATCTTTAATTTGTTTTCTAAGATATTCTTCTGCACTCTTTGTTGTTTCGCCAGGGATCAAACGAAGATTTGCACACATCGTGGCATTGGGTGGAATAACATTAATTCCCTTTGACCCCTCCATTTGTGTAAATGAACAAGTTGTTCTTATCAAAGCGTTAAGTTCACCACCACTCAATTTTCCAATGAGTGAGAGCACAGGACCAAACAACCAAAGATTTGCAAATATCAATTTATATCCAAAATTTGAGTATCTTGCAAGGGTATCAAACATAGATGCAGACACCTTTGAAAGTGTATATTTGAATGGATGATTTTCAATATTTACGCACGCAGCGCTTAATTTTCCAATAGGTGTATGGGGCTTGGGAGATGAAGAATGTCCACCATTTCCTGTAAATTTAAGTTCAACGTTGAGCATTCCCTTTTCAGCTATGCCAACAAGAGCACAGGGAGTGGTAACTCCGGGGAACACATTATTAACCACAGCTCCACCCTCGTCAAGAACAAGTGCAGGCGTGATATTTCTTTCTTTGAAAAGTTGAATGATTTGTGGCTGTCCCTCTCCGTTTATCTCCTCATTACCTGAAAATGCAAGATAGATATCATTTTCGGGAACAAATCCTTCTAAAAGCAACTGTTCAAGCGCCTGCATTGATGCATTGAGTGTTGATTTAGTATCAAGAGTTCCTCTTCCCCAAAGAGTATCGTTTTCAACCTCTCCACAGAAAGGAGCTTTCTCCCAATCCTTTTCTTCAACGTCAACAACATCAAAATGTGCAGTAAATACACAGGGTGCATCTGAACTTTTTCCTTGCAATCTATAAAGAATTGCGCGATCAGAAACTCTCTCAAATGCACAATGCTTATAAATCATGGGGAATCTTTCGGATAAAAGCGCGATAAAGCGTTCAAATTCTTCATCATTCTCAAGCGCTCTGTCACGATGGGATATGGTCTTGCATTTTACCATATCAGCAAGGTCACGTGTTGCTTTGTCAAGATTAACATTTACCTTCTCAATCTCAATTTTACTCTCTTTATGTGGAACAAAAAGCAAAGCTCTAATAATTGCTATTGACAAAAGCAAAACGATTATAGCCAAAATAACATATAAAACAATCATTTTATTTCTCCGTTAGCTCTTCTCTCTTTGTTATAAAGAACTCTTGCATAGATAAGTGTGATAACCATACTTACAGGAATCATAATACCAACCATACCGGAATTGAGATATGGTACGAAAACAAAGAGGATAATCATAAGTGCCATGGGCAAAACTGCAATTTTGAAATATCTTGAAAGATAAACAACGCCAAGTCCACCAAAAAGTGCAGGAAGTACGTTATCAAATGCAGGTTTTAACCACTCTTGTTCAAAGAATCCCTGGAAAGCTGTTAACAAGCACACACCAACAAATATAATGATTATTGTCATTATCGATGATGTAGCTATTGAAATAGTGGAGATAACCTCACCCTCATCACTATCAGCCTTAACGCCTGCTTTATCCATAGAATCAATAGCACAAGGCACTTTAAGTGAAGAAAGGTTACCCGTAACAAAGCTAAGGTATGTACCACCCACACCAAGCATGGGAGTATATGTTATAACCTCAATAATACCAACGGGCCAGAATGTAACTGCAACTGCAAAAAGACCTTTTAAAAATACACCCCAATCGGGCCATGCATTAAAAACGATTGCCAAAGCAAAGGGAAAAGAAAATATAAATCCTGCAGTAACAACTGCCCATATTCTTCCCCATCTATGCATTTTATCAATATAATTCATATATGTACCTCCTTATCCTTTAATCAAAAGTGAAACAGGAATTGCCAATGCCATACTACCTATCATTGAAATAGGAAGTGCATAGTCGTTGAGCCATTTCCAATTAAACTTTTTAAGAAGGGTTCCGCAAATAGCCATAAGCCCTGCAGAAATCGCCATAACAAACACAGGAATCCAGTGCTCAAGCTGATAGTGGAAAGCAAGTGCTTTTGTGCCATTTTCAAGTGTTTCAAAAACAAGACCAAGATCGCAAACAATATATCCAAGGAAAGCAGAAAGCATACCAACGAACATACTTGTCATAAGAAGGTCCATCCATCTTTTGTCCTTGTCTTTAACCTTCATCATACCACCCGTTATCGTCTTACAAGTGATGGGGGCAAGAATAAGACTTGAAGCAATACCAAATGTCATAACGAGTGCAACTGTAACATATTGTTTAGCATCTGTTATCGCGTCAACGCCAAGTGCTTCAAGTGCATTTTTGGCAGCAGGAAGCTCATATGTAACCGCACCGATAATGGAAAGTCGCAACCAAGGAAGAGCAACACCGAGCATTTTTACAAGTGAAACAACACCCATAAATATTGCAACTGCGGGAGCAATAGTAAATATTGCCGATCTTTTTATAGTATCAACTAATACCGATTTTTTAATGCCTAATTCGATTCCTCTTTTGTAAGCCTTAACAAGAAAGAAAATTGATTGAGCAATTACTACGCCGATTACTACTGCAACAAATGCAAAAATTATCGGACTATTAAGGGAAAATTCAAACATATTTATCTCCTTTTTTAATAATGTTGATAATATTATATCACCTTTTGGATATTTCTGCAAGTATATTCGAGAAAATTCATCATCATATCATATATTTATCAAAAATGACCTCCCGGATGGGAGGTCAAATTAATTCATAAGTATAAATTTATGCGCCTTGGCTTTCTCCTGTGATTCTGAATACAACATTAGTAAATTCAACTACTGTTCCACGGTTTGCAAACATACCAACGTACATATATTCAGTGTCAACTGCAAAGAAATCAAAATCGTAGTGAGTTTGAGTATATGTATGTCCGCCATAAACAACGCTTACCTTTACGGACTGTCCGACTCTTTCAATAGTCATAGTGAACGTATCGTCAACCGCCGCAAGAGAAGATACAGTGCCACTTCCATTGTTGAGCACTGCATTTTCTCTATAGAAGTTTGCAGTCATTGAAGAGGAAGTACAAAGGAAACCTGCGGTTACGTAATTTGTGATAATGGGACTTTCAGCTGTGAGATTGATATAGCAATCGTCGCGAAGCATAAGACCAAAGCCCACTTGATTGGTGGATGCAGTAGAAATCACCTTGCCACTAACAGTAAGAGTAAAGTTTTGGCTTGCTTCTACTTGTCTGAAAAGGAAGGCAAAACCATCTTCAGAAGAAGTAAATTTACCCTTTTTAGAATTTTGTCCAACCCGGAAGACACCTTCACTAACTTCTTTGGCAATATATCCATTTGAGGAAGATTGAGGATTTCCACCTGTTGTGCCAAAAGCAGTACCGTACCAGCCGTCAGTTGTGGTTTCAAACTGAGAGGGTGCATTATAATTTTCAAGGTCGGGAGTTTCGTAGGTGGGCACTTCATATCCCTCTCTTGCAGCAAGTGCCTTTTTGGTGGGCTCTGTGATATTTGGGAGAACGTATCCACCTATACCTTCAAGCTCTGCCATCTCGCTAGCAAACAAATATGCAACGAATTTTGCACCGTAAATATTCAAGTGAGTTTTATCAATGCTTGCCCAGTTAGGAATTATAGTCGTGCCGTCAGTATCATATTTACCTGCTATAACTGCATGGTAATATGACGCTTCTGCAAATCCAAGGTCTTCATATTTGGTTCTTGTGAGAACAGTAAGGTCAATAACGTCAACGCCATAAGCTTCACCAACCGCACGAACAGCCGCCGCATAGTCGCCCGTAGCAGTAACGTGACCTTCACTGCCGGAATAGTTATTGTCAGTTGCAGCGCGAACTACGGGAGTGCAAAGAACAGGTGTTGCACCTACGCTTTGTGCAAGCTTAATATAATATTCGTAAAGGTGATATCCAAAAGAATCAGGATTCGTGTAATCAAGAGATGCATTGGTAAATCTTGTCGCATCATCACTCTTTTCGTCATTATGACCGAATCCGATAACGAGAATATCTCCCGCCTTCAAGGAGTTTTGAAGCGTAGTGTAATTAGCTTCACTCAAAAAGCTCTTTGAGCTTCTGCCTGAAAGAGCAAGATTTTTAACTGTAACCTTGTCAGAAAGATAATTAGCTATCTGCGTACCATATCCGTATCTTGGATAAAAATAATCATCAGCAAATGAGCAAACGGTTGAGTCACCAACCAAATACATTGTTGTTTCCGGTAAATCCACGTCAGGATCCTCCTTTGGTTCATCGGGTTTTACTGTAGTAGTTGTTGTGGTTGATTGAGTTTGAGAGGTGGTTTCTTTTTCCTCACTTCCACCACCCAAGCAAGCCGTAAAAAGCATTGCAACGATAAGCAAAATTGCTATCAACGAATAAATTTTTTTCATAACGTCATTCCCCTTCCGTAAAAATTACAATTCTATTATATCATTTGTACTTAGTTTGTGCAATAGTTTTTTCAAAAACAAAAAGGCAGTTCGTCCGAACTGCCTTTTTATTAACCTTGCGCCTGCTCTTGAAGGCGCTTTTCTTCAGTTTCACGAGCGCTTGTCTTGCCCGCAACATTGATATCGCCCGCCTTTGTGAGCGCTATCTTTGTCAAATAAGGTCCAAAAATTTCATAAATAAGAACCGCAAAAAGTGTGATGTTTCTAACTATATCACCATCTGCGCCGAGTTCACCCGCTTTGATTGCCATACCAAGAGCAACACCTGCCTGGGGCAAAAGTGTAATACCGAGATATTTAACAATTTTAGGATCGCACTTCATCCATTTTGCACTCATTGTTGCACCTGCACATTTACCTGCAGATCTAACAAGTATGTACACAATACCAACAATAATTACCGCAATGTCACCGAATACCGAAAGATCAAGCTCTGCACCACTCACAACAAAGAAAAGAATTAGAATGGGCGCTGTCCAACGGTCTGCCCTATCCATAAGTTCCTCAGAAAAATCACAGATATTGCAGAAAACTGTGCCAAGCATCATACAAGAAAGAAGTGAAGAAAAACCGATGTGAATACCACCTACTTCAAACTTGCAAAGTGAAATCCCAACTGTCAATAAAACAAATGTAACCGACATTGCCATTCTCTTTGAACGAGAGTGGAAAAACTTTTCAAAATATGTGAAAACAACGCCCATAACAAAGCCAAGTCCAAGTGAAAGAACAACCTCAACCATGGGTTCAAGCACAACGGATGCTATGCTAATGCTAGCGCTTGTCAATGATTTTGCAATACCAAATGAAATTGCAAAAACTATCAAACCCACCGCATCGTCAAGTGCAACTACTGGCAAGAGAATGTCAGTAAGTTTTCCCTTTGCTTTGTACTGCTTAACAACCATAAGTGTTGCTGCAGGAGCAGTAGCAGTAGCAACCGCGCCAAGTACGATTGCAGCAGGAAGTGGGAATTTGTCACCCATAATAAAGTGCAAGCCAATCAAAAACGCGTCAACCAAAATGGTTGTGAAAAGCGCCTGCCAAATACCGATAACAGTTGCCTGCTTACCAATTTTCTTGAGCTGTGAAATTCTAAATTCATTACCCATAGAAAATGCAATAAAGCCCAAAGCAACGTCTGAAATTATTGAAAGCCCTTCTACCTGCTCGTGTGAAATACCAAGACCGTCTATGCCAAGTCCACCGAGAAGAAAAGGTCCGATAAGAACACCTGCAACAAGATATGCAGTTACTGCAGGCAAACTCACTGCCTTTGCTAATCTTGAAAGCATTAATCCAGCAAGCAAAGCTACCGAAAGACTAATTAAAATAGTTGAATTTGATAACATATACTATATTCCTCTGTATATATAAAATAATTTTATGATTCATTTTTTGTGCAGTGGATATTGTAGCACAATCAAACATAAAATTCAAGATTATTTTTCAACTTTTTTGATAATTTTTTCTTTGTTTTTTTGTGCAATATAAACAAAACGGAACCCTTTGAATTTGAGTTCCGTTTTTAACGTTTATTTCTTTTTCTTCATCAAATCTTTTATCTCTTTTAAGAATGTGTCAACATCCTTAAACTCACGATAAACCGAAGCAAATCTAACGTAGGCTACATGATCGTAATCTTTTAATTTCATCATTACAAGTTCACCAATTTCACTTGTTGTTATTTCGGTTCTCATTGAGTTTTGCAAATCTTGTTCAACCTCGTTAACAATCACCTCTGCATCAACAGGACGCTTCTGGCACGCCTTAAGCACGCCCGACAAAAGTTTGTTTCTATCAAAAATCTGCTTTTCTCCACTCTTTTTGATAACAAATATTTGTGTTGCTTCAATAGTTTCAAATGTTGTAAATCTCTTTTGACATTCAAGGCATTCGCGTCTGCGACGTATACTTAATCCGTCATTTGAGGGACGGGAATCTATAACCTTGCTATCAAAATATCCACACGCGGGGCATTTCATAGGTATTTTTCCTTCTTTCGAGTTAATCTTTACTTAATCATACCACAAATCATTTGATTTGTAAAGATTTTTTAATTCTTTTGCTTTGCAAAATCGCACAAAATATCCATAATACAATAAATATTCGTATTACTTGTGGATATTTCATCAAAAAGTATGTATGCTTCTTCCCTATCAGCTTTTATACTGCCACAATAAAAATCCTTTTTGTCCTGCGCAATAATCACATAATAATTTCTGTAAAAGACTGCTTTTAAAAGCTTGTAGCAAACTCCATCCACCTCGCGCTTTTCAATTAAGCTAAAATCCATAATAATCTCCTTTTGAGTTTTATAATAATATCATAGCATAATACTAACACATAAACATATTTGTTTTGTGTCGCTTTTATGTGCGTTTTTTAACATTTTCTTCCATTTTTAACAACAATTTTATATTGAATATAATACATTCTCACTGTATAATTATTATAGAATAATAAAGTTTGGAGAAATATATGAGAAAAATAAGAAATTATATAAATTCGATATATCGACCCGCCTTTTTAATGCTATGCATAGGACTTTCTATTTTTTCTGCAACAATTTGCATTTTGGCAGTTAATTTGCGCGCGGATATGCTCGCAGGAGCAAGTGATGTAATATATAGATACCCTCAAATGATAGAAAAAATACTTTTTCCTATCTACATACTATTACCTATAACATTTGTTGTGGATTTGAATGAACGCAAAAATAAAAGCTGACATCATGTCAGCTTTTATTAGTTAGAATGAACCCAATTTTTGCATCACACAACCAACATTTCGCACAGTCTTCATGGCGCGGCGCATCATTCTGCGACGGCGTGCCGCCTTGGTATTTGACAACATTGCGCCCGCAATACCAATCATAACCATACCTCCAACGGCCCCCAAAACAAGTCCCATATTTCTTTTAAACATAATATCCTCCCTTTTGTAATTTATTTTTGTTATTATCTTTGCCTAAATAGGAGTTATTATGCATTTAAATGGACTTTATTTTGGGCGCTATTTTGTCAATCGCTTTTCCTTTTAATCGAAATACACTACGCCTTGAAATACCAAGTATTTTTGCGCAATTTTCAAGCGTATTTCCCTTTATGTAGTAGTGATATAAAAACAATCGCTCGCGCGAGTCGGGGACCTCGAGTATCGTGGATCTAATTGCATACATCTGCGCTCGCATAGCAGCTTCATCAAGCGTGTATTCTTCGCCAAACGTTCTTCCATAGGACCTTGACGACAATAAAACGTCATTCATAGCACGATACGATCGCAAAATTCTATCGCACTCCACTCGCGCAAGCTTTGTTTTTTCTTGGTTAAAACCGCCTTCCATTTTACATCATCCTTTCTTTTACCTATATCTTGGTGTATTTTTAATTAATAATAATTTGAACATTTGTTCGTGCTTGAGGGTTTTAAAAACTCTACCTTTCAGTAGAGCATATCGAAAAAATCTTTTATATCAGAGCAATCAAGAAACTCTAGAAGCTCGGGGGAGATGAGCTCCTCAGCACACTCTGTGCAAAGAAATTTTCCATTTTTTCTGTAATGTTTGTCATCTTCATATATCCCCTGTTCGCAACTTGCACATTTGCCTATGTGAGAACCCACACCCGAAACATATCCTGTGAAATTAGGGCATGATGAGGGACATTCGTATTGATTACAATATTCGCAAATAATTATCACTCCTTTAAATACAATTTCACTTGAAATTTCATTCAATATGTTGTATAATAGTTAAGATATGTTTATTCATCTCAACTCGGAGAGAAATTCACGAACAAATGTTCTTGATGCAATTATATAACATATTTTTCCTTTTGTCAAGGGAATTTTATGATATTTTTAATTTTTTTAGAAAGGGGTTTTTCAATGCTTGCAATTACAGTTAATGAACTTGCTATGTCTTTTGGAGCAAGAGATTTATTCAAAAAAATAAGTTTTGCTCTTGAAGAAAATGACAAGCTCGGCATTATTGGCACAAATGGATGTGGCAAGTCCACCCTTTTTAAGATAATTCTTGGTGAAACCGATGCCACAAGTGGCAATGTATTTATCGCAAAAAACAAAACTATTGGCATTTTGACCCAGGATTGCGCCTTTGAAGTATCAGACCTCGTTGGCAGAACTGCGCTTGAACAGATGTATGCCGCCTTCCCCGAGCTCATTCGAATGGAAGAAAAGCTTGCTTTTCTTGAAGAAAAAATGGCAAGTGAAGTGAACCCTAATGAACACATCAAATTAAGTGAAGAATATCACGAGTTATATACAAAATTTTCAAACCTTGGTGGTCTTGATTATAAGAGCCGTTGCGCTTCAATCCTTCTCAAAATGGGCTTTGAAGAGCGCGCCTTATCCCTTGATGTAGATAAACTTTCAGGTGGCCAAAGAACACGTCTTGCTCTTTCAAAGCAACTTTGTCGCGAGCCAGATTTGTTGCTCCTCGACGAGCCTACAAACCACCTTGACATCGAAACTGTTCAGGTACTTGAAAATTATATAAAAAATTACAAAAAATGTGTACTCATCATCTCGCACGATAGATATTTCCTCGACCAAGTTACAAACAAAACCTTGGCTATGGAGCACGGTGAGGCAAAGCTCTATAACGGCAACTATACCCAAAGTATGAAGCAACGCGAGATTGACCGCGAGATTGCAGAAAAGCACTATATCAATCAACAAAGAGAAATTGCACGTCAAGAGGCTTATATTGCCCAGCAACGTGCTTGGAATAGAGAACGAAATATCGTTGCCGCCGAAAGCCGTCAAAAAATGCTTGACAAAATGGTTAAGCTCGAGCGTCCTAAAGAAGCGCCAAAGCCCGTAAAAATAAAATTCACTCAATCACTGCAAAGTGGAAACGAGGTTTTAAGGGTTGCTGGACTTTCAAAATTTTTCGGTGAAAAGAAGCTTTTTGAAAATATGGACTTTCTTATTCGCAGAAGTGAAAGGGTTTTCATCATCGGCAAAAACGGATGTGGTAAATCCACCCTTTTAAAGATGCTTGTCGGTGAATGTGAAATATCAAGGGGTGTAATTGAGGCAGGATATAACGTCGAAATCGGCTATTTCGATCAGCAAAACCAAAACTTGACCGAGAGCAACACAGTTCTTGACGAGCTTTGGAATGCCTATCCCGACAAAAAAGAATTTGAAATCAGAAGCGCGCTCGCACGATTCCGTTTTAGCGCAGATGATTGCGAAAAGACCGTTTCGGTACTTTCGGGTGGCGAGCGAGCAAGATTGACACTTGCTAAACTCATTCTTTCACCCATGAATTTGCTCATTCTTGACGAGCCAACCAACCACCTTGACATTATGTCACGCGAGGCGCTTGAATCGGCTCTTGAAGAATTTGGTGGCACAATTCTCATCGTCAGCCACGATAGATATCTTGTAAATAAGCTTGCAACAAGAGTAATTGAAATTGATAACGAAAGAAGCACGGGCTCTGATTTTATTGACTACCCCGTATTCAACGTTGGCAATGCCTTTGCAGAATTTATGCACCATAAAGAAACACACCTTGTGTCTTCCCTCTCAGTTGAAGTTGAAAAATCTCCAACAGCGCAAAAAGAGGATTTTATGGCTCGTAAAAAGCAAGCATCCGATGCAAGACGTGAGCAAAAGCGCATTGAAAATCTCAAAAAAGAGCAAGAGCAAATTGAAAAAGAACTCGAGCAAATTGAAGCAGACCTCTATGGTGATGCCGCAACGGATTATAAAAAAGCAGCCGAGCTCACCGCCAAAAAGGATGCTCTCGAAGAGCGCCTTATGGAAATTTATGAGGAATTAGAATGATATAAAAGGAACGGACAAAAGCCCGTTCCTTTTTCATTACTACCAAAACTATTATTTTCTATTCATCACTTTGACTTTTTTGCCACGCGATTTCACCGTTCACAATGGTATATTTCACAGTAGATGCTATTTCCAAAGGATCACCGTCATAGATGACAATGTCGGCATCCTTTCCCTCTTTTAAGCTGCCCAATCGGTGATCCACTCGGCAAATGCGCGCGGCATCTATTGTAATAGCTCGCAGCGCTCCCCATTTGCTCATGCCCTCCTTAACAGCAAGACCTGCACATAGTGGTAGATATTGAATTCTTGACACAGGATGATCCGTTGTCAGTGCCACTGTTGCTCCAGATTTTTGCAATACACCCGCCGTTTTGAAATCCGAAAGACTAACCTCATCCTTGCTTCGTGATGCAAGCGAAGGCCCAACGATAGCAGGATATCCGCTTTTCGCAATCTCGTCTGCAATCAAATGCCCTTCAGTACAATGATCCAGTGTAAGTCCCAATCCAAATTCATCAGCTATTCTAATTGCGGTAAAAATATCATCGGCTCGATGCACATGCGCTTTAAGTGGTATCTTTTTTTCAAACAAATCACGGTAACATTCCATACAAAATGATTGCTGATTACAGTTATCGCCACTAAAATACTGCCTTGCTTTCGTCAACTCTTCTCTAATCAACGATGCAATTCCCATACGGGTGGAGGGTATATTTCCATTTGTTCCATAATTATTCATTGGATTTTCGCCAAAGGCAATTTTTATCGCCGCAGGCGCAAGGACAATCATATCATCAATTCGTCTGCCGTGTGTTTTGATGAAAGCAAACTGCCCTCCAATTGGATTTGCACTACCAGGGCCTACCATCACGCCTGTGATACCAACAGCCAAAGCGTTGTGAAATGCGCTATCCATTGGATTTATTGAATCAATAGCACGAACGCACGGAGTAATGGGATTAGTCCCTTCGTTAGTTTGATCGCCTGGATTACTTTTCTTTTCTTCTGCCATTCCTATGTGGCTATGAGCATCGATAAAACCCGGATATACTCGAAGCCCTGATGCATCAATGATTTTCATTCTTTCAGTGGGTGTTATATTTCCCGCTATCCTAATTATTTTTCCCTTATCTATCAAAACATCAGCATAGCTTTCTTTTTTTGTTTCCATGGTAAAAACCAATCCATTTTGAATTAAAATCACGCATTTATCTCCCTAAAATTTTTTTCATGTATAGTTTGTCTTAAAGCGGTCAAAACTATACTCGTTACCAAAATTAAAGGAGAAAATTTTATGAACAATAATTATCAAAACAACCAAAACAACCAAAACAACCAAAACAATCAAAACAATAGCAACAAGAACAATCAGAATAACAGCAATAACTATCAGAACAATAACAACTACCAGAACAATAGTAACAACAGTAACAACAACTATCAGAACAATAACAACCAGAACAACAGCAACAACAAGAACAATAATAACCAAAACAACCAGAACAACAACAAAAACAACAATCAAAACAACCAAAATCGCTTTAATAATCAGAATAACAATAGATAAAAACAATACTAGTTATCATCCTCAAAATTCGCAACAAACTATTAAAAGCGAAAAAACGCCTTCCGCATTTATTTGCGGAAGGCGTTTTATATTGATTAAAATTTGCTAAATAAATTTTATATTATTCAGTAGTATAGTTGTCAAAATATCCCTGAATCCAAACGATTGGTGTACCCTTATCGCCGGAGCCGGATGTAAGGTCGCAAAGTGAACCGATAAGGTCAGTAAGCTGACGAGGTGTTGTACCTTCAGACGCCATTTTACCAACAAGGTTATCATCCTTTTGAGTAATTCTTTCCTTAATAGCATCCTTAAGAGCATCACCTGAAAGGTCTGCAAAATCGTTGTCTGCAAGATACTTGAGCTTAAGCTCATTGGGTGTGCCTTCAAGACCTGATGTATAAGCAGGAGAAACAACGGGGTCAGCAAGCTCCCAAATCTTACCTACAGGGTCCTTAAACGCGCCGTCACCATAAACCATTACCTCAATGCGCTTACCTGTTGCATCAAACAATCTCTTTTGAATGTCTTCAACAACAACCTGGCAATCTCTTGGGAAGAGCTTAACCTGCTCATCAGTTGCCTTGTTTGAACCAAGAAGACCGTAATGCTCGTTATAACCACTACCGTTTACGCTTTCAGACAAAATGTCGTCAAGACCATAAACTTTTTCAGCACCTGCAGCCTTCAAAAGTCTCTTGCTTCTGTGTCTTGTGTGAATGTCACAAGTCAAAACGTTCTTTGTGTAAGGAAGAACTGCTCTTGGGTCATTTGCAAAGATAATTTCGCAATCAGCACCCTGTTCTCTTATAAGTTCTTCATAAAATTCAACGTAGTCAACACCAGTAAATCTGTGTTTTTCATAACCAAAAAGCTCTCTATACTTTTCAAGTGTCAAAACATCGCTGTAGGGGTTAACACCCATTTCATCAACCTTGTCAAGGGATACAAGATGGTTACCAACCTCGTCAGAGGGGTATGAGAGCATAAGAACAATCTTCTTTGCACCTCTTGCAATACCCGTAAGACAAACTGAAAATCTGTTTCTGCTAAGGATTGGCAAAATAACAGCAACTGTTTCTCCACCAAACTTTGCTCTAATGTCAGTTGCAATATCGTCAATTGTTGCATAGTTGCCCTGTGCACGAGCAACGATAGCTTCGGTCATCGCAACAACGTCGCGATCTCTAATTTCAATATTTTCTTCTCTAGATGCTTCAAGTATGCAGTTTGTAACAATCTCAGCAATATTGTCGCCATTTCTAATAATTGGTGCTCTAACACCACGAGAAACTGTACCAATAGTACGACTCATAATAAAATCTCCTTTAAATTTAGGATTAACAAAAAAAGTATATCACTATTTTTTTATCTTGTAAAGTTATTTTTTATAAAAAATTTAAATTTATGTGGTTTATTTATGGATTTATGACATCAAATATTGTTTCCATATCTATAATGGTATTTTTATTTGAAGGATATGCGTCAGATCTTACCGCTTTTGCGGTAACCAAAACAAAATATTCTCCTGTAACATCGTTTCTGATATACGAAACAAGACAATATCCCGCCTTATCCTCAAGTCCGCTCTTTGCGGCAACAAGAGTATAATCATCCCCCAAAACTTTTTCGGGATTTGTACCCATATTGTTCAAGGTCTTTGAAAGAGTTGAGTTATAATATGTCATCTCAACAAAATCCAATTTGTAAGCAATTCCTCCAAAGAATGCAACACAATCATCATTTTCCATAGCATATGCCATAATTGCAGCCATATCACGGCAAGTAGTCTGGTTTTCTTCGGTATCCATACCGATTGCACCACCAAAATGAGTATTTTGAAGTCCAATTTTTTCTGCTTTTTGATTCATCAAGGTTACAAAATCTTCAATTGACAAGCCAAGATAATCCAAAAGACACAAAACAGAATCAGCACCCGACATATATGAAATTCCATAAATCAAATCTCGCACACTCACTTTACTTCCAATACAACTTGAAAGCCAAGCGGTAGACGCTCCTTGCGGAACTGTATTCAAAATTTCACGAGTTATCACATATTCGTCATCGAGATTTTCAATCAAATCAAGAGCAACTACAACCGTCATAACTTTTGTCATGGAGGCAGGATAAATCACCTCATCTGCATATTTATGTGCAAGAGTAGCCATGTCGGAAAGTCGCACCAAAATTGCATACTCGGATGACAACTCCATCTGATACAATCCCTTTCCCCCTTCGGTTGCAACATAAGTGGGAGTGGATGGGTCACCATTTGTTGAGGGGTTAGCACTTGTTGTTTGCTTAATTGGATTCCATGCAGGCAAGCTGAAATCACCAAACACCGCAAAAAATGTGCAAGTGATTATCGCAAGCACCACAATTGAAGCAATTATCACAAGAGAGGATTTCTTTGCATCATTGATGAAAGAGGAAGAAATAAATCTATTCTTGCTCTCCTTGTGGGTGCGAAGTTCCCCGCTGTTATATTTGTTTTTATTCATTTTTTCTCCAAATCAATTATTTTTCATTTCATCAAGTTTTGCCTTGATTTGCTTCATATCCTCAAGCATTTCTTCTTTTTTGCGAGGATCACGCAACAAAAGCGCAGGATGATATACAGCAGTCATCAAGAAATCGCCTCTCTGTACCCACTGTCCATGCTCTTTGGTTATGCGATAATTTGGGTCAATAAGACGTTGCGCAGAAATTCTGCCAAGACAAATAATCATCTTGGGCTTTATGAGGCGTACTTGTTCGCGCAGATATCCCATACAGGCATCCTCTTCATCGGGTTTGGGATCACGATTTTTAGGAGGACGGCATTTGAGAATATTTGCAATATAAACACTCTCGCGAGGAATGTCAACTGCAAACAAAAACTTGTCAAGAAGCTGACCTGCACGTCCTACGAAAGGAGTGCCCGAAAGATCCTCTTTTTCACCGGGCGCTTCGCCAACGAAAAGAATATCCGCTTCTCTGTTACCCACTCCAAAAACACAATTGGTTCTTGTTTTGTGAAGCTCGCACTTCTCACAAGAAGCGCATTCGTCATATAATTCTTCCCAAGTTTTCATATATCGACTCCTAGAAAATCAAATTCAAAGCCAAAAGGCAAATACAAAGTTATTATACCAAATTTTTGATAATTTTTCAACAGAAATATAAACATTTATTAATGTTTTTTAAACAAAAAAGATGTCTCACTTTAACAAGACACCTTTTTGTAGTTCAATTAATCAAAACAAAAGACCAAAGAGAAAAAGTTCAGGAAGCGCCACTGCCAAAACAATTCCAAAAATAAATGATATTACCCATGAAATAATAGCTGTTACACCACATGCCTTTGCTTTGTGGGGCAATTCATTACCTTTTATAGCCCAATAAATTATTCCAAACAAAGGTATAAAGAAGGATAAAATACAAAGCCCAACACTTGCATTATCTTCAAACGGGTCATAGTATGTACCGTTTTCGTTGGGATTGTATCCTGTAGAACATCCACATCCCGGGCAAATAACCGCCTCATTATGTATTTCTTTTCCACACTTAGTACAATATTTCATATAAACACCCCCTATATTGTTCACAATATATGCACCTATATTATAAATATAAAGTAAAATTTTGTCAAGTGTTTTTCAAAATATACTTATTAGCAATCAAAAAAGAATGTAAAATTGCATCTTTTTTGTTTATTATTAAATTTTATACGCCTTATCAACAGGAAGCGCCATGACAGTACCATTTGCGTCACTTAATACGCCGTGGTTTCGGTTGATTTCCTCCATGATTTTGGCAGCAGTGCCTGCGGGTGCAAAAATAGTGATAACATCTCTTTCTTGATGAACTGCTTCTTCCCCAAGTTGCTCCATCATGCCACTTTCAGCAAGACGAGCACGCAAAACAGTACCACCCATAGCGCCCGCGCTTCTTGCGGTTTGCATAACCGCATCAGTGTATCCTTGATTTACAGATATAATAATAAGCTGATGCTTTTGTCCGCTTTTCACTTTCTTTTTACCTCCATTTGCATCAATTTCTTTGGAAGCTCTTGTAACAAACTCCGAGTACAATCTGCTAATCGCAGAAAGTTTAACACATATCATAAGACCGCCATATTCAAATTTTGAATTAATTCCGTCCGATATGTTATTTAGAATATACGAATTAATTATACTTTCTGGAGCTAAACTAATGACGATATCCTTGTCATTGCTACCAAGTCCGAAAATATCCATCATTTCAGATGGAGCAGTTCCAACACCATTTAATTGAGTGTGAAAACCAATCCCGTTCTCTTCAAGACTTTCCATATATTTTTTAGCTTTTCCACGAGTTATGATAGAAAAAACCATCATTATGCGGTTCATAGATTCACTCATCACAGCACCTCCTCGTAATAAATCATATCATCTTCAAGTTGCAAAATTTCATGCTTTGCCTTAGCAAGTTGTTTTTTGCGTTTAACTTCACCATAAAGTCCCAAAACCTGAATTGCAATAAGAGGAGTCATAGCTATCATAGCCACTATACCAAAAGCATCGGTAAGAATGTTTCCTCCAAGTGCATTACATGCACCTATAGCAAATGGCAGAATAAATGTCGTTGACATAGGGCCACTTGCAACACCACCCGAGTCAAATGCGATACCCGTATACAAAGGTGGAACAAAAAACGTGATAACAAGTGCAATAAAATAACCACAAATTAAAATTGGCAAAATTGGTATTCCAGTAAGAACGCGAAGCATTGCTATACCAACTGAACAAGCAACACCAATTGAAAGCGCAAGTCCAATCGAATTTTGAGAAACTGAACCATTAGTGATTTCTTCAACCTGCTTCTTTAATGAGTGAACAGCCGGCTCGGCACTAACAACAAAATATCCCATCAATGCTCCAATTGGAATAAGGAGATATTTTGCTTCTCCCATCGCAATTCTTTCACCTATCAATCTACCTGCAGGCATAAATCCAACGTTTGCGCCCGTAAGGAAGAAAACAAGACCGATATATGTATAAACAAAGCCTACAGCCATTCTCAAAAGCTGATGCTTGTTAAATCTTCTTGTGATGAGTTGGAATACCACAAGAACTGCGAGTATCGGCACAAGCGCACCAAACACCTCTTCTGCATATTTAGGCAATCCCTTAACGAATGCAAGAAAAGCATCCTTTGTAGTTTCAGCTATAATGAATGTTTCATGAGTAGTCGCGCTTTCAGGTTTGAAAACAATGCTCAAAAGTAAAACGGACACGATAGGTCCTATTGAACAAAGAGCTATAAGACCGAAAGAGTTTTCTCTTGCATTTTTGGCATTACTCATGGATGCAATACCTGCACCAAGAGCCATAATAAACGGAACTGTTATAGGACCTGTTGTAACTCCACCCGAATCAAATGCAGTGGGTATAAAATCTTTAGGAGCAAAAAATGCTAAAACAATAGCCAGGCCATAAAAAACAAGCAATAAATTATTGAGTTTAATTCCCTTGCGTGAGCGAATCATCGAAACAACCAAGAAGATACCAACTCCAACCGCAACAGAAATGATAAGCACCATATTTGAAATGGATGGCACTTGCTCTGCCAGTACAGTCAAGTCGGGCTCTGCAATAGTAATAAGAACGCCCAAAACGAAGCACACAAGCAATGGAATCCCAATGCGCTTGGCCTTTCCCAATGTCGCGCCTATGCCCTCACCCAATGGCTCCATTGAAATTCCCGAACCAATGGTAAAAAATCCCATGCCTATAATGAGCAATAGAGTTCCAAAAAGGAACATAACGAGAACTCCCGATTCCATTGGTGCGAAACTGACACTAAGGAGCAAAACTATGGCAAAAATCGGCAATACAGATTGCAAAGACTCTTTAAAGAACTTTGTAAGATTATTCATAATTTTCTCCTTTCTAAAATTTACATATTAATTATATACGATAAAAAACGAATTGTCAATCTGTTTGTTTTTGAATTGACAATATTTATATAAAATATACTAAAAAAGGGCAGAAAAATTACCATTTTTCTGCCCTTTGATTTGAAATTGTATTACCAAAATTCAATTAACTCCACGTTCCAGTGTTGGGGTCATATTTTCCCTGCCCTGCGTTGGGGTCGGTTTTGCTTGAATTGTTGGATTTTTTATTATACTTTGAGTTGCTAATGCCTGAAGAAATAATCATGATAATTATCACAACCAAAATAATTATGAAAATAATACCAATGATTTTTCCAACATCAATAGCAGTACCAAACACATCTTCGCCATCTTCAATTACAACAGCAATGTTGTATCCTGTTTTTTCGGTGAAAGCAACAAGTGCCTTGTTTATTGTGTTTTCATTAACAACCATGTTGGATTTGTTGTATACCTTGGAATAACTTGTATCAACGTCTCCACTGGTTTTAGGAATTTTGTTCGTCAAAGCTTCAACTGACATAGCAATTCCTTTGCTAAGTTGAGTTTCGTAATAATTTGAAATGTGCTGACTAATTGCTTCACTAGTGAACATCAAATTGATATTTGTGGGAATATCATCACCCACCCAAGAGATGCACTCAAATCCGTCATAAGTATCATAAACAGTATATACAAGAAGAATATTTTCTTCGTAATTTTCGGTATCACCGAAAATTGTTGCATATTGCTTATCTACATAGGATTGGAATACTTGCTCACCATATATTATATTGCCATTGGGATCATCATTACTTCCAAAAATCAAGCCCAAGGACGCAATCAATAGCATCACCAATACAAATATGGTGATCACAGTCATTACAGTGCTACCAAGGCAACCGCCATTTTCTTGATTGTTAGATCCATTTCCACCACCCGAGCCATAATGTCTAGATGGTCCAAATATAAATATTGGTCTCGGTCTGTACCAACGCGGACCAAACCAACGTGGGCCGTACCAATGCGGGCCGTGATGCATAGGACCTCTTGGTCCTCCACCCATACCTCCGCGTGAGCCGCCACTGTATCCACCGCCGAAGCTACCACCGCGCGAGCCACCTGCTCCACCGCCACGTGAACCGCCTCCAAATCCGCCACCGCGTGATCCTCCTCCTGGTCCTGGCATAACATTGTACCTCCATTGTCAAAAATAATTTGTAATTAATTATATCATAAGTTAAAATATTTTTCAACACATAACTTAAATTATGTATTCATTATACACTTTTTTAATATTTTTCAAGGTCAACAACCGCAAAATAGAAATGTGTATTTCTACAACAAATGCAAAATTTTAACAAATATTTCCTTGTTTGAAAAATGTTTCAAAAATATTTTTAAATCACTTGACAAACAATAAAAGGTGTGATATAATAGCAAAGTCGAAAATATTGGGGTGTCGCCAAGCGGTAAGGCATCAGACTCTGACTCTGACATTACCGGGGTTCGAATCCCTGCACCCCAGCCAAAATAAAAGAGCATTCTCGCAAGAGAGTGCTCTTTTGTTTTGCTTGTGGGTATATAATGGGATTCGAACGCAGTGAAAAAACAACACAGTGCGTTGTTTTTGAACGGTGACCGAAGAATTTTGCAAAACATAACATATAAACTCAATCGGATGTTTTGCAAAATTCAAGAACGAATCCCTGCACCCCAGCCAAAATTAAAGAGCATTCTCGAAAGAGAGTGCTCTTTTGTTTTTTTGCGAGTATAAGTCTCCCCACACCACACAAAAACTTTTTATGAACATTTAATTTTTCCTATTGACACAACCTAATTGCCGTGATATAATACATTGTCAAAAAAATATCAAAGTTTGAAAGGAAATCAAAAATATGAACAATTTGTTTGATTTAACAGGCAAGGTTGCCCTTGTAACAGGCGCATCCTCAGGTCTTGGCGTACAGTTCGCAAAGGCACTCGCTCGTCAGGGAGCTGACGTTGCTATCTGCGCTCGTCGTGTAGAAAAGCTTGAAGCAGTAAAGGCTGAAATCGAAGCTCTTGGTGTTAAGTGCTTTGCATACAGATGTGACGTTCAGGACAACAACCAGATTAAAGAAATGGTAGCTGCAGTTGAAAATCGCTTCGGTAAAATCGATATTCTCGTAAACAACGCTGGTGTTGCAGGCGCATCTCCTGCAGAAGCAACTCCTGACGAGGAATGGAACTATGTTGTTGGTGTTAACCTCAGTTCCGTTTACTTCGTAGCTCGTGAGGTTGGTAATGTAATGCTCAAAAATGGTTACGGCAAAATCATCAACATCGGTTCTCTTCACTCTGAAGTAGTTATGCCCAACACATGCTGGCCCGTAGGCGCTTACGCAGCTTCTAAGGGTGGCGTTAAGATGCTCACAAAGGCTCTCGCAGTTGAATGGGCTAAGAAGGGTATCACAGTTAATACAATAGGTCCCGCTTACTTCAGCAGCGAAATGACAGGTGCAATCCTTGACACAGGCGCATTTGACGGTGTTGCAGCAACATATTGCCCCATGGCAAGAGCAGGTAAGCCCGGCGAACTTGACGGTGCTCTTATCTATTTTGCATCCGATGCTTCCTCTTATACAACAGGTCAGTACCTTGCTGTTGACGGCGGTTGGACAGCAGTTTAATTTAATACAAAAAAACGGTTGAATTGCTTCAACCGTTTTTTTGCATATTATGAAACAATAAATGGGGATTTATCGCAGACCTATAAACTACTATAGGGAGGCTTCCCCCTACAATGAATAATATTGCTTATCAACCCTCCGATAAATCAAAATCAGAAATAAAATTATCGCAGTTTCTTTATAACCTTGCATTTTCCTTTTAAATGTGCTATAATAAACCGAAAAAATTAATCCCTACGGAGTAAATATGAAAAAATCAAAATTGATATCAACTTTATTTTTGACCTTTTTCAAGATTGGAGCATTCACCTTCGGGGGCGGATACGCTATGCTCTCGCTTCTTGAAAATGAATTTGTAGAAAAAAAGAAATGGCTGACAAAAGAGGAGTTTCTTGATATGGTTGCTATTGCAGAATCCACTCCTGGCCCTATTGCAATAAACTCAGCAACATTTATAGGCAATAAAACTGCAGGTGTGCTTGGTGCTGCCCTTTCCACGCTCGGTGTTGTACTTCCCTCTTTTATCATCATTTTTATAATATCTTTGTTTCTTGATGCCTTTCTTAGTTTCACGCTCATTGCAAACGCATTCCGTGGAATACAAGCGTGCGTTGTGTACCTTATCGGTTCTACGGGCATCAAGCTCTTCAAACAGATGGAGAAAAAACCACTCCCCATAGCAATAATGTCAACAGTGCTTGTTTGTATGGTGGCATTTTCAATATTTGCAATTAAATTTTCATCAATTGTTTTCATTCTTATTTCCGGTGCGCTCGGCATAATTGCTTTTTATAGCAAAAAACATAACGGAAAGGAGAAACAAAAATGATTTTGCTTGAACTTTTCCTTACATTTTTTGAAATTGGCGCACTCACATTTGGTGGTGGATATGCAATGATTCCGTTTGTGCGCGAGCAGGTTTTAGCTCACGGATGGCTCACAGAAGAAGAACTACTTAATATGATTGCAGTTTCTGAATCAACACCAGGTCCTATTGCCGTAAATATGGCAACATTCGTTGGCGCAAACGAGGCGGGTGTAATGGGTTCAATTATGGCAACACTTGGTGTAGTGCTCCCCTCCTTTATAATCATTCTTATCATTTCCTCTCTGCTTAAAAACTTTCTCAAATACAAGGGAGTTAAAGCGTTCCTTGCGGGTGTTCGCCCCTGTGTCGTTTCCCTTATTTTAGGGACTGCATTTACTCTTCTTTTGAGCGTGCTTTTTGGTATTGGTTCAAAAAATTTCGCATTCAATATTGATTTCAAGGGCATAATTATACTTGGAATAATAATTGCAATCTCTCTAATTTACAAAAAAATGAAGGGTAAAAAACCCTCTCCCATTCTTATGATAGGAATATCTGCATGCCTTGGTATGATTTTCTATTCACTTCCATTTTGAAAGGAGATAAATTATGAAAAAAAACAGCACTTATAACAGGAGCTTCTGGCGGACTTGGACTTTCATTTGTAAATCTTTTTGCAAATGATGGTTATGACCTTGTCCTTGTAGCGAGAAATGGCAACCGTCTTGAAGAAATCAAAAAAGATATTGAACAAAAATATAATATAAAGGCAACTGTAATTGCTAAAGATCTCTGCTCACCAAATGGTGCGAGTGAGGTTTATGAAGCAACAAAGCAAGCAGGCATCAAGATTGATGTTCTTGTCAACAATGCGGGATTTGGTGACTTCGGTGAATTTTATAAAAGTGATATAAATAAGCAAATCAGAATGGTTGACCTCAACTGCACAGCTCTTATGCATTTGTGCCACCTCTATCTTCCTGATATGATTAAGCAAAAGAGGGGAAACATTCTCAATGTTGATTCAATCGCGGCATTTCAAGCAGGCCCTCTTATGAGCGTTTATTATGCGACAAAAGCTTTTGTTCTTTCGTTTTCACAAGCTCTCACTCGTGAACTTAAAGGTACAGGAGTTAAGGTAACCACTCTCTGCCCCGGTCCAATCAGAACAAATTTTGATAATGCTGCCGACCTTGGCGAAAGTGGACTTTTCAAAAATCTCAAGGTTTGGGACCCAGACACAGTAGCCAAATTCGGATATAAAAATATGAAAAAAGGCAAATCCCTTTGCATTTGTGGATTTGTAAATAAAATTATTGTATTTGCTAACCGTTTAGCGCCTAGAGCTCTCGTTAGAGAAATGGTTTACAATTTGCAGAAGGTACAGTAAATCTATAAATCAAAATTTGAACACCGATAAAAAACCGCGAGGAAGTTCCTCGCGGTTATTTTTATTTTATTCTACTTCTTTCAAAACAAATGTATTGAAGTCATAAACAACTTCATCTACCTTTTGAAGCGCCAATTGTTGACGAATATATTCTTCTGAGTAGGTTTCAAGAACCTCCGCTTCAGACTTACCCATCTGCTCAATAAGAGTATCCAACATTTCTCTGTATTCCTCATCAGATGCCTCAATTCCCTCTGCCTGAACAATAGCAATCATTATAAGCTCATAAGTAAGTCCTTCATTTACATAATCTCTAAGTTCCTTATCGGTAGTAAATGAAAATCCTAAAAGGTAAGCACCATATCCGGTTGCAAGGAAATCTTCATAAGACATCTGGAACATTGTTGCATAATCCTCTATCTGATAACGATAGTTGTAATATACGTGATTGAACTGTTCTTCAGGGATAGTAACAACTGAATTTTCGAGAATTTGCTTCCAAAGCAATGTTATGTTGGCATCTTTTACCATGCCTTCCATAGTTTCTTTGATGTATGCTCTATATTCATCGCAAGTTTTGTACTCGTCTTTAGTATATTCTTTAACCCAACCGTCAGAAAATTCGGGTTTAGCTATGAAATTGATTTTAACTTCAAATATTGTTTTTTTGCCTTTCAAATCAGCTGCCTGATAATCTTCAGGGAAAGTAATATCAAGGTCAAGTGTTTCTCCCACATTGGCGTTGAGCATACCCTGTGCAAAGCCATCGATGAAACTTCCAATACCACTGCTACTTAATGTATATAATGTATTATCTTCAATGTAAGCCAACTGATTTGTACCAGATCCACCGTCAAATGCTTTATCTTTAGTTCCATCATCTTTCAAAAGATATCCTGTAAAGTCAAAGCTAAAAACAACTCTTTCGCTTATTTGACCTTCTCTTATTTTTGTGAATTCCTCTTGAATAGCAAGAACCAATCCAATTTGCCAATCAACTTCCTCATCGGCAACCTCGAGTTGCTCTGTTTCAATTGTCAAACCCCTATAATCACCGAGTGTAACGTATTGGCTCATATCAGTATTGAACAAATCCATTGCATTATACTGAGTTCTTGGGGGCTTTGTGGTTGTAGTTGTTGTGGGTGTTGTAGTTGTTGTTGTGAAAAGATTCTTGGAAATGTTATTATCAGTCAAAAGAATAAATCCAGCTGCAAGAACAATAATTCCAACAACAAATGCAACAATAGTAATAATGGTCGACTTTTTCATATTTTCTCTCCATATAATTGAATAAAATTATTTTTTAAAACAAAAAAAGGAACTCTCCTTGTTACAAAACAGAATAAGTTCCTTATTTTATAGGAAATTCCGCTTTAAAATATTTAAGCGGTTATTGAAGCATAAATTACGCTTCCTCTTTGATAACTTCCTTGCCATTGTAAGAACGGCACTTCTTGCAAACTCTGTGAGAGAGCACGAATTCTCCGCACTTGGGGCACTTTACGATGCCGGGAAGGTTAAGCTTCCAGTTGTTTGAACGTCTTTTGTCTCTGCGAGCCTTAGACACTTTTCTCTTCGGTACTGCCATTGTCCTACACCTCCTTGTTAGTGTGATACACAATTTATCTACGATATTATACTACATAATTTTTCATTTGTCAAGTAATTTTTTTAAAACTTCTAATCTTGGGTCAATTTCTTTTGTTACGCAACCGCAATCGCCCTCTCTTTTGGGTTTTCCACACTTTGGACAAAGCCCTTGGCATTCATCAGAGCAGAGCAATTTTCTTGGAAAATCAATCAAAAGTTCCTCGCGAACTGTGTCATCAAGAACAAGCTTTCCGTCATCAAGCACGATGTATTCATCTGCACTTTCTTCAAGCTTTTCTTCACTTACCATACCCTCGGTAACAACGGTTCTCTCAAAATCAAGTGAGAACACTCCGCGCACCTCATCAAGACAACGAGCACATTCTCCAACATAGGGCAAATCTGCTTGCAAAACAAGACGCATATACCCTGCAGAGTTAGTGATTTTTCCATGAACACGAGCATCGTCAGTAAATGTAACATCTTCAATTATTTCAGGCGTGAGAACGAAATCAATATCAATACTGCTTACTTCTCCGCGAAGCATACGGTTAAGATCAATAATCACCTTTAGCACTCCTTTATAAAAAATTATTGTCAAACAAAACAACGGAAGATATTATAAACTAAAATTCTCCCATTGTCAAGCGATTTAATAATATTTTTTTGGAATTTATATTTTTGCTAGATATATTTTACACTAAAATAAATTCAAAAAATCCACAAAAATATATTTACAAATAAGCAATTCTATGATAGAATAAACTCACAAAAGCAACATAATTATATTTACATAAATTAAGTAGGTGAACACGTTAAAATGACCAAATTTAAAGAAAAAATTAAGAAATTTTGGGCTTGGTTGCGCCATAATGTAATCAACAAAGATATGCTTTTAGCACTTATAATTGCCGAAATTATATTTTGGTCACCGTGCGCAATTTTAGCTATTTTAGCAGGAACGATAAGCCCTTGGTTCTGGACCGGATTTACAGCTATAATCATCTTTTGGAGCGCACCCTTCACACCAGGTTGGGCATTGCAAATTGCCTTAGCACTACTGATAAAGAAAGGTATTGACCGTTTCCATCAAAAATACATTCGCGTAGATAATAAGAACAACAAAGAAAACGAAGAATAAAAAACAGCGAGTCGTTAAAACGACTCGCTTTCTTTATTCAAACTTTTTGTAAAACTTCAACTATACCTTGTGCATTTTCATCATCAACAATGATTTCGCCAATGGAGTCCGCTTTAACATAACCAGAGTAAACATTTTTAACCGAAACGATATCTCCAACAATCTCTGCCTCAACCTCGCTTCTTTCAAAGCTGAGGTCGCAATCAATCATTGTACAATTAATGAGTTTTAACCCCTTGCAATAGCAAAGTGGCTGTGTGCCTATAATAGTACAATTTTCAAAAGTGATATTCTCGGAATACCAAGCAAGATACTCACCCTTAACAACTGAATTTCGAACAACAATATTTTTAGCATGCCAGAAAGCATCCTTGGTGTCAAAATTGCAATTTTCAAAAACCGAATTTTCTATGTATTGAAAAGAATATTTACCAAGCAAGCTCGAATCACTCATTTTCAAACCCGTGGCTTGAAGCATAAAATATTCACCCTGAAATTTAGTGTGAGTAATATCAATATTGTGAGAAAACCAACCAAATTCAACGCTTTTTACGTCAGAATTTGAAATTGTAATATCACTACATTCGCGAAGCGCCTTAATTCCATGAAGCTTTGAGTTTCTTATATCAACATTATCAGAATACCAAAGTGCCGCGCGACAAAGCTCGGTCATTTCACTATTCTCAATCAAAACATTTGAGTCGTGCCAAAGAGGATAACGAAGATTGAAAAACACGCCATCGCATTTAATGTTTTTTCCTTCTTTGAGAGCGCTTTCGCCATCCTCGATGCCGTCAAATGAGCAGTCAAGCAACTCAATTCCATCAACACCATAAAGGGCGCGCTCCTCTCCAAATCTTTCGTTTCTATATATTTTCATATGCACCTCCACATAAAGTTAACCTATATACTAAATAATAACACATAATTTCACTTTTTTCAATATTTATTTTTATTGACATTTTATCTCTTTTATAGTATTATTAAAGTGAATTAATATGCTCACTGAAGGTTGGTGAAAGAATGAAGATAAATAAAAATTTAAAGGGTTGGTTATATCTGCTCCCCGCGTTTGTTTTTATTGCGGTGTTTATGATTTATCCCCTCATTGACGTTTTGATATATTCTTTTGAAGAGGGATATAATTTTGCGTCAGGAGAATCGTTTGGGGTTGGAATGTATAACTATAAATACGTTTTGCGCGACCCTTATTTTATTCAGGCATTAAAAAATACATTTATTCTCGTTGCTATAACTGTGCCCGCGTCAACAATTATCGCGCTTGTAATCTCACTCGGTCTCTCTAGCATCAAATGGATCAAAAAAGCATATCAGACGATCTTCTTTCTTCCCTACGTAACAAACACCTTGGCTGTTGGACTTGTTTTTATGATACTTTTCAAAAAAACACCCTATTCAGATGGCCTTGTGAACGCATTAATAACCTCACTTGGTGGTCAAGCTATAGATTTTATTGATGGCTCGTACGCGGCAAAAATGTTTGTTTTGTGTATTTACACAATATGGATTGTTATGCCCTTTAAAATTCTTATTTTCACAAGTGCGCTCGCATCGGTTGATAAAACCTATTATCAAGCTGCTGCAGTAGACGGCACACCAGAAAATCGTGTTTTTTGTAAAATAACACTTCCTATGATTTCTCCAACCATATCATATCTTGTAATAACCGGCTTTATCGGAGCATTCAAGGCATATAGTGATGCTGTAGCATTGTTTGGTACAAACCTCAACACCGCAGGTATGAACACTATCGTTGGATATGTTTATGATATGCTCTATGGAGATGGCGGTGGCTATCCTTCATTTGCTTCTGCCGCGGCTATAATTCTTTTCTGCATCGTGTTGACTATAACTTGCATAAACCTTATCGTCAGCAAGAAGCACGTAACTTATGGAAAGTGAGGTGCAGATAATGAATAATCTAAAAAAAGCAAAGAAACAAAGCAAAACATCAAAAATCATCAAAAAGACCGGAATATATTTTGGACTCTCTCTTTGGGCAATAGCAGTGCTTTTCCCATTCTATTGGATGCTTCAAAACTCTTTAAAAACTTTCTCGTCATATAATGCAGAAAGAATACCAAAATTCTTCCCCTCTGCCATAACCTTTGATAATTATATCCAAGCATTTACTACCGTTCCCCTTGCAAGATATTTACTTAACACCCTTGTTTTTACACTCATAACAACATTGATTATGCTCGTTGTAATAATTCTTGCGGCATTTGCATTCGCTCGTCTTGAATTCAAGGGCAAAAATCTTGCTTTCACACTCTTTTTGGCTCTTATGATGATACCCAACGAATTGGTAATCATCACAAACTTTGTTACAATTACTAATTTGGATTTACGCAATACCATTTTGGGTCTTGTTTTGCCGTCCATAACTTCAATTTTCTTCTTATATCTCTTGAAAGAAAACTTTGCACAAATTCCCAATGAGCTGTATCTTGCCGCACAGGTTGATGGCTCAACGGATTTCGGTTATCTTGTGAAAGTAATGGTGCCCATATCTAGTCCCACAATCGTAACCATTCTTATTTTGAAAATTATAGAATGCTGGAACTCATATATTTGGCCTCGTCTTATTACCGATGACAAAACAAAATTCCTTATTTCAAACGGAATTCAAGAAATAAGAGAAAATGGTTTCGGACGCGAAAATATACCTGCAATGATGGCAGCAGTTGTGGTTATTTCACTCCCGCTTATCGTTTTGTTCTTGATTTTCAAAGACAAAATTATGGAGGGTGTTTCAAGAGGAGGTACAAAAGGATGATTAATAAAATAATTTCTATTGTTCTTCTTTTCACCACTCTGCTTTGCTCACTGACACTTTTTTCGTGCCATAAAAGAGCAAATATAGACGAATTTGTTGTCCCCGATAATTTCGATACATCAAAGCAGTATGAAATAACATTTTGGGCAAAAAATGAAAACAATCAATCCCAAAGAAATGTGTATGCAAATGCAGTTGCTGAATTTGAAAAACTTTATCCAAATATCAAAGTTACTCTGCGTAATTTCACCGATTATGGTGAAATATATAATAACGTAATTACAAACATTTCAACAGGCACAACCCCCAATGTCTGCATAACTTATCCCGACCATATAGCAACCTATATGGAAGGCGATAATATCATAGCGCCACTTGATTTGTTGATAGCAAATGAAAAATATGGTCTTGGTGGCAGTGAAGTGAAATTTGATTCGCCAAATGTTGAGGAAATTATCCCAAAATTTTTAAATGAAGGTAAAATTGGTGAAACCCAGTATGCTCTTCCCTTTATGCGCTCAACTGAAGCGTGCTATGTGAATAAAGATTTAGTTGAAGCGCTCGGATTTACGCTTCCCGAAGTTCTCACTTGGGATTTCGTTTGGGAAGTAAGTGAATATGCCCTCTCACTCGGCAAAGATACGGACGGCAATTATATCGCAAACGGTCAAAACACACTCATTCCCTTTATTTATAAGTCAACGGACAATATGATGATTTCAATGCTTAAACAACTTGAAGCACCATATTCCAACGAAAATGGTGAAGTTTTGATTTTCAATGACACAACAAAGGATATTTTGTTTGAAATTTCAAAGCACGCCAAAACAAAGGCATTTTCAACATTCAAAATTTCAAGTTATCCAGGAAACTTCTTGAATGCAGGTCAATGTATTTTTGCTATCGACTCAACCGCAGGCGCAACTTGGATGGGCGCGGATGCACCGCTTGTTGATATTCCCGATGACCAGAGAGTTGATTTTGAAACTGCAGTTTTACCCATACCCCAATTTGATGAAGAAAATCCGCAAATGATTTCCCAAGGTCCTTCCCTTTGCATTTTCAATAAAGAAGATAGTGGCGAAGTGCTTGCATCGTGGTTGTTTGCTCAGTTCCTTCTCACAAATGAAGTGCAAATTGCTTACTCGCAAACCGAAGGATATGTTCCTGTAACATCAAAGGCGCAAAACAGTGCAGAATATATAGACTATTTGAATCGCGCAGGTGAAGATAACAATCTTTATTATGATGTAAAGATTGAAGCATCAAAGCTTTTGATAAACAACGTGGATAATTCGTTCACCACTCCCGTTTTCAATGGTTCTACTTCTTTGCGTAATGCAGCAGGTGAGTTAGTTGAATTAACCGTTAGCTCTGCCACTAAAAACAGAATCATCGATGATGCATTTATAGAACTCTTATTTTCAAGAGTAACATCACTTCATAAATTAGACCAAATAAAAACTTCAGGGAAAGTCCAAATCAATGAATTTGGTTCTTTACCTAAAGAATCGATTATGTTAATATCTGGTTTGACTATAGTTTGGTTGGGAATTGGGTTGTATTTCTTAAAAGAATATATTAGTAAAAGAAAAAAGCAATAAAATATTGACTTTTGGTATTTTTTGTGTATAATAATATTTGATAAAATTCTATTTTCTATAAAGGAGAATATTAATATGAAAAAGATTATTTGTTTTGTGCTTCTTTGCACAACCGCTCTCTGCCTTTTCGGTTGTCCCGAAAAACCCGATAATACAGTTAAGGTTTTGACTTGGGAAGAATATGTTGCAGCTGAAGTTGGTTCAAAAGTAGTTATCGAAGCATATGTTCAGGGTCACCAATCTTGGTGGGATAACAAAATCTCTGTTTACGCTCAAAACGAAAACGGTGGTTACTTCCTTTATGACTTCCCTTGCTCAAAAGAAACTGCTGAAAAGCTCGTTCCTGGCACAAAGATTCGTGTTTATGGCTACAAAGCTGAATGGGCAGGCGAATTGGAAATCGTAACTGACGAAATGGATCCCGATTACGCAAAGATTGAAGTTATTGAAGGCAACTATGTTGCAAATCCCATTGACCTTACAGCAAAACTTGGTACAGATGAACTTGTTAATTACCAGAATATGCTCGCTGAATTCAAGGGTCTTACTTTTAAATCTCTTGAATACAAAAACGGTGAACCCGGTGATGATATCTATGTAACATTCACCTATAACGGTGCTGACTATTCTTTCTGTGTTGAAAGATATCTTACAGGTCCTGAAACAGACCTTTACACACTTGTTGGTACACTTCAGGAAGGTGACGTAGTTGACGTTGTTGGCTTTGCTTACTGGTACAACGGCATCAATACACACATCACAAGCGTAACAGTGCACACAACTCCCGCAAACTAATTAATAAAAAATCAAACCGCGAGGGCTTTTTGCTCCTCGCGGTTTTATTTTTATTTTTTTCTCAAATTTAAAACTCTTACTATTGCAGGGCAAAGCACAATGTTTGTAATCAATTCAAACAAGAAGTTGCCACCCACAAGTCCGAGTATCATATATTCAACTGCAGATCCAAAGCCAGATGCAAGTCCCCACTCTTGTATTGTTTCAAAGAAAAATACAAAGCATCCAATAAGGAACACACCGGTATTGACTATCGGACATACAATAGCTGCAGCAAATACTGCAAGATATTTGTTCTTTTCTTTGAGCAAATCATAAATAAGACCTGCTATAAGTCCACAAAGTGTGCCCTTTGCAAGAACTGTAATAATAGTTCCGATGGCATTAACGGTTAAAAAAGCTGCGGCATCACCATTAAGAAGCACTACCATTCCGAATACAAATCCAAGCCACGCGCTTATTTTTGGTCCACATGTCGCAGCGCCAATTACTATTGGCATAAGCACGAGTGAACACTGAAATGGACCAAGTCGCACAAATGCACCCATAAACTGCAATATAACTACTAAAGCAGTCATAAGAGCCGAAAGCACCAAAGTCTCGGTTGACATTCGTTTGTTTTTTGTTTTAATCATAAATTACTCCTTGCTGTCGTTCGCTTTTGCGATACAACGCTAAATTTATAAATTTACTCTTTTAAAAAGAGCATTAAACAAATTGAATATTAAATTTTAGTTGTTTTTTTGATATATGATATTAAGGCCTCGAAGAACCAAATATTCGTCTATTTGCATTTCGTGATAGCAATGAGGAACAATAACAGATGCATAACCACCTGTAACAATAACGGGCAATTTTTCTCCAACCTCGGAATTGATGCGATCAATCATTCCGTCCATCATGCTTGCATGTCCAAAAATAACACCCGATTTCATACAATCAACTGTATTCTTACCAATAACGGTTGCAGGAGCTTCAAGTCCAACCTGTGGGAGCTGTGCAGTTCCACTTGCAAGTCCTTTAAGTCCCATCATAACGCCAGGAATAATAGAAACACCGATAAAAGCTCCGTTTTTGTTGGTAACAATCATCTTAGTGGCAGTTCCAATGTCAATTATAAGTGCGGGAGAAGAATAGAGGGTATTAGCAGCCACGCAAGAGCAGATAAGGTCTGCACCAACGGACGATGGTGAATCGCAAAGAATACCTATACCTGTTTTAATTCCAGGACAAACCATAAGCGCATCAACGTCATAAACAAGACGAAGAGCTGATTTCATAACAGAATTAAGTTGGGGAACAACACTTGATATTATAGCACCCTCAACGTTCTCTTTGGTAACGTTGTGAATGGTCAAAATATTCATAATCTTGCTTGCATATTCGTCTTCTGTCTTTTTAACATCGGTAGAAAGACGAACAACAAATTTAAGTTCATCACCCTCAAATCCGCCAAGTGCAATGCTCGTATTTCCAATATCTATAGCCAAAATCATAGGTTTTACCCCCTTATCTTTTTACATTTTTGAATTATAACACAAACTTTTATGCTTGTCAATGATTTTGAGATAAAATAAAATGCCACAAATAAGCAGTGAATACTTCAAATTTTGATTTGTCGGGGGAGTAACAATCCTGCCCTCTGTCGTTTTGCTCCGCTTTTTCAAAAGCGGAAGCCCGCACGGCTTGAGTGCAAAAAAACGGCATTTTCTTTTTGCTAAGCTTTTTCTTTTGGGCCTTTTGTTTCAAAAGAAAAAGCGAGTAAGGATTTAGTAATCAGTAATCGTTAGCCGCTTTTCTTTGCAAGTATAAGCGCAAAGAAAAGCTACAAAAGAAACGCTGAATACAGGGCTACGCGCCCCGTACCCGCGCCACTGTGCGTGGAGCACCACCTTTGAAAAGGTGGACGAAACAATCCAAAAGCAGATTGTTACTCCTCCATAAATCCCAATTTATATAAACTAAAAAGCACTCTTTCGAGTGCTTTTTAATATTGAATTAATCAATCTTAAATTTGTCAAGCAAAGCAAGTGCAGAGAGAACACCGTCATATGCGCTTGTTATGATTCCGCCTGCGTATCCTGCACCCTCACCCGAAGGATAGATATGTGGGTGAGCTAAAGCCTCTTTAGTTTGCTCATCACGGAGCATTCGAACGGGGGAAGTGGTTCTTGTTTCAGGACCTGTGAGTATTGCATCGGGACTATAAAAGCCTGGCATCCATTCATCAAAATCCCTAAAAGATTCTGTAAGTGAATTTGTGATATATTCGGGCATATATTCTCTTGGAGAGAGGGGAAGTGTGCCGATTGGGTAAGATGGTTTGACGGTAAGATTTTTGCCATCAGGTATTTTGTTTTCTGCAATATCACTCATTTTTGATATGGGGGCGTGATAATTTCTGCCGGAAATATTGAATGCTTTTTGCTCAATGGCACGTTGAAATTCAATTCCCGCAAGCGCATCATCCGTGCCAAAATCTTCGGGTGTAACAGATACCAATAGTGCACAGTTTGAGTTGTCTGCGTTTCTATCAAACACACTCATTCCGTTAGTTACAATGCCACATTCTTCACTTGTGGCAGGAACAACAGTGCCACCCGGACACATGCAAAAACTATATACGCTTCGTCCATTTTTCAAATGAGTTACGAGGTGATATGTTGCCGTTTCAAGTGAACTATCATGATTTTTGCCATAAACCAAATCATTTATATATTCGCGTGGATGCTCAATTCTCATACCAACACCAAATCCCTTGGGTATCATTGAAAAACCACGATTATAAAGGGCGCTTATTGTGTCCCTTGCGCTGTGTCCGATTGCCAAAATAACATCGGTGCAGGGTAGGATATTCTCACTATTATTTTTAATATATTTAACGGCTGTTAACTTATCACCCGAATATACAAATTCGGTGAATTTTGCGCCAAAAATGAATTTTCCACCATGATTTATTATCTTTTGACGAATGTTCTTGACAATCATGCCGAGCTTGTCCGTGCCGAGATGAGCAGTGGTAGAATACGAAATATCGGCGGTAGCGCCGGCACAGATAAATTCGTCAAGTATCTTTTGTTTGCAGGCATTTTTTGAGCCGACCTTTAATTTGCCATCAGAATATGTACCTGCTCCTCCCTCACCAAATTGCACGTTGCATTCGGGATTGAGAATACCAAATTTCACAAATTTCTCAACTTCTTTTTCGCGCTCGTCTATGGACAATCCACGCTCAAGTACAATGGGACGAGCTCCAGCCTCTGCCAAAATGAGTGCAGCAAACAGTCCACAAGGACCTGCACCTATAACAATGGGTGAGAGGTTTTGAGTATTATATTTTTTGTATTTAAACTCAAGAGAGGGGACTTCAACTGCAACTTTTTTGCGAAGCTTGAATTTTTCTTCAAGCTCACTATCAAAGCAAACGCCGATTGCCGCCTTATAACAAATATCACTTTTGTTTGAAAGGTCAAGGGCAAGTTTTAGTATTTCAAAGTGCTTTATATCTTCTTTTGTTATGGGAAAAACAGAACAAATTTTAGTTTTTATGTCATTTTCGGTATATTTTAATGGTAATTTGATATCTATTCTTAACATATTTGCCCTCCTTTCGTATATATGTAATAATATTATACCATAAAACTTGTATAAATGAAACAAAAAAATAAATAATTAATAAAAATTTTTAAAACCCCTTGATTTTTAAAATTAATAGTGTTAAAATTATATAAAAGTTTTATGAAACCTTTTATTTTATTGGGATTTTTGATGATTGAGGAGGCAAAATTATGAAATCAAAATCTAAAATTTTAGTGCTAATTGCGGTTGCAATAGTTTTAGTTGCTGCAATTGTTGGCGTTTCACTTTTTGTGTCAAACAAGGGTGGAGATGAGCCTAATCCAACAACTACCACAACAACTACAACCACAACGACAACAACTACTGCAACGACAACTACCACCACAACAACTACTACAACTACGGGTAAACCCGCTCCTGAAACACCTAAATTTTCAAGAACTGAAAGCTCAACAACTAAAGCTGAAATTCTTGCAAGATATACTGCTACTCCTGAAGAATTTGAATCAGTAATGGCAATGCTTGACAGAATGCTTGAAGGTGCTTTGGCAGATCCCGAAGGCAACGATCCTACAGTTGGCAAGTTGACTTATGAAGAAGTAGAAGCTATTTACGAAGAATTCGAAGATGCGTTCTATCACCTCGCTGAACAGAGAACTATTGCAACTCTTGTTTATTATTGCGATACAAGTGATGAAGAGGCATCAACACGTTATCTTGATACTCAAGATTTGTTCTTGGATCTTAATGACAAATACAATATTGTTTGCAGAGATATGTATCTTAACTCTCCATATTCTGCACAGCTCTTTGAGGACTGGACAGAAGAAGAAATTCAAGCGCTTCTTGACTATGACCCCGAGATTATGGCGCTTAGAAAAGAAATAGAAGCTATTCAGGTTGAAGTTGATAATCTTAATGAAAAAGACGACGATTATAACGACAAGAGCGCGGCTTACTACGTTCAGATAATCACAAAGAACAATCAGTTGGCAGCTCTTTATGGCTATGATAACTATTATGATTATGCTACTAAAAACGTTTATAGCAGAGATTATGAGGCAGAAGACCTTTTGGCTTTCCGTGAATATGTTATTCAATATGTAGTTCCCAATTATTCTGCTATATACAACAATTTCATGAACTATAAGAAATTGACTGAATGGAAAAAGAATCAGTTCCTTAATTTCGCTACTGCAGAGTTTGACAGTATGAATAAGAATTATCTTATTATGTATCTCGATTCTCTTGAGGGTACAATGGGTGATAGCATGCGTGATGTATTTGAGAGCAAGAACTGTATCTTCTCAAATATCGGAACATCTCATCCCACTGCATTCTGCACATATCTTTATGAAACTGAAACCCCATTCTGCTTGTTTGGTAGCTCCGGACAGACATCGACAACAATAGTTCACGAAATCGGACACTATTACGCAAGTCTTGTTAATAATGACCTTGAAAACTATGACCTTTTGGAAGTACATTCTCAGGCGAATGAATACTTGTTCCTCAACCATGCCAAGAGTTCTCTTAACGCAGATGCTTATGAGTGCATCAGAGCATATCAGCTTGTAAACGCATGTTATGTAATGATTATGGCAACTATTATCGACGAGTTTGAACAAACGGTTTATACTCTTGACAGCGTTGAAAACTATACATCTGCAGATTTTGATGAAATTATGACCAATATTTGTGAAAAATATGGTGGTGTTGATTGGATCTCTTCAAAGCTTGCTGATCCTTACAATTACTGGAGACAGGTTGCTATCAGCAATCCCGTTTACTACATCAGCTATGCTGTTTCTGCAGTAGCAGCAACAGAAATCTTCTATATTGCTGAAGAAGTAGGTCAGGCAGAGGCGTATGAACATTACACCATTCTTGTTGAGGGTGTTACACCCGAAGATGGTTTTGTTGGTGCTCTTACAAAGGCAGGTCTTGGATCTCCATTTGAAGAGGAAACATACGAAAAAATCCATGCAACATTGACAAGATAATTTAACAATACAAATAAAATCCCCACTCCAAACGGAGTGGGGATTGTTTTTTATCTTATAAAACTTGTTCTTTCTGGTTTTTCTCTTTCGGGGAGTCCGAATTTTTCTTTGCCAAGTTCTATGCTTTTCATAAGAAATATCATGTTGTTGGCAAGTGTGCGCATTGTTTGAAGGCCTTCAAGGTCTTGCGCGGCTTCTCCCTGTGCGCCACCGTGGACACTGTTCCAATATTGGCTTGAGGCAAGTGGCATTCCACTGTAAGTAAAATATTTATTCAACTGATCAAATGTTGCGGATGCACCACCTCGTCTTGCGACTGCAACTGATGCGCCAACCTTCATTCGCTTGTCAAAGGTTGTGCTATAAAACAATCTGTCAAGACACGCGATGAGCGTAGAATTTGCGTTTGCATAATATACGGGGGAGGCAATGACCATTCCATCACATTCTTTAAAGCGAGGCGCAAGCTCGTTTACAATATCGTCAATAACACATTTTTCTTTGCCGCTATGGCATGCACCGCAAGCCATGCAACCTCGAATATTCATGTTGCCAATTTGAATGTAATCAACTTCAATATTGTTTGCGTTAAATATTTCTGTCATCTGTGCCAAAGCCAATGACGTGTTTCCGTTAACTCTTGGACTGCCATTTATTATAAGAACTTTCATAAATCACCTTTAGTTAAGAATAAAAGTAGTAATTTGTTCAGCAGTTTGGTTTATTTGCTCTGCATTAGATATGGTTGCTTGACCATCTTTTTTCTGCTCACCATACATTCCGAAATATGAGTGATTACCACCAGCTATTTCATAATGGCAACCATCGGGAAGATTATCTTTGTATTTGTTGTATTTGTTTTGATTAAGCACACCATCTTTGCTTCCGTAGATTGAAATAACTTCAAAATCGGAAATATCGGTAATCGAATATGCGCCAAGAAGAACAACACCCTTAAATATATCGTCGTGTAGAGAAGCGCAGGATGCCGCCATAGCGCCACCGAGTGAATGTCCACCAATGTACCAATCTGTAATTTCCGGGAAAAGCTTTGTTGCATTAACGCCTTTGTTTATACCAAAGATAGCAAGGTTTTGTGGCATTTTGATTACAATACACACAATTCCTTCCTGCGCGCACTTTTTCAAAAGTGGCTCGTAAGAAGTATATTCAACCTGACCACCGGGATAGAACACCAATCCCGCTTTTATTTTACTTTCGTCTGTGGGACGATAAGCAATTATGCCATCTTCAAATTCTTGTTTTTCGACATTTTCAATATATTCGGTGTTATACGCATATATTTTCTCTGTGTCTGCTTTGTAAACATTATTAAGGAATATTACTGAAACAGTGAAAAGTGTAATCAACACAAGACCTGTGATGACAATCAATATCCACTTACCTTTTTTCTTGGACACGTTACGTTTAATGTCGCTTTTTCTGGGGGCAGTTACGATATAGTCCATAATGGGCGTTGTGAGTGTCATCAATATCAAGGAGTAAATTACTGATTCGATATCGGTAATAGGGAGGAAGAGAAGTATGATAACGAAATCTTTTATAAAGTGAATCCAACCGAAGTCCAAATCACCTTTTTTAGAAATTGCCATGGAAAGAACGTGTTCACCATTGGGTGCACTTCCGTATCTAAGCATCAAGCCCGTACCAACTTCAATAAAAATCATACCCAAAAGAGTTGCCAAAAGTATGTAGTTTCCTAAATTCAAACGCAAGGGTTCGAAAATCGCAACGAAGAGTGAATAGGTAAGAGTACCAACCCCCATGTTAAGAATGAACTTTGCGTCCATCAAACGCCATGCAAGAAGATAACAGAAGGCATTAATCAAAAGAGAAGAAAACCAAATTTCAATTTTTCCATCTGTAAAATGCTCAATAAGACGAGCAAGACCGATGATACCACCGTCGGCAGCTCCGCTGTCAACGTGAATTGAAGTACCAAAGGCAACTATAGCAGAACCTAAAATGGTAAAAAACAGGTTCAAAAAGTTCATATTGGCAAATAATCGTTTAAGAGTTCTCATTTATTTTATACCTCTCTGTCTTTTTTATCCAAGTAAAACGTCTGAAATAAGCATTATGCAAAATCCAACTAAAAGGGCATAGGTTGCACCACGCTCATTTCCGTGTGAGTGAGTTTCGGGAATCATTTCATCGCTTATAACATACAGCATTGTTCCGCCTGCAAATGCAAGTGAGAAGGGAAGAATAACTTGTGCTACGCTAACAGCGAAGAATCCTATCATTGTACCAACGACTTCAATAAGTCCTGTTGCTGCTGCACAGATGAATGTCTTTTTGGGAGTGATACCACTTGCGAGCATTGGAGCGATAATAACCATACCTTCGGGAATGTTTTGAAGAGCAATGCCGCCTGCTATAAGCAATGCCTGCGTTTCGTTGCCTGAACCAAAACCAACTCCTGCCGCAATTCCTTCGGGCAAGTTGTGTATGGCAATCGCGGTAACGAATAACAAAACCTTGCTAATATTGGCATTGTTATGTGCTTCGGTATCTGCGCCCACGAGCTTGTGCAAATGGGGGACGAGTTTATCCACAAGGTTTAAGCATAATGCACCTGTGAATATACCGACAACTGTAACGATGATTCCAAATTTATCTCCGTATTCAAGAGATGGCAGAATCAATCCCAACACTGCCGCTGCCAACATGACGCCTGCAGCAAATCCGAGTGTTATATCGGTGAATTTGTGTGATATTTTTTTGAATGCGAAGCCGAGAAGAGCGCCAATAACAGTTGCCCCACCAACTCCGAGTGCAGTTAGCAATACTAAATTCATAAAATATATCTCCGAAAGTAACTTTACACAATTATACATAATAATTATAGCACACTTTTTCTGCTTTTTCAATAAGAAAATATTATATTATTAATTTTTTTGATTTACAAAGAATTAATATATTGTTCATTGTATGTTGACAAAACAATTTTGGTGTGTTACAATAACAAAGGGCTTCATTAAGAGGCTTTTTTATTAAAATACAACTTTGGAGGCATCATCTTATGGCAAAAAATCAAAAAACGCCCGGTGGTCTTACCAAGAAACATTGGTTTGGCTATATGTTCGGTGACTGGGGTGGATGCATGACATTTACACTCATGGCAAGCATCTTCTCTATGTACTGCACTAACGTTTTGGGCATCAACCCCACAGTTATGGGTGTTCTTACAATTATTTGGACAATTTGGGACGCTATTAATGACCCGATGATGGGTGCACTTATGGATAAGGCATTTGCTAAGAGTCAGAATAAGCGTGGAAAATTCCGTCCTTGGATTCTTCGTTCAACTCCCCTTCTTGCAATTACAGCTATAGCTCTTTGGACAGTACCTACATTCCTTGATGGTATTCCGCTTCTTGTTGCATTGTTCTCATTGAAGATTCTCTATGAGGGTTCTTATACAATGTTCAACATTCCCATGGGCTCTTTGCTTTCTGCAATGTCCACCAATGACTCGGAGCGTGCATCATTGTCATCTGCTCGTGGTGTTGGTTCTATGTTTGGTAATATGATTCCCGGTATGATAGGCCCTGTAGTTATCGGTATGTTTGGCGATACAAAGTCAACAGGTTATATGATTACTGGCGTAATTATGGCAATTATCGGATTTGTAATTTGCTTGCTTCACTATGCACTCACTGAAGAGCGCACAGTAGTTGCTGCAGAAACAAAAGCAGAAGATATTAAGTTTACTGACATTTTCAATGTTGTTAAAAAGAATCGTCCTTTCTTGGCACTTTGTGTTCATGGCGTTTGTATCTGTACAATGCAATATCTTGTTCAGAACATTAGCATGTATATGTATTCTGCTGTATATCACGATGTTACTTATCAGACAATCGGTTCTGCATTGTCATCACCCTTTATGATTGGTTCTATGATTGCAGTGCCTTTTATGTGTAAGAAACTCGGACTTGAAAAGCTTATTCGTTATTCGCTTCTTATAGGCGGTGGCATTTGCGGCGTTCTTTTCGCAATGCATCTCTTTATGGAAGTAAATCCCCTTGTTCACGGCGTTATCCTTGGTATTGGTTCAGGTATGGCTATGGTATCTATTCAGATGCAGTGGGGACTTGTTGGTGAAGCTATCGACTATAATGAATATATCACAGGTAAGAGAACTGAGGGCTCTATTTACGGTACATTCAACCTCTCTCGTCGTATAGGTCAGACAGTGGGTCTCGGATTTAGTTTCTTCGCTCTTGACTGGATTGGATACAAACCCGAGCTTGTTACACAGAGCGCAGGTACAATTTTCGGCTTTAAGGCTCTTTGCGTATTGACTCCTGCAATTTTCATCCTTGGTTCTTGGGCTGCATTCAAGTTCATTTGGAACATTACTCCTGAGGTTCGTGCAAAGATGTCAGAAAAAAAGACAACTTTGGCTGAAGAAAAGGCAGAATAATTATTTAACTTTTAAGAATTATATCAAGTGGCACTGTTGAGTGCCACTTGAGTTTTAAGGAGATAATTATGGAAAAATATATTATTAATACCCCGTGTGGTGAAATAAAAGGTACGTCTTGCCGACTTGATGGCGTTGTTGCTTTCAAGGGCATTCGTTATGCTAATGCTGGCAGATGGGAATATCCAAAGCAGGTAACATCTTGGGATGGCATTTATGATGCCACAAAATATGGTAATTGCTCATATCAGCCACGCACTTTTTATGACGAAGAATATAATGAAAAGAAATATTTCTATTATAAGGAATTCCGCAAGGGTGAAACTTACAACTATAGTGAGGATTGTTTGTTCCTTAATATTTGGAAACCCGAGGAAGCAAAAGAGGGCGACAAATTACCTGTTCTTTTTTATATTCACGGCGGTGGATTTACAGGTGGATGTGGACACGAAAAGCATTTTGATGATCCTGTTTGGGCACAAAAGGGAATTATTGGTGTAACAATCAACTATCGTTTAGGCCCTATGGGATTTATAACACTCCCTGAACTTAGAGACGAAGCGGTAAAAACAGGAAACTATGGTCTTTATGACCAGCTTTGCGCAATTAATTGGATAAGAGATAATATCTCTGCGTTTGGTGGCGACCCCGAAGCTATTACAATTATGGGACAGAGTGCGGGTGGAATGAGCGTGCAGCAGCATTGTTTGAGCCCTCTTTCAGAAGGACTTTTCCGTGGCGCAGTAATGAGTAGTGGTGGTGGAGTTAATAAGATTCTTTCTGCTGCTCCTGCTGACAAAATGTTTGATTTTTGGCATGCGGTTATGGAAAATTGTGGTGCTAATAATCTCGATGAATTTCGCAGGGTAGCTCCTGATAAACTTTTTGAAGCTTGGCAGAGAACTCAAAAGGAATTGAAAAAACCTGCATCATGTTTCCCGTGCATTGACGGAGAATTTGTGGTTGGTACGGGTTGCGAGCTTTTTGAAGCTAAAAAGCATCACAAGATAAATTATCTTGTTGGTTCAACTAGTCACGATATGATGACACTCTTTATGAGCTCGATGGCTAAGGGGTGGTGCGAAAATCAAGAAAAGAGCAGTTATACATGGATGTTTGATCGCATTTTGCCAGGTGAAACAAATGGCGCATGGCATTCTGCTGACCTTTGGTATTGGTTTGACACACTTGACAACGGTTGGCGTCCTTGGGAAGAGCAGGATAGAAAAATTGCATCTCTTATGAGTGATTATCTTGTGAACTTTGTAAAGACGGGTAATCCCAATGGTGATGGACTTCCTAATTGGAAAACCGCACAGGATAGCAAAAAATCGTTATTTATTGGAGAGGGTGAGCCAAGAATGGCAACCCCTTCTAAACTTAAACTTCTTTGGACTATGCTTACTACCAAATCAGTGGGAGAATAAAAATACAACGGCGAGCAAAAACTCGCCGTTTTTCTTTGATTTTTTATTGACAAATCAAGGGTTTTGCTATAAAATGGTTTTATAATTATTTTTTATAAGGAGAAAACTATGAAAGACAGAAAAGACATACCCGCTAAATATAAGTGGGATTTATCCGTAATTTATGCGGACGAAAAGGCATTTTACGAAGATTATGCCAAGGTTGAAAAGATGCTTAAGGAATTTCCTAAGCACGAAAAGACGATGACAAAGAGTGCAGAGGGGCTTTATGCGTGCCTTCGCGCGATGTGTGACGTTGAAGCAATCATTGAAAAGCTTTGGAGCTATGCATCTCTTAACTTCTCAGTTGATTCTTCAAACAACGCTTTCCAGGCGCTTAATGGAAAGGTTCGTTCACTCGCTGTGCAGGCGGGTGCGGCTTCTTGGTTTGTATCTCCTCGCCTTCTTGCTCTTGATACAGAAACAGTGAATGGTTGGTTCTCAGAATATCCCGCTCTTGAAACATTCCGCAGAATGATTGAAACAACTATGAGAACAAAACCCCATATGCTCTCTGACGAATGCGAACAACTTATGTCCAAACTCCAAGACGGCTTTGGAACACATGGAGATATTAGAAGCATCTTTGCAAATAGCGACCTTCGTTTTGGCAAAATTAGAAACGAAGATGGCAAACTCGTTGAACTTACTGATACAAACTATGTAACATTCCTTATGAGTGGCAACCGCAGAGTGCGTCAAGCGGCTTTCAGAAAGCTCTATGAAACATACGCTCAGTTTGGCAATACATTTGCAACAACATTCAATGCTATGGTGCGTGAAAGAGGTACTCTTGCAAAAGTTAGAGGATATAAGAATTCCATTACTGCATCCACATTCCGTGATGAAGTAACTCCCGATATTTATAACAACCTTATTAACTGTGTTCACACAGGTCTTCCTGCGCTTTATGATTACTATGCACTCAAAGCAGAGGTTCTTGGCGTGCAGAAACTTCACTTGTATGATGTTTATGCTCCTCTTATTGGTGAACTTGACAGAGTTTACACATACGATGAAGCAGTTGAAGAGGTTCTTGAAACCGTTAAGATTTATGGTGATGAATACTACAATGCACTCAAAGCAGGTCTTACAGAAAAGGGTTGGGTTGACGTATATCCTAGCCGTGGTAAGAGAGGTGGCGCGTTTAGTTCAGGTACACCTGATACAGAACCATATATCCTTCTTAACTACAAAGAAACTCTTGATGACGTATCCACTCTTGCTCACGAAGCAGGACACTCAATGCACACTTGGTTCTCAACTCACTACAACGAGCCCCACAATTCAAGTTACACAATTTTCGTAGCAGAGGTTGCTTCTACTGTTAACGAACTTTTGTTGTTCCATAGAAAGCTCCGTGAATGCACTGACGATAACGAAAAGCTCTATATCCTCAATCAGTTGATGGAAACGTATAAGGGAACACTTTATCGTCAAACTATGTTTGCTGAATTTGAACGTGATATGCACGCGATGAGCGAAAAGGGAACTCCTCTTACTGCTGACGTGGTTAATAAGCACTACTACAAACTCGTTAAGAAGTATTTTGGCAAGGATGTTGCAGTTGACAAGCAGATTTCTATGGAATGGATGAGAATTCCTCACTTCTATTCAAGTTTCTATGTTTATAAGTACGCAACTTGCATTAGCGCGGCTTCTGCCATCGTTAAGAGAATTGAAAATGAGGGCGCGGCTTATGTAAATCAGTACATTGATTTCCTTAAGTGTGGCGGCTCAAAGTCACCTCTTGATTCACTCCTTGTTGCAGGAATTGATATGAGAGATCCTGAGGTTGTTAACGGCGCAATCGAAGATTTCAGAAGCGCAGTTGAAGAATTCAGAGCAATCTATAATAAGAGAAAATAATACAAAAATATGGGGACTTGTGTAAGTCCCCATAACTTTTTCTTGTATCTTTTGTTTATGTATGGTATAATTAATTTAACAAATTTTAAGGAGCAAAAATATGAAGGGTTACAACGTTATCGTGGTTTTTGATAAAGAGGCGGACAAAATGCTTATGTGTAATAGGATTAAAGACCCTTATAAAGGTCTTTCGAATTTTGTCGGCGGAAAAATTGAAAAGAATGAAAACGGATATGATGCCGCATATCGCGAGCTTTTTGAAGAAACTGCGATAACAAAAGAGGATATAAAATTAACACACCTTATGGATTTCACCTATCATATGGCGCAAGAATACGTTGAAGTTTACATTGGCAGACTCAATAAAGATGTTGAAATCAAGGGTGATGAAAACATTCTCTATTGGTCTGATTTCAACCACAATTTCTTTGATCCCACTCTCTACGCAGGTGAGGGCAATATCGGTCATATCATGATGCATATCGACTTTGATAGGGAGAGGTTACTTGAATTATGAGTGGTGGAAATACATTACCCAAAAGAAAAAGCACCCGTTTAAAAGAGTTTGATTATAATGATACTGCAATATATTTCATAACGATATGTGTACAGCATAGAGAGTGCTTGCTTTCCTCGATTGTAGGGACAGGCGTCCTCGACTGTCCGTACGTGAAATTGACAGAATACGGGCGAATAGCGGAGAAATATATAAAGCAGTTGAATGATTTTTATAATCATATAACAATTACGGACTATGTTATAATGCCAAATCACATACATTTAATAATCTATATTCGAATGGACGGACAGTCGAGGACCCCTGTCCCTACAACTAAAGCGAATAGTGAATACTCAAAATTCATATCAACCTTTAAGCGTTTTTGTAACAAAGAGTATGGATATAATATTTGGCAAGCTCGTTCGTATGAACATATCATTAGAAATTATAGTGATTACGAAGAAATATCAAAATACATCCACGAAAACCCACTAAAATGGCAATTTGATGAGTTGTATTGTGAAGAATAATTAGGAGATATTATGTTAGGTAAAATTGTAAAGGTTATAGTTGATAGACCGCTTGGAAGTAATCATCCCAATTATGATGATATGGTTTATCCCATAAATTACGGTTATGTGGAGGGCATTATTGCCCCTGACGGTGAGGAGCAAGATGCGTATATTTTGGGAATTGATGAGCCGATAAATGAATATACGGGCAAAATTATAGCGATTGTTCATCGCCTTAATGACATAGAAGATAAATGGATAGTAGCTCCTGAAGATACACATTATACAAAAGAAGAAATAATCAAACAAATAGAATTTCAAGAACAGTTTTTTAAATATGAAATAATTATGTAAAAAATCCCGACGAATTTTTTCATCGGGAGTTTGTGTATTTGTGTTAGAATTTGTCGGATTTTATATCCTCCAGCTTATATAGGTGCCGTTTTTTTTTGTTTATTTCTGCAAAAATCCAATTAGAATTGCGCTTTTTGTACCGTTTAATTTCCTTTATAATAGGAAGGATTTGTTTCTTTGTTACGTTTATTCCGTCTTTTTTTAGTTTTCTGCGAATAATCCCTGCTGTGAAATTGTTAAGAATCAATCGTGTGGGGGAAAGAAAAACGGTGTGATTATTTTTCTTTATCCTCATATTTTATTCCACAAACATTTGAATAATATCGCCGTTTGCGTCTTCAATATCTATAATATTGCCGATTGCACCTTGATTTGCCATATTCAAAATCACATTAAGGTCTATATTTTTCAGAGCCTCGTTTTTTGAAAGATATGACATATTTAGCCCACTATCTAATATAACCTTAATTATGGCAAGGGGGAGATTTACGCGCACCACGTCGCCGCCCTTACCGGTTATCATTATACGGAGCAACATATCCTCAATTTTCTTTCTCTCGTTTTCAGGTAACATTCTAACCGCCTGGGCTTCCTCTTTTTTGCCCGTGAGCAGCTCGTCGGTGCTTATACTGAGTGTTTTTGCAAGAAGCGGGAGCAAAGAAATATCGGGGCAGGTTTGATCGTTCTCCCATTTGCTTACAGCTTGAGAGCTTATACCGAGCTTTTCGGCAAGCTCGTCTTGCTTCATCTGCTTTTTGTGGCGTAGAGCTGCAATTCTTTTCCCTAAAGTTGTGTTCATAATTAAAACTCCTTTTTGATTGTTATTGTTTTTTTGTTGGGTGATTTATACCATCCGACGGTATCATTATATCACCCCAAATCTGCAAAGTGAAGATAACAACGGTTGAAAAAGTTTTAATTTGCTCAACCAAACAGAGAATTAACCCTCAACCGATGGTTGCTTGGTGTTTTTATGGAAAATCAAAACTCCCGACGGAATTTCTGTCGGGAGTTTTATGTATATACATTAAATTATTTGCTCTTAATGTACTCATCCATTGCTTTTGCAGCTGTTTTACCAGCGCCCATTGCAAGGATAACTGTTGCAGCACCTGTTACGGCGTCACCGCCTGCGTAAACGCCTTCACGAGATGTAAGGCCGTTTTCGTCTGCGATAAAGCAACCCCATTTATTTGTTTCAAGACCCTTTGTTGTGTTTCTAATAAGGGGATTGGGGCTAGTACCTATGGACATGATTACACAGTCAACGTCAAGAACGAATTCGGAATCGGGTTTAACCATGGGACGACGTCTGCCAGAAGCATCGGGCTCACCGAGTTCCATCTCAACGCACTTGATTCCTGTTACGAACTTATGCTCGTCACCAAGTACTTCAATGGGATTTGTGAGTGTCTTAAAGATGATGCCTTCTTCTTCAGCGTGTTCAACCTCTTCCTTACGAGCAGGAAGTTCTTCCATACCACGACGGTAAACGATATAAACGTTTTCTGCGCCAAGACGCTTTGCAGAACGAGCTGCGTCCATAGCAACGTTACCACCACCAACGATTGCAACGTTCTTTGAATCCTTAATAGGTGTATCGGAGCCAGGAAGGTAAGCCTTCATAAGGTTAACTCTTGTCAAAAATTCATTTGCAGAGTAAACGCCCTTAAGGTTTTCGCCGGGAATATTCATAAAGTTGGGAAGACCTGCACCTGAGCCGATGAAGATTGCTTCATAACCCATAGCGAAGAGTTCGTCAACTTCAATTGTTCTACCAACAACAACGTTTGTTTCAACCTTAACGCCCATTGCCTGAAGGTTTTCGATTTCTCTTTGAACAATCTTCTTAGGAAGACGGAATTCGGGGATACCGTAAACAAGTACGCCGCCTGCCAAGTGGAGAGCTTCAAAAATTGTTACTTCGTAACCAAGTCTTGCAAGGTCACCAGCACATGTAAGACCTGAAGGACCTGCACCGATGATTGCGCATTTGTGTCCGTTGGATACGGGAGCTTCTGGCTTTTCTGTTGAATGAGCATTGTGCCAGTCAGCAACGAATCTTTCAAGACGGCCGATAGCAACGGGTTCACCCTTAATACCTCTTACACACTTGCATTCGCACTGTGTTTCCTGGGGACAAACACGTCCACAAACTGCGGGAAGGGCAGAGCTTTGAGAGATGATCTGGTATGCGCCTTCAAAATCTCTCTCTTTTATCTTCATAATGAATGCGGGAATATCAATAGCAACAGGACAACCGCCTACACAGGGTTTATTCTTACAGTTAAGGCATCTTTCCGCTTCGTTTACTGCCTGCTCCTCTGTATAACCAAGAGCAACCTCAAGGAAGTTACCGTTACGGACCATTGGGTCCTGAACGGGCATTTCGTTCTTTTTAAGACTCATATTAGCCATTTTACTGTACCTCCTTGTTCAAAAGATTGCATGTTTCTTCGTGCTTCTGTCTTTCAAAGCCCTTATACATTGTTGAACGTTCGATTGCTTCATCGAAATCAACAAGGTGACCGTCGAAGTCGGGACCGTCAACACATGCAAACTTTGTCTGACCACCAACAGTAAGACGACAACCGCCGCACATACCTGTACCATCAATCATAATGGGGTTCATAGAAACTACTGTGGGAATATTGTATTCCTTTGTGAGCTTGCAAACGAACTTCATCATTACAAGGGGACCGATTGCGATTACTTCATCGTAATTGTGACCTTCTTCGATAAGACCGAGAAGAGCGTTTGTAACAAGACCCTTTGTTCCGTGAGAACCGTCATCTGTCATGACTTCAAGAACGTCACTTGCTGCTGCAAATTCGTCTTCAAGGATAACAAGATCTTTGTTTCTAAAACCGATAATAGAGTGAACCTCTGCACCAAGTGCGTGAAGCTTCTTTGCGATAGGGTATGCGATAGCACAACCAACGCCACCACCAACTACTGCAACCTTTTTAAGTCCATCTGTATGAGAGGGAACTCCAAGAGGGCCTACGAAGTCGTGAATGTAGTCGCCTTCTTCAAGACGGTTGAGCTTTTCTGTTGTTGAACCAACAATCTGGAAAATAATTGTAATTGTTCCTGCCTCGCGGTCGAAATCTGCAACTGTTAAAGGGATTCTTTCACCATTCTCGTCAACACGAAGAATGATAAACTGACCGGGTTCTGCTTTTTTAGCAACGAGGGGTGCCTCAACGTCCATGAGTGTTACTGTTGGATTGAGGACTTTTTTTCTGAGAATTTTGTACATTTTTCTACCTCTTTTATTTATTTAAAGTAAAATTGTTATCAATTTATTGTGTTCGCACACCGATATATTATATTACAATAGAATTAAAAAGTCAATATAATTTCGTTACTTTTTTAACAAAAAACAAATTTTGTTTTTTTAGATAAAAAACAAGAAAAATATTAAATGATGATGATAATTTTAACAATAAAAAAGCAGGGAGCAGTTAATCTCCCTGTTTTTTATTTTGTTGGTTTATTAGTCATCTTTTTCCGAATCGTGAGTATGTTTCAATTCAAAGTGAATAAGGATGCTCATAAGCGCTCTCAAAGCAAACACTGCTCCAAGAACCAACAACTCATCAAGGTCGTGAACGATGAGTGTTTTAAGTATTTCTGCGCCGAGCTTAAATTCAAGACCTGTTGCAAGACCTTTTGCAAGGTGAGTTTGAATTCTATTGTGTTTTCTCATGAATGTGTTTTGGATGTATTCTCCAAAAGCTTTAATGCAAGTCCAAAAGACAATGAAAACACCCATTAATTCAAGAATAAAAACTATAGCTGGAATAACTATTTGGGAAATGTCGTGAAGTGTATGCATTTTTATTTCTCCTAAAATATAAATTCAACTTATTATAGTTTGTTGCGCGAATTTTGTCAATATTTATTTTAATTTTTCTTTATAAAGTTGTACCATTTTTTATGAAATTTATTAAAATATTATCAATATATACTTTTTTATTGACAAATAAAATTTGCCGTGATATAATAAAATGATAATTTATGGTTTTGTGAACCTTGATTATAAAATAAAAAAGCATTTAAATATAAACGAAAGGTAGGATTGTGTATGTCTTTTTTTATGAATAGCATTCCCGTTCCAATGAGAAAGAATACCGCAGGCACTCCTTCTGCAACTATGGGTGATGCTAAAGTCGTTACTCTTCCTATGCAGATGCACATTGGTGAGCCGGCTAAACCTGTTGTTAAAATGGGTGATCTTGTTAAGGTTGGAACATTAATTGCTGAGGCTAATGGAGAATTATCATCTCCTATTTATGCGAGCGTTTCCGGTAAGGTAACAAAACTCGCCGATTACGTTACTGTATCTGGTAAAACAGTACCTGCAGTTGTAATCACATCCGATGGCGAGATGGTTCGCGAAGAATTTGAAGCACCCGCTGTGAACACACGCGAAGAACTTCTTGCAGCTATTTTGAATAGCGGAGTAGTTGGTCTTGGAGGTGCTGGATTCCCAACACATCGTAAGTTTGACGTTGATTTCGAAAAAGTTGAAGTTCTTATCGTTAATGGTACAGAGTGTGAGCCCTTTATCACAAGTGATGATCACACAATGAACGAAAGAGCAGGGGATATTGAATACGCTCTTAAAGCATATCAAAATTATTTTGGTATCAAGCGCATCATTATCGGCGTTGGCGATAATAAAAAAGATGCTAATGCAAAAATGGAGGAAGTTGCTTCTCACATTCTTGGTTCAGAAGTAATGGCATTCCCCTCTACCTACTCACACGGAAGTGAAGAGGCAATTATTTACCACACACTTGGCAAGGTTCTTTCTGCAGAACAGCACCCAATAGATCTTGGTTGCCTTGTTACAAACGTAACTACAGTTGCTACTATTGGTCACTATCTTAAGACAGGTGAACCTCTTACACACAGATTTGTTACTGTTGACGGTGCGTGTGTTAAAAATCCTCAGTGCGTTCTTGCACCCATCGGTGTATCACTTGCAGAGCTTATTGAATTCTGTGGTGGATTTGTAGAAGAACCTCAAAAGGTTGTAGTTGGTGGCCCTATGATGGGTATATCCGTTCCTTCTCTTGATACACCCGTTACTAAAACAACAAATGCGGTACTTGCTCTTTCTGAAGAGCAAACTCGTTTCCCAAAAGAAACAGCTTGTATTCGTTGTGGTAAATGTACAAATAACTGTCCTTTGGGTCTTGCACCTGCAGCTATTGAAAAAGCATATAAGCAGAAAGATGCTGAGCTTCTTCAAAAGCTTATGGTAAATGTATGTATGGAGTGTGGAAGCTGCTCATATCTTTGCCCTGCGCATCGCCCCTTGGTACAGACTAATAAGCTTGCAAAAATGTTTTTGCAAGAAGAACAAAGCAAAGGAGGCAACTAAATAATGAATAAAATGTTGCATATGTCCGTTTCTCCCCATATTCACTGTGGAAGAAGCACATCACAAATTATGCGTGACGTTTTTGTTGCACTTGTTCCTGCCGCAGGCGCAGGTGTTGCAATCTTCGGACTTCGCGCACTCCTCGTTATTGCTGTTTGCGTTGCGAGCTGTGTTGGTCTTGAAGCATTGTTTAATTATATCGTTAAAAAAGAGCAGACAATCGGTGATTACAGCGCGGCTGTAACAGGATTGCTTCTTGCACTTAATCTCCCTGCAAATATTCCTGTATGGCAATGTGTTGTGGGTTCTGCATTTGCAATCATTATTGTAAAATGCTTGTTTGGTGGACTTGGCTATAACGTAGTTAATCCCGCTATCACAGCAAGAGTATTTATGCTTGTATCTTTCGCAAGCGTAGGTAAGGCAGCTCAACCCATATTGGCTGATACAGTTACTGGTGCTACACCTTTGGCACGCTTTGCAGAGGGTGAAACAGTTGGACTTATGGACCTCTTCTTTGGAACACACGGTGGTACTATAGGTGAAACTTGCATTATTGCTTTGCTTTTGGGATTCCTTTATCTCCTTGTTAAACGCGTTATTACATGGCAGATTCCCGTAACATTTATCGGTAGCGTTTTCGTATTCTCTTTCCTTATGGAAGGCGATGCAATGAAGGCGTTGGCTCTTACACTTTCAGGTGGACTTATTCTCGGTGCAGTATTTATGGCTACCGACTACGTAACAAGCCCTGTTACTCCTTGGGGTAAAGTAATCTTTGGTGTTGGATGCGGTCTTTTGACATTCCTTATCAGATATTTTGGAACTTATATTGAGGGCGTTTCCTTTGCGATACTTATTATGAATATACTTACACCCTATATTGATAAGTTTACAGCACATAAGGTATTTGGAGGTAAGAAGGCATGAAAAAGCATTTGAAAAGTATTCTTACACTCTTTGCTATTTGTGCGATAGTTTCTATTGCACTTGCGGTTTGTTTTGAAATTACAAACCCAATCATTCTCGAAAGACAACAGGCAGCTGCAAGCGGTGCGCTTCTTGAAGTAATGCCTGAGGGTGGTACATTCGAAAAGATGGACACAAGTTCTTATACTCTTCCTGCTACTATTAAGGAAGTGCATAAGGCAAGCAATGGTGGTTATGTATTCCAAGTGGAATTTGCCGGATTTAATCCCGGCAACGTTGCAATGATCGGTGTTTCTGCTGACGGCAAGGTTACAGGTACAAAGATTATTACTAACGTAGAGTCCTCAGGTTACGGTGCAGACCATCTTCCTGCTCTTGATGGCAAGGGACATTACAACGGCGCTGATGCTTCAACAATTGATAGTGTTGACACAGTTTCTGGTTGTACAGTTTCCACAAAGGCATATCGTGCAGTTGTTAAAGACACACTTAATGCCGCCCTTATTCTCGGTGGTGGCGAAGTTGACCTTCGTGATCCCGCACAAATTCTTAATGACAATCTCAATGCAGCACTCGGTACAGAGGGCGTTGAATTCGACAAACATTTCTTCACCGAAGTAGTTGAAGGCGTTGATGCTATCTACGTTGCAAAGACAGGTGAAGGCCATGTTGTAGTGATTGGTGAAACATTTGTTGGTGTTGATGCTGAGGGCAACGTTGTTGGTGAAGCAAATGAAGTAGCAGCAAATGCAATTGCAACAATCAAAGAAACAACATTTACTGAACTTAATCTTTCTGAATTCACAGGACTTTCTAAGAGAATTAAGTCCGCAAAGGTTACAAACGCCGGCGTTTATGTAATTGAAGTTGAAGGCGCAGGATTTGGTATCAATGGTGATTCTCACTACGGTGCTTCTCGTGAATATATCCAAATTAGAGTTTCTATTACTGCTGACGGTACAATTGTTGACTGTTATACAGTTTACCAGAGCGAAACAAATGGATTCGGTTCAGCTTGTGCTGATGAAGAATTCTATGGTCAGTTTGCTGGCAAGACACAAAATAACTACAAAGATATCATCATTGCAGGTTCAACCTACACAACTGATGGTTATCATTCCGCTATAAAGAATGCCTTTAAGGCAGTTGCAATTTTCGAAGGAGGTGCTAACTAATGAGTAAGAATAACAATCTCTCTGTTATAACAAAGGGTATTCTTAAAGAAAACCCTGTATTCGTGCTTGTTCTTGGCACATGTCCTACTCTTGCCGTAACAAATAACGTGTTCGGCGCATTTGGTATGGGTATTGCGGCTATGATAGTTCTTATCTGCTCAAATATGCTCATTTCTGCACTTCGTAAGGTTATTCCTGACAGTGTTCGTATTCCTTCTTATATCGTAATCATCGCGGGCTTTGTTACTATCGTTCAGATGGTTGTTCAGGCGTTCTTGCCCGACCTTGACAAAATGCTTGGTGTATATCTTCCTCTTATAGTTGTTAACTGTATCATTCTTGGTAGAGCCGAGATGTTTGCAGGTAAGAACACAGTTGGAAAGAGCGCACTTGACGGCGTTGGTATGGGTATCGGATTTACACTTGCCTTAGTTTCTATGGCAGTGGTTCGTGAGGTTTTGGGTTCTGCGTCATTTGCAGGAACTGCAATTCCTTTCCTTGAGCCATATAAGATTGCTTTCCTTTCAAAAGCACCTGGTGGCTTGCTTGTTTACGGTCTTCTTATTGCCGTTGTTTACGTTGTTACAAATGGAGCAGCACCCAAGAAGAGATCATTCTCTTGCGAAGGCTGTCCTTCACGTGCTCATTGTAATCCTGCCGCTTGTGGCGGAGAAAAGGAGGAAGCATAAATGGAAGCTATTAAAAGTATGCTCGTAATTTTGTTGTCTGCCGTATTGGTTAACAACTACGTTTTGGTTAGATTCCTTGGTATCTGCCCCTTCCTTGGTGTATCTAAAAAGATAGACCAGGCATCCGGTATGGGTGTTGCTGTTACTGTTGTTATGCTTCTTGCAACTGCTGCAACTTGGCCAATTCAAAAGTATATTCTCGACCCCAACGGTCTTGGATATATGCAGACTATTGTATTTATCGTTATCATTGCATCTCTTGTTCAGATGCTTGAAATCGTTCTTAAAAAATTCATTCCTTCACTTCACGCAGGACTTGGTGTATATCTTCCTTTGATTACAACAAACTGTGCAGTGCTTGGTGTTGCTATTAACAATATCAATGATGGTTATACATTCCTTGAATCTATGGTAAGTTCACTTGGCGTAGGTATTGGATTCCTTCTTGCGATGGTTCTTTTCTCAGGAATTCGTTCCAGAATTGATGAAACACAGGTTCCAAAGCCCTTCAGAGGCGTTGCAATTACACTCGTAGCTGCATCCTTCTTGTCTCTTGCATTTATGGGCTTTGCAGGAATCGTTGAAAAACTTTTTGCTTAAAATTAGGAGGGTATAGATATGTTGACTAGTGTATTGACTGCCTTTCTTGTAGTAGCAGGTGTAGGCCTTGTTCTTGGTGTATTGCTCGCTCTCTTTACACATTTCTTTGGTATTGAAGACGATCCCAAGGTAAAGGCAGTAAGAGGTGCGCTCCCCGGTGCTAACTGTGGTGCGTGTGGATTTAAGGGTTGTGATGACTATGCTAAGGCAGTAGCTGAAGGCAGAGCGGTTCCTAACCTTTGTATCCCCGGTGGTGCAGATACTGTTGCGGCTCTTTCCGAAATTCTCGGTGTTGAAGCTGAAGCAGCTGCTCCTAGAGTAGCATTTGTTCATTGTAATGGTGTTAGTGGAGCAACATCTCCCAAGGCTGTTTACGATGGTATTCAGAATTGCGTAGCTGAAAATATGATTTTCGGTGGTTGTGGCTCTTGTATCTATGGCTGTATCGGTTGTGGCGACTGTGTAAGCGTATGTCCTGCAGATGCTATCTGCTTGAAGGATGGTATTGCTCACGTTGATCCCAGAGCTTGTATCGGTTGTGGTGCATGTGCTAAAACTTGTCCTAAGCACATTATTTCTATGATTCCTAAAGATGCAGTTGTTGCTAATTTCTGCTCTAACAAGGAAAAGGGCGCTGATGCTCGTAAGCATTGTGCAAATGCTTGTATCGGTTGTAAGAAGTGCGAAAAGACATGTCCTAACGGTGCTATTACAGTTATCGATAATAACGCTATCGTTGATTACGAAAAATGTACACATTGCGGCGCATGTGCAGCAGCGTGTCCTACAAAATGTCTTAAGGACGTAAACTTTATTCAATAAAAATCATAGGGGCGGCATTTTGCCGCCCCAAAAACAAATAATTGTTTTTTAAAAATATAAAACCGAAAGCGAGGTGTCATTATGGCAGAGAAGGGTAGTACCCAAAAGATTAAAAACGATATAATTTTCATCGTAGCTCTGCTATTGGTGATTGCTATCATAGGAGGTTGCGTCCTTCTTTTTAGAAAAGAGGGAAATATTGTGAAGGTAACTGTTGACGGCAAGTTTTATGGTGAATATTCTCTTGAGCAGAATAGGACAGTTGAAATAAAGACCGAAAACGGTTATAATATTTTGGTTATTGAAAACGGAACAGCTTATGTAAAGGATGCAAGTTGTCCTGACGGAATATGTTCCTCTCACAGACCAATAAAGTATAGCGGAGCAAGTATCATTTGTTTGCCCAACAAAGTTGTTGTTTCAATAGAAAGTGATGACAAGGGCGGCAAAGACAATGAAATTGATGTTGTATCGTAGGAGATAAAAACGTGAGAAAAAATGCTTTAAGAACTAAAAAAATAACTTTTTTGGCGCTTTTTGCCTCTCTTGCACTTCTCTTGTCCTATGTGGAGATGCTTCTTCCGCCAATTTTTACTGCAGTTCCAGGAATTAAAATGGGATTGCCCAATATCATTATCATTATTATACTCTATCGTTTTGGAATTAAAGACGCTACAGTTGTGTCCTTAGTTAGACTTATGATAGTTACTATTCTTTTTGGAAATATTACAATGTTTTGGTATAGTTTGGCAGGAGCTGTATTAAGTCTTACTGTAATGGGTATACTAAAAAAGCTTGATTTTTTATCAACAATTGGTGTTAGCGTAGCAGGAGCTATAATGCACAATGTGGGGCAAATATTAGTTGCAATTTTGCTGATGCACACCACTGAAATCGGATATTATTTGATAGTTTTATCGATAACAGGAACTATCGCGGGCATATTTATTGGCCTTTGTGGTGCATTATTGCATAAAAGATTAGAAAAAATAAAGATATAAATGTAAAAAAACAATTAATATTTTCAAATGTTATTGACAAATATGAAAAATTTGGTATAATAAAGAGTGGCTAAAGCCGAAAAAATATTTAGAAGGAGTTTTTTGACAATGAAAAACAAAAAGGTTTTAATTATCGCTGCAGTTGCAGTAGTGCTCGTAGTTGCAGTTGTTCTTGGTGTTGTTCTTCTTACTGGTAAAAAGCCCGTTGAAGAAGTACCTCAGAAAGAATACAAGCTCGGTATGGGCGTTAAGTTCGGTGATTTGACAAATGCTCAGATCAATGCTACAGTTGCTACAGTAGTTCTTGATGAAGCAGGTAAAATCGTTGCTTGCCGCATCGACACAGTTCAGAACAAGTATAAAGTAGAAGAAGATGCAGAGGAAGTAACATTTACTAACCTCAAGACAAAGATGGAACTTGGTAACGATTACGGCATGGCTGCTCACGGTCATTCTCTCGTTGGTAACGCAACAGTTAAAGAATGGTTCGAACAGGCTAAGGCATTCGAAGCTTGGGTAGTTGGTAAGACTGTTAACGACGTTAGAAACATGAAGACTCAGAGAATGGAAAATGGCTACATCATCGCTGACGAAAAGGATCTTCTTGATGCTGGTTGCACAATCTCCATCGAAGAATTCAGAGATGCAGTTGTAAAGGCTTGCAAGGATTCTCAGGCTACAACATTCAAGACAGCTGATACATTCACACTTGGTATCGCTGTTAACAACGCAAACGATGGTTCTACAGTTGCTGAAGAAGGCGGCTACACAATCAAGATGAACATCGAATTTGCAGCAGCAGTAGTTGCAGATGGCAAGGTTCTTGCTACACTTAATGACGCATTGCAGCCTCAGGTTGTTGTTAATGCAGCAGGCGAAGTAAAGAGCAGATCTGTTGGTAAGGGCGAAGGCATTCTTCAGTCTAAGAGAGAGCTCAAAGAAAACTACGGCATGGAAGCTGCTAAGGTTGACAAGAACGGCGACGGTAAGAGCTACGAATGGTACAAGCAGTCCGCTATTTACTCAAACTACGTATTGGGTAAGACAGCTACTGAAATCGCAGGTCTTGAACTTGGTACAGACCTTCAGACAGCAGGATGCACAATCTCTATTGGTGGTATCAATGCAGTAGTTGCTAAGGCTGCTACAAACGCAAGATAATTTAAATTTTGCATAAATGAAAAGGGAGGATATCCTCCCTTTTCTTAAATTATGAATAACTTGAGGTAATGATGAAGAAAAATCATATTATTTTCACCTTGTGTGCATTGCTTTTAGTGGTGGGTGCATTAGTTACAGTTTTGCTTATTCGTGATGACGAAGAAGTGCAAAATGAACTCACAAGATATAGAGCAAACTCATTTGATTATTTTGATACAGTTAGTACAATAGAGGGATACGAAAAAAGTGGAGATGATTTTAACAAGGTAGCACAGAGCGTATTTGCTACACTTGAGGAATATCACAAGCTTTTTGATATCTATAATTCATATGAGGGAATAAATAATATTCGCACAATAAATAAACTCTATAACGGTGAGCACAAAGTGGTTACTGTTGATAGAAAAATTATTGATATGCTCCTTTATGCAAAGGAACTGTATAATAAAACTAATGGTGAAATGAATATCGCAATGGGAAGTGTGCTTTCAATTTGGCACGACTACCGTTCGGCGGCAGAAGATAACTATGGTGTTGGAGAGCTTCCTCCCATGGAAGAGCTTGAGGCGGCGGCGCAACACACCGACATTAATAATTTGATTATTGACGAAGAAAACAATACGGTTTATATTTCTGACCCCAAAATGACACTTGATGTGGGCGCTATTGGAAAGGGATATGCCGTTGAGATGGTAGCGCAAATGCTTGAGCAACAAGGCATTACAGGTTATGTTATAAACGTTGGTGGAAATATTCGCACAGTTGGTCTTAAGGGTAATGGCGATAAGTGGTTGGCGGGTATCGAAACTCCGTTTGATGACGATGATGAACCATACCTTGCTTATATTGGACTTGCAGGTGAAACTATAGTTACAAGTGGTTCATATCAAAGATACTACCTTGTTGATGGCAAGGAATATCATCACATTATTGATAAGGATACACTTATGCCAGCAGTTGGATTTGTATCCGTTTCGGTAATTTGCCAAAATTCTGCAGATGGAGATGGTCTTTCAACGGCACTTTTCTGTATGCCTTTGGAAGATGGCAGGGCACTTGTTGAGTCCCTTGAAGGTGTTGAAGCACATTGGGTTCTCCCAGATGGCACACGCGTAAAATCCTCAGGATTTTCTAATTTTGAAGTTGAATATAATTCAAAATAAAAAAGAGCATCAACCGATGCTCTTTTTTATTTTTTATTCTTCAAGTCTTTTAGCAATTCTTGTTGCAACAATATCAAGCGCGGTTTTGTTTTTGCCACCATTAATGATGATATCGGCATATTTTTTGGTCGGCTCAACATAAATTCCGTGCATTGGCTTTACTGTGCCAAGATACTGACTGATAACACCGTCAATGTCCCTACCACGCTCGCGCACGTCACGACGAAGTCTGCGCAAAATTCTTTCATCTGCATCGGCATCTGTGAAGATTTTGATATCGAACATTTCACGAAGGCGCTCGTCGTGGAATGTCAAAATTCCATCAACGATAATGATGGGAGAGGGAGCAAGACGTGTCATTTCAGCTTTTCTTGTGTGAATTTTAAAGTCATAATTGGGCACGTCAACTGTTTCACCCTTTTGAAGTTCGCGAAGATGCTTGACAAGAAGGTCTGTGTCAAGCGCATCTGGGCAGTCGTAGTTCGTTTTTATTCTTTCTTCAAATTCAAGATGATCTTGAGGCTTATAGTAGTTATCGTAGGAGATAACTGTTATATCGTTAGGAAAAAGTGCGAGCAAGCGCTGGGCAAAAGTGGATTTTCCACTACCCGTACCACCTGCAATTCCGATAAGCATTGGAGATTTCATAGTTTAAAATTCCTTTTCAAAAATAGATGTTTTATCGGAATATAATTATATCATTTTACACATTTTTTGTCAATCTTTTTTGAATTTTGTATTTAAATATATTTCCACTGTCAAAATAACCATTTAATCACAATGAACATTGTATAAATTGCACATAGTTTATTAAAATAATAAATAATATTTATTAAAATTTTATAAAAACCTCTTGTCAAAACATAAATATAATGATAGAATAAATTTGATGATTATTTGGCTGCGCAATAGCGTGGAAAATTTTATATAATCAGGAAAGGAAAACAATTATGAAAAAGTTTTTAGCATTATTGATTATAGCTTGTATGCTTATGACGGCTTTGGCTTCTTGTAATTGGTTCGGTGGTGACAAAACTCCCGAAACTAAATGTACGGAGCACGTTGATGCAGACAAAAACTATATTTGTGACAATTGTAGCGCGGAGCTTAAACAACCGGAGGTTCCTCCTTCTCCGAAGCCTTGTGATGAACACAAGGATGAGAACGGTGACCTAAAATGTGACGCTTGCGGAGCAGACGTTCCCGCGCCTCAGCCCCCCGCATGCACAGAGCATAAGGATGAAGATGGCGACTACGATTGTGATGCTTGTGGACACGTAATGTTTGAGAATGTTGAATACTCTTTGAATATTAGTGATTATGCTCCGGTAAATCCTCTGGCAAGTCCATTGATTAGTAGCAGATTTACCGTTTCTCAAGGCACTGAATTGAGAGCAAGAACTAAAATATTTGAAGGCATTGAATATACAAATTCAGTTAGAATTGCTACCAAAACCGATTATATTCGAATTTCTGTTCCTGGTACAGGAAAGCTTACTTTCATTGTTGAAAACGGTTCTAGTAGTATTACGACAGATCAGTTTACTAAGGTAACTGACCCTGATGGAAAAACATATGATTATGCTTTTTCTAATACAGGTGCTGTAAAGATTGAAATTGACGTTACCGAGGGTGATTGGATAATCACTCGTGGTAAAAATGATGGAACACAATACTATTATTATTTTCATCTTGCTTGCACAGTAGCTACATCCGAAGAAAGTGGCTTTGAGCTTGTTTCTGACGGCAAGACAGAATATATTGTTGGTGAAACACTTGACACAACAGGAGTTCACCTTAACGCGACATATGCAAATGGTAAGACAGAAACTCTTCCTCTTGCCAACGTTTCTATCGATACAAGTGCAGTTGATATGACAACCTCCGGAACATATCCTGTAAAAATCACATACAAGAATTATTCACCCATTACATATTATGTTGACGTTTATGCTCCCACAAGCATAGAACTTGGTTTTGATGCTATTGAGAAGCTTGCTACGAACTCTGCAGCGGGTAATGGTGTTTATTACAACCATAGCTTCCAAGAGGTTTATAAAATTGATGAAACCTTTAATAAAAAAGGTCTTTCAGTTATCGTAGTTGCTACATGTGGTGAAAAATCTCTTAAATTCATAGTTTCTGATTATGAAGTATCAGGATTTGATTCCACTACTGCAGGAACAAAGGCACTTACTATTTCTGCTTCTGGCGTTGAAGTAACTGCTGTTGTTTACGTTGTTGATACTGCTATTGCAGAGGGCAATCAAGTTAAAGTTGAAAAGGGATATAACGGAACAATCGGTGCTGTTGTTGATGGATATAATATGTTTGCAACAGTTCAACAGGCTCTTGATTATCTTGCAAGAGTTCCTGCTGCAGAGCAAAAGCTCTTAGTAATTGGTGAAGGACTTTTCACAGAAAAACTTGAAATTACAATTCCTAACCTCACTATCCGTGGTGCAGGTGCAGACAAGACAACAATCGAATGGGATGCCATTTACGGTCAGGTTGACGCAGGTGGATTTGCACATATAACAGACTCCACAGCAACAGTTGCTATTAGAGATGCTGCTGTTAACTGTGTAATTGAAAATATTACTATTTCTAACTACTGGAATAGCAAGGAAAGAATGCAAGAAGGAAAACTTGCTATTGAAAGAGCGCTTGCTCTTCTCGTTCAGTCTGACAGATTTATTATGAAGAATTCAAGACTTCTTGGTATTCAGGATACACTTGAACTTTTCACAGGTCGTCAGTACTTTGAAAACGTATTTATTTCAGGTTATACCGATTTCGTTTTCGGTACAAATAATACAACATACTTTAAGAATTGTACAATCCATACAATTGATGTAGATAAGGATGACAATGGAACAGCAGGTTACCTTACAGCGTTTAAGGGCTCTAACAAGGGTGAAAAAGATGCCATCGTTTACGGTGCAATCTTTGATGGATGTAAGTTCACAGCAGATGAAGGCGTTACAACAAAACAGGCTATCGGACGTCCTTGGGGCGCATATGCGGCGGTTGCGGTTATCAATTCTGAAATCGGCGGACATATTTCTACTGTAGGATATGGCGCTCTTGGTAGTGATGGAAAAGCGGTAGACCCACGTTATACTTCTATGAGTGGAGTGCTTCCCACTGCCGAAACAGTTCAGTTCGTTGAATACAACAATACAGGTGACGGTGCTATCGCAGAAGATGTTGCGGGTATGAGAATGCTCACAGCTGAAGAAGCGGCTAAATATCTTGACTTGGCAGTTATTTTTGGAACAGTAAACGGCAAAGTGCAATATGATGATTCTTGGGATCCTAATTCAACAGAGGTTAAGGTTGATGATAGAGATTGCTACTACTTTAACGGTGAAACAAGTATAACAGGAACATCTCACACATTTGATACAACAACAACTATCGCAACAGGCACAACGCACGAATGGGATGGACTTCTCATCAGTGCAGAAAACGGCAACGTAGCTTGGAACTCTAATGCAAATGCTCTCAATATGAAAACAGGCGCGTTCATTAAGTTCACAGTCCCCGCGGGAACAACGGTTACTGTTGAATCCTATCCAGGTTACAATCATTTCACACTTAACGGTGTTGGTTCAAGTGCTAATAAGCTTTCTCAACATTATGCAGAGGAAACAGAGGTTACTCTCCTTTCAATAGGCGACCTTTACCTCTATTCCATTATCATTAACCCAGGTGAAGAAGCTCCCGAAGCTCCTACACTTAGCGAGATTAAGGTTGAGGGTATGAATGCAAAATATAGTGTCGGTGATACTCTTAGCTATGAAGGCATAGTAGTTAGAGGATTTTATTCTGATAACTCAGTTATTGTGCTTGAGGATTATGAGATTAATGATAGCGGAGTAAATACTAGTGCTAATGGCTCATACAATGTAGTGTTTAGTTTTGGTGGTGTGAGCACAGAAGTTCAGGTTATTATTGGTGAAGTAGTGCTTCCTATAGCTTACCACTTTGATAGCAAATCTACTGAGGGTGCAATTAATTATCAATATGCAGAACAAATTCAGAGTGCAACAGGAACATTGGGTGATATGGCAATTGATGCAACAAGTGGCAAAGTGGTCGCAAGAGGTAGCGATACTCAGATAAATGCAGGTTCAAAACTCACTTTCACTGTTACGGCGGGATCAAGAGTAACAATTAATACTTATCCTGGTTATCATGGATATAGCATTAATGGTGATGCTGCAGATGAGGATACTCAAGTTTGGGCTTTTGAAGAAGACACAACTGTTGTTTGGACTGCTGATTCACAGGTTTACCTTTATTCAATAATTATTGAACCTTAAAATATTAATAAAATTAGCCCCTCGGAGAAATCCAAGGGGCTTGTTCTTTTTGAATCAAATATTCAAATTTTGATTTATATGTGAGATGCAAGCGCGTCCGTTGTTTCACTCCGAGATCCTTCGGTTGTTGCGCCGGACACCTTTAGGTGTCATTCTCGAGCGTAATAATCTTTTGCGTCCGTCACTTCGTTCCGAGATCCTTCGCTCCGCTCGAGGATGACGCAAAAGATTATAGCGAAGAATCTCGGCGCAACTTCCC
>JAZRRX010000038.1:0-2880 GCA_045651165.1 Eubacteriales bacterium
GCAAGGTGTTTTTCTCGAGATTCTTCACTTCGTTCGAGAATGACGACGAGAAAAACACCGCCGCGAAGGATCTCGGAACGAAGTGACGGACGCAAAAGATTATTACGCTCGAGAATGACACCTAAAGGTGTCCGGCGCAACAACCGAAGGATCTCGGAGCGAAACGACGGATGCGCTTCCATCTCCACGATAAATCAAAATTTTAACTAATTAATACTGATTTTATCACTTTTCTCATCGTCTTGCAATAGATTATAAAAATAAATCATTAATTTTTGATAAAAACTCTCATTTTCTATTGTAAAATTAAAGAAAAAATGGTACAATATTTAAAAGAAAACTAAAAAGGATATTTCAATGACTAACAAATCTTCAATGAACAAAAACGAAACAATCAAGCTCGGCATACTTCTTGCAGTTTGCTTGATTGTTTTGATTGCTATAATAGTGGTGCTTTTTAAAACTTTTAATAGTACCCCAACCACCGAACCTCAAACACAGTATATAGAAATATCAGAGCTTGACGGCATGAATCTTGCCAAGGCTAAGGCTTTGCTTGATAATGCAGATGTTCAGTTTGAGATTATTCCCACAAACTCTAAAACTCCCAATAAAGTCGAAAAAATTGAATACATAGGGAAAGAAGAAAACGGAAAAATCTTTATAGAGGTTGGAACAAAAGTAAAAATTTATTCAAATGAAGTTGCCAAAGATAAGGTAATTTACCTCACCTTTGATGACGGACCAACGCGCGATAACACAAACGATATAGTTTTTAAACTCCAAGAATACGGAATCAAAGCAAGCTTTTTCGTTGAGGGCAGAGATGTTGAGCGCTACCCTGACAGAATGGAAGCAATCTTTAATAGCGGACACGTTATAGCTTGCCATTCACACGCGCACGAATATGAGGCAATATATTCCTCAACTGACGCATTTATTGATGAAGTTGAGCAATATGAAGCCGCTATGATTGAAGCAATAGGAGAAGAAAACTTTGCTCAGGTGAAAAAGATAATTCGATTCCCAGGTGGCACAAATAACTCTTATTTAGAAAGCAAAGAAAATGCACTTGCATACATATTGGCAGTAAGAGCCCTTGGATATACAGTTTATGACTGGACTGCACTCACAGGGGATGCGGAGTTGGATGATAGAAACCCTCAAAATTTGATATCCTATCTCGACTCAAGTCTTGAAAAAGCAAAAAATAAAGGACTTGATCTTATCGTTTTGATGCACGACAACATATATTCAAATGAAGCGCTTGTTGAAATTCTTGATTACCTCGTTGCAGAGGGCTACTATTTCGACACGATTGATAATTGCCCCGAATATACATTTGTAGAAAATTAATATAAAAAAGCAGAGGCAACGCCTCTGCTTTTGTTGTTTTAATTTTGTTTTCAAATTTTGATTTATCGGGAGATTGATATAATGATGCGGCTACAAATTGCACGTTGTTGTAGGGACAGGCGTCCTCGACTGTCCGTTACAAAAATTAAGTAACTATTATGTAAAAACATTAGTTTTTACTTGTGCGAAATCGTGATGATATTTGGTTGTCCATTGTTGCGGACAGTCGAGGTAGCGAAGCGGCACGAGGGTATTAAAAAACAACACAGTGTGTTGTTTTTCCCGAGTGTGACCGAGCCGCAGCGAGACCACCTGTCCCTACAACTAAAAAACAAATAAATCTAAAACTTACTAACTCCCCGACAAATCCCAATTTATTTATCAAATTTAGGAGTAAAATCCGTTTTGGCAGATTCTTTGTCTTGCGAAAATCCGTCAAATCCGAGTGAAAGGGCGTAGTTCAAAACGTCCTCATATTCAAAACTTGTCAATCGTCTTTTAAGATTTTTTGGCGCGTCCAAGTCAGCAAAATCGGGAGTGTACTGTCGCATAAGAGAAATAGTAATATCCTCTACAGGCAAAATTTCAGAAATATATTTCAAAACCGCCTTTGAGTCCTCGCGACACGCAGGCAAAACGAGATGGCGCACGATAAGACCACGCGTGGCAATTCCGTTTTCGTCAAGTGTGAGTTTTCCCACTTGACGATGCATCTCAAGGAGCGCTTTGCCCGCCACGGTTGCGTAATTTAGCGCCGAAGAATAGCCTTTTGCAAGCTCATCATCAAAATATTTAAAATCGGGCAAATATATGTCAATAAGCCCGTCAAGAGCACGAAGTGCCTCAATGCTTTCGTATCCCCCACAGTTGTAAACTATGGGGATTTTTAAATCCTTTTTTGCCTTTTCGAGCGTTTTTGCAATAAAAAGAGAGTATGGAGTGGCAGTAACAAGATTTATGTTTTGCGCGCCCCTCTCTTGAAGCTCGAGCATCTTTGAAATGAGTTCATCTTCACTGTATTTTTTGCCTAAAACGGTGCGACTAATATCTTTGTTCTGACAAAAAACGCAATGAAGATTGCAACCCGAGAAGAAAATCGCGCCCGAGCCACGAACTCCGCTTATGCACGGCTCTTCGTAAAAATGAAGGTCGGCAGAGCCGATGATATATTCATTTGTTGCGCCACAAAAACCACGCTCTCCTGCGCCTCTGTCAACCGAACAGCCGCGCGGACACATAAGACATTTCGGCATTTCCCCGCCCTCCATTTCTAAAAACTAAAATAATTATATACTTTTCTTCGCATTTTTTCAAGTAGATAATTGATTTTGATGTGATTTGGGTGTATAATTAATATAGAATATTAATAAATCTTAAAATTTTGATTTGTCGGGAGATTGATATAATGATGGGGCTACAAATTGCACGTTGTTGTAGGGACAGGCGTCCTCGACTGTCCGTTACAAAAATTAAGTAACTATTATGTAAAAACATTAGTTTTTGCTTGTGCGAAATCGTGATGAT
>JAZRRX010000039.1:0-315989 GCA_045651165.1 Eubacteriales bacterium
TTTTTTATTATTGTAGCATATTCCATCGTTTTGATTTTAATATTATATTACTGTAATAATGGAGCTTACAGAGGAATATATTTACTATCGTTAATATTGTCGTTATATGTCTATCACATTGTGTTTTCTAAAATTTTTAGAAAAATAACTAGGATCATTCTAAAACCAATAATTTATGTGCTTAAAACGATTATTAATTTTATTAGAAAAATATACGCTTTTTTAAAACATAGTATTGAAAAAATACTACTAAGGTTGTATAATAATAAAAAGAGATGTAATATTTAATTTTCATTAGGAAGGAAAAAGACGTGAATATATTTGAAAAATTACATAAAAATAAAATAAATAAACTTCCTTCTATTTTACTTACTTTGTTTGCATTAATCATAGTGATTATTTCTGCAATAATTTCTGCTAACAAATTGATGGAATATATAGCCATAAAACAAAAGAACGAAGTATTGGAAGATATATACGTAAATAGGCTTATTGAAATTGATGAATTGAAGTATTACATAAACACCGAAGTTGATGATGAGTATAAAGAAAGAATGGCACGATTGATGGGATATTGTTTCCCGGACGAAACCATATATTACGTTGAATAAATTAAGGAGTATTAAATGACTGATGTTTTGATTATAGGTGGAGGACCTGCAGGACTTTCTACCGCTATATATTCTAAAAGAGCAGGCCTTTCTGTAATGATAATAGATAAGGGAGCTGGGGATTGTCAGTTAACTAAGGCAACCGAGGTTGAAAACTATCTTGGTTTTAATTCGGTTACTGGTATAGAACTTCACTCCATATTTACAGAACATGCTAAAGCACATAATATAGAAATAGTTAAAAAGGCAGTAATTTCAGTCGAAGTCCTTGAGGATAGCTTTAAGGTCTTTACAAAGAAAGATGTTTTTGAGTGCCGAAATCTCGTTTTAGCTATGGGAAGATCACATAAACATCTTGGTATTAAAGGCGAAGATCAATTTGCCGGTGCGGGCGTTTCTTATTGCGCAACATGTGATGGATTTTTCTTTAAAAACAAGACAGTATCTGTAATCGGTGGTGGAGATAGCGCACTTACACAAGCAATTTATCTTGCTGCTTTCTGTGAAAAGGTCTATCTTATTCATAGAAGAGATGAATTTAGAGCTGCCAATTATCTTGTAAAACGAGCTGAGCAAAAAGAAAATATTGAATTTGTTTTAAATACAACTGTAAACGAAATTTTGGGTGATAATTTTGTAAGTGGGCTAGAAATAGTTCGCGATGGTAAGTGCCAACATATTGATTGTGATGGTGTTTTCGGAGCAATTGGTGAAACCCCGAATCTCAAATTTGAAATTGAAGGATTAAATAAATCTCCCAATGGTCAGATAATTACTGATAATTTGTGCAGAACTAATATAAAGAATCTCTATGCGGTGGGCGACATAAGAGAGCGTGAAGTTTATCAAATCATAACTGCTGTGGCAGATGGCGCCCTAGCAATTGAAGGTATTCTCAAGGGTTAACCACTCGAGAGTAAGCATAAATAAATATAAAAACTCATATATTTCATTAAAAAGATTTAGGAGATGAAATGTATGAGTTTTTTTCATATTTGTAAAAGAATTTTCTGTTTAGTTTTATGTTTTATGATTGTTTTTATAGGATTGACGCAATCATATGCCTTAGAAAATAATAGCAATATGGAATTTGATTGTAAAAGTGCAATATTAATGGAAGCTACTACAGGAACAGTTTTGTATGAATACAATGCTGATACTGCGCTTCCACCTGCTTCTGTAACCAAAATAATGACGCTTTTATTAGTTATGGAAGAGATAGACAAGGGGACGCTAAAATACACTGATACAGTTACTACAAGTGCTTATGCGGCATCTATGGGAGGCTCACAGATATACCTTAAAGAGGGAGAGCAGATGAGTGTCGAAGATATGATAAAAAGTGTTGTAATATCATCTGCAAATGATGCGGCAGTAGCATTAGCTGAGCATATTTGTGGTTCTGAAGATGTTTTCGTTCAAAGAATGAATGAAAAGGCTGATGAACTAGGTATGAATAATACTCATTTTGAAAATACCAATGGATTGGATGATACGGTCTTAAATCATTTAACAAGCGCGAGGGATATTGCAATAATGTCACGCGAGTTAATTAAATATGAAGATATATTAAAGTATAGTTCAACTTGGATGGATACTGTCAGAAATGGTTCTTTTGGCTTAACTAACACAAACAGATTAGTAAGATTTTATCAGGGTGCAACTGGACTTAAAACAGGCTCAACGGCAAAGGCAAAATTTTGTGTAAGTGCTACTGCTAAAAGAAATAATATGCATTTGATTTGTGTAGTAATGGGAGCGCCAAGTAGTGATGTGAGAAATTCAATAGCAACTCAATTATTAAACTGGGGATTTGCAAATTTTGAACTATATACAGACCAAGCACCATCATTATCTCCAATTAAAGTAACTACTGGTGTTGAAAATAGATGTCAGATAACTAGTTTAAATTTCGCGGCAGTTGTAAAAAAAGGTGAAACTAATAAAATTGAAAAAAGAGTTACATTACCAAATAAAATTAGCGCTCCTGTAAGTAAGGGTGACACAATCGGAAACATAGAATATCTAATTAATAATCAAATAATAGGTAAATCTGCAATCGTATCGACACAAACTATTGAAAAAATTGATTATTGGGGTTTATTTGTTAGAATTTTATCAAAATTCCTTGTAAAATAGCAAAATTGCTCTTGCTTTTTTTAGTAAAAAGTAGTACAATATAATAGTTGATTTTAAGAAGGGAAGTTTTACAATGACACTTAAATTAAATGATAATTATTTGAAAAAATTTATATCTGATCACGAATATGAATGCATTGCCCCCATGGTTACAGTTGCAGATAAAATGCTCAGAGAAAAGACTGGTGCAGGAAATAAATTTCTTGGCTGGCTCGATTTGCCTCAAAATTATGACAAGGAAGAATTCGCAAGAATTAAAGATGCAGCTACAAGAATTCAAAAGGATTGTGATGCTTTTATCGTAATCGGTATTGGTGGCTCGTATCTTGGAGCAAAAGCAGTTATAGAGTTTCTTAATTCTGCAAGTACCAACAAAAATACTCCTGAAATTTACTATGCAGGTTGCAATATTAGTGCAGCATATCTTAATGAATTGCTTTATGTTTGCGAACATAAAAATGTTTGCATTAACGTAATTTCCAAGTCAGGAACAACAACTGAGCCTGCAGTAGCATTCAGAATTTTGCGTGCATTTTTGGAGAATAAATATGGTGTTGAAGAAGCTAATCGCAGAATATATGTAACTACTGATAAAGCAAGAGGAACTTTAAAATCATTTGCTACTCAGCAAGGATATGAAACCTTTGTTATTCCCGATGATGTGGGCGGCAGATTTTCTGTTTTGACAGCAGTTGGACTTCTTCCAGTTGCAGTTGCTGGTATAGATATTGATGCTCTTATGGAGGGTGCAAATGCTGCTAGAATCAATTATTCTGATTCTGACCTTAATAAGAACGATGCATATAAATATGCTGCGATAAGAAACATTCTTTATCGCAAAGGCAAACATCTTGAATTGCTTGTTGGTTATGAGCCATTTATTGCCACTCTTCAAGAATGGTGGAAGCAACTTTACGGAGAGAGTGAAGGAAAAGATGGAAAGGGTATTTTCCCAGCATCTGTAATTTTCTCAACTGATTTGCACTCACTTGGTCAGTATATTCAGCAGGGTGAAAGAATGTTGTTTGAGACAGTGCTTTCTGTAAAAGACACAAAGAGCACATTTGCTATTCCTTATGATGAAGCAAATATTGATGGACTTAATTTCCTTGCAGGACGCGATATTAACGAACTTAAGCAAACTGCTATGAAAGCAACTCAGCTTGCTCATATTGATGGTGACGTTCCTAATGTCCATATTGAAATCGCAGAAAGAAGTGAATATTGCTTAGGATATCTTATTTATTTCTTTGAACTTTCATGCGCTATGTCTGGATATCTTCTTGGAGTTAATCCTTTTGACCAACCCGGTGTTGAAGAATATAAAAATAATATGTTCGCAATGCTTGGTAAACCTGGATACGAAGAGCTTAGAAAAACACTTGATGCAAGAAATATGTAATTTTATACTTTTTTAATAATTTTGTGCATATTTTTGAGTTATTTTTTATAAAAACTACTTGCTTTTTTTCAAAGCTTAGTGTATAATTAATACATAGAAGAAGCATATTGCTTTAATTAACTCTTGGAGGTAATTTTATTATGGTGAAATTGATAATTGGCGTTAAAGGTACAGGTAAAACAAAAACTCTTATCGAGATGGTAAACCAGGCGCAGAACGAAACAAAGGGATGCGTTGTTTGCATCGAAAAGGGAAGCAAATTGCGTTATGACGTTAATAGCCAAGTTAGACTTATAGATACTGTTGAATATTTGGTAACTGATGCACAGTCACTTTTCGGCTTTGTTGCAGGTATCATGGCTAGTAACTATGACGTTACTGATATCTTTGTTGACTCTTGCTTGAAGATTTGTAATGAGGATGTTTCCGCATTCGAAAAGTTCTTGCTTGAAGTTGAGGCACTTGCACTTAAGAGCAATGTTAACATTGTTCTTACTTCATCATTGCCCGTCGAAAACGTAACTGATGTTATGAAGAAATTCATCTAATTAATATAGAAAAATAGCTCAATCTATGATTGAGCTATTTTTTATTCATATATATTTCCGTTTCCCATTTGACGTTCCCATTTTCCTGACAAAATAATCATCCTATTTTCCTCAAGAGATTTTTTTACGTCAATGATATTTTGATTGGATGAACCTCTAAATAATAGAGCAGAACTTTTTAACTCTTCGACAAATTTGCCATCGACTAAAACGTCAAGAAGTGGAAGTAATTCGGCGATATTTTCGGATTTTGTATTGAACTTTTCAAGTATGTCATTTTCAAAGCTAAATCCAGTATAACACCAAATACTTTTATTTGGTAATTTAGTTTTAAATTGTTTTAGCAGTTCTATAATAGCCGATTGATTTTCTGGTTCAAGTGGCTCACCACCCAACAGTGTTAAGCCATCTATGAATGATGGCTCAGATGCTTTTATAATAGCATCAATTTCTTGTTGTGTGAATGGTTGACCATAATTAAAATTCCAAGTTTCAGGATTGAAACATCCTTTACAATGATGTCTGCAGCCACTGACAAATAGGGAAGTTCTAACGCCGGGCCCATTAGCTATATCATTTTCTCGTATAAGAGCGTAATTCATAAATACATCCTTTGTGATTAACAATCCCTTGCTATAAAAAGCAAGGGATTGAGTTTTTTATAAGTGAAGAACTCTTTCTTTAATTTCTTGCGTTCTTCCTTGATTCCAATACTGTGTTCCAATGTATCCACATGTGCGTCGTGCAACATTCATTGTAGATTGGTCGGTATTACCACAGTTAGGACATTGCCATACAAGTTTGCCATCAATATCAACGACTTCGATTTCACCGTCAAATCCGCAAAGCTGACAGTAATCACTCTTAGTATTCAGCTCTGCATACATAATATTGTCGTAAATAAATTTCATTACCGAAATAACAGCATCAATATTGTTTTGCATATTGGGAACTTCAACGTAAGAAATTGCGCCACCAGGAGAAAGAGCCTGGAATTTGGATTCAATAGCAAGCTTTTTGAAAGCGTCGATTTCTTCAGTTACGTGAATGTGATAACTGTTTGTGATATATGTTTTATCAGTTATTCCTTTGCGAATGCCAAAGCGTTTCTGCAAGCACTTAGCAAATTTATAAGTTGTGCTTTCAAGAGGAGTGCCGTAAAGGGAATAATCAATACATTCTTCGGCTTTCCATTTTGCGGTGTATTCATTGAGCTTCTTCATAATTTCAAGCCCGAGGTTTTCACCATCTGGCTCTGTGAGTTTTTTGCCATTCAATGCAAGAACACATTCCCAAAGTCCTGCATAACCGAGAGATAAGGTGGAATATCCATTGTGAAGATACTTGTCAATTACTTCGCCCTTGGAAAGTCGAAGCAGAGCGCCGTGTTGCCAAAGAATAGGTGCAGCGTCGGAAAAAGTTCCCGTAAGACGCTCATGACGGCATTGAAGAGCTCTATGACAAAGTTCCATTCTTTCATCGAATATTTCCCAGAATTTATTCATATCACCTTCTGCAGAAAGACCAATATCTACAAGATTCACAGTAACAACGCCTTGATTAAATCTTCCATAATATTTGGGTTGTCCGTTTTCGTCAATATAAGGTGTCAAGAAACTTCTGCAACCCATACAAGTGTAGCAGTGTCCCTCTCCATTTTTGTCAACTTTATGTTGGAGCATGATTTTTTCAGAAATATAGTCAGGAACCATTCTTTTAGCAGTGCATTTTGCTGCAAGTTTTGTAAGATAATAATAGGGACTATCTTCATGAATATTATCTTCTTCAAGAACATAAATAAGTTTTGGGAATGCTGGTGTTACCCAAACGCCTTTTTCATTCTTAACACCCTTATATCTTTGCTTAAGGGTTTCTTCAATGATGATTGCAAGGTCTTTCTTTTCACGTTCATTTTTGGCTTCATTGAGATACATAAAAACTGTAACAAATGGAGCTTGTCCATTTGTTGTCATCAAAGTAACTACTTGGTATTGAATAGTTTGAACACCGCTTCTAATTTCTTCAAGAAGTCGTTCTTCGGTGATTCTATCAATATCTTCAATAGAAACGTTAGGCTTGATAGTTTTAAGTTCCTTTTCTACTTTAACTCTAATCTTTCGTCTGCTAATATCAACAAAAGGGGCAAGATGAGTGAGACTTATACTTTGACCGCCATATTGACAAGAAGCTACCTGCGCAATAATTTGTGTTGCGATATTACAAGCGGTAGAGAAACTATGGGGTTTTTCTATCATTGTTCCACTAATAACAGTGCCATTTTGAAGCATATCCTCGAGGTTTACGAGGTCGCAGTTATGCATATGCTGAGCAAAATAGTCGGAATCATGGAAGTGAATAATACCTTTCTCATGCGCTTCAACTATATCTGCAGGTAACAAAATTCTCTTTGTAATATCTTTGCTAACTTCACCAGCCATATAATCACGCTGTACACTATTTACGGTAGGATTTTTGTTTGAATTTTCCTGCTTTACCTCTTCGTTATTACATTCAATCAAACTGAGAATTTGTTCATCAGTTGTGTTGGATTTTCTTACTAGAGCTCTAGTGTATCTATAAGTTATGTATCTTCTTGCCACATCAAAGGAGCGTTGATTCATAATTTGGTCTTCAACCATATCTTGGATTTCTTCAACGTTAAGCGAACGATTCATGTGAAGTGCAGCCATTTCAACGTCTTCTGCTATTCTTTTAATTTGAATATCAGTCATTCTAGCACTTGGAACTACGCTTTCATTAGCTTTAGTAACGGCTAAGATAATTTTGTTAGCATCAAAAATCACTTCAGAACCATTTCTTTTAATAATTTTCATAAAAACCTCCTATTTAAACTTATCTATTTGAAATATAAACTAAAAATCGACATTTTAATTATAACTATATATTGTGTTAAAGTCAATAGAAAAATCAATATATTGTTATTTTTGTTATTAAGTAACAAAAAAGCATAAAAATTTTTAGCAATTTTACATATTGTAAATATTTTAAGGAATTTTTAAGGTTGATAGTATAATATTAACATGAATTAAAATAAAATGTAAAAGTAGGTGTAATATGTTAGAACTTATTAACATTAAAAAAACATATGGTAAAGATGATGCAGCTGTACAAGCCTTAAAAGGTGTTAGCATTAAGTTTAGAGAGAGTGAATTTGTATCTATTCTTGGTCAATCAGGTTGCGGAAAGACCACACTTTTAAATATTATTGGAGGTCTTGACCAATATACAAGTGGAGATTTGGTGATAAATAACATCTCAACTAAAGATTATAATGATTCCGATTGGGATACTTATAGAAATCACTCTATTGGATTTATTTTCCAGAGTTACAATTTGATTTCTCATCAAACTGTTTTAGCAAACGTTGAGCTTGCATTGACACTTAGTGGTATATCAAAGAACGAGAGAAGAAAACGCGCGGTTCAAGCACTTGATAAAGTGGGTCTTCGTTCCCAAATGAATAAGCGTCCAAATCAGCTTTCCGGTGGACAAATGCAGAGAGTTGCTATAGCGCGTGCTCTTATAAACAATCCCGATATTTTGCTTGCAGATGAACCCACTGGTGCTCTTGACTCAGAGACAAGTGTTCAGGTTATGGATCTTTTAAAAGATATTGCCAAGGATAGACTTGTAATTATGGTTACTCATAATCCTGAGTTGGCTGAGCAATATTCCACAAGAATTATTAATCTTCATGATGGAAATCTTGTTGGAGACTCTAATCCTTTTGACGGTGTTATGAGCAATGAAGATTTGCTTGAAATCATAGAAGCGCGCAAAGCTACTAAAAAGAAGAAAAAATCATCAATGTCATTTTGGACTGCAATGTCACTTTCATTTAATAACTTGATGACTAAAAAAGGACGAACATTCTTAACTTCTTTTGCAGGATCTATTGGTATTATAGGTATCGCATTGATTTTAGCTGTGTCTACGGGTGTAGATGCCTACATTAAATCAATTGAGCAATCAACAATGTCATCTTACCCATTGCAGATTCAACAAAACACAATGGATCCCACATCTATGATGTCTTCCATGATGCAAAGCGCCGAATCTGCAAATCAGAAAAGAGAACCCGGTAAGATATATTCAAGTCAGATTATGGGACAAATGTTGTCCACAATGACTAATTCTGTGGCTACGAATAACTTGAAAAAATTCAAGGCGTTCCTTGATTCAAACACCGAGTTGAGCAATCTTGTAACTGATATCAAGTATGAATATTCACCAAGCTGGAACATGTATTTGTTACAAGAGGATGGCACTTACAAGAATAGTTCTCAGGGTTTGAATGATATGTATGATTCAATGGGGCTTACAGGAACATCTAAAGATATGATGACTAGTATGACAGCTCTTATGGGAGCTTCTGCAAGTGTTACAGGATGGACAGAATTGATTGGTTCATCTGAATATATAGCAAGTGAATATGAATTAGTTGATGGTAGATTTCCTAATAATATTAATGAAATTGTATTAATTGTAGACCAAAATAATCAAGTTTCTGACTATACTCTCTATGTTTTGGGAATTAGAGATTTTTCTGAGATTCAGCAATATATGGATGAAGCTATTAAAGCTCAATTGACAGGAACTAAGGTTGAATTCGATATTCCTGCTACCGATTATACTTATGAAGAAATCTATAATTTTGAATTTAAAGTTTTTTTAAATAGTGATAATTATGTTCTTGAAAATGACGTCATCAAAAAACTTGATTCAAATAATTCAAAGGATAACGAAATTTTGAATCAACGTCTTGACGAGGCTATGGAATTAAAGATTGTTGGTATTATTCGTCCTTCAGAAGATACTATGAATATGGCGAACATAGGAACCATCGGTTATTTAACAGGTCTTAAAGATGAAATTATTACAAAAGTAAACAATAGTGATGTTGTTAGAGCACAGCTCAAAAACAAAGAAGTAGATATGTTTACAGGTATCAAATTTGATTCAGAGGGCTATACCATGGATAGTTTTCCTCTTATTAAGGATTTGATTGAAAAGTATCCTGGCATTGACACATCTTTTATTATTGATGCTATTGTAGATGAATTGAATATGCCTTATTTGAAGGATATTATTACTCAGTATGTTCCCACTAATGCTGAATCATTAATGAAGATGATCATTAATAAATTGAATGAAAATAAGATTACGGACAACACCTATGAAGAAAATCTAAAAGCTCTTGGATATGTCGACATAGAAAATCCAACATCTATTTCAATCTACCCTAAAGATTTTGAAGCTAAGGAACGTATAAATCAAATTATTTCCGAATATAATAGTCAACAAAACGAGGATGATAGAATCATTTATAGTGATACTGTTGCCGTGCTTATGAGCTCCGTTACAACAATTATAGATGCAATTTCTTATGTATTGATAGCGTTTGTTGCAATTTCCTTGGTAGTTTCATCAATTATGATTGGTATTATAACATATATCTCCGTTCTTGAACGAACCAAAGAAATTGGTATCTTAAGAGCAATTGGTGCTTCTAAACGCGATATCGCAAGAGTATTTAATGCAGAAACATTGTTTGTAGGATTTGTTGCTGGTATGATAGGTATTATTTGTTCACTTGGCTTGATAGTAATAATCAATATCATACTTTACCACTTTACAGGAATTGCAAATCTTCAAGCAGTTCTTGAACCCGTTCCTGCAATTATTCTTGTTATTATTAGCATGGTTCTCACATTTGTTGCTGGTTTGTTCCCATCAAAGACTGCTTCCAACAAGGATCCCGTTATAGCTTTGAGAACGGAATAATAGAAAGGATTAAATATGAGAAATTTCCTTATGAAATTTGTGGGAAAAATGAGAACATTCTTTTACGGAAGAAATGGTTTTGATGATCTTGCAAAGCTTAGTATGATATCATCTCTTGTTGTTTTCCTGATTTATGGCTTTTGGCCTCGTGGAATTGTTAAAACATTACTTTCACTTGTGTATTTGGGTTTGCTTATATATGCTTATTTTAGAATTTTTTCTAAAAAGGTCTATAAAAGAGTTCAAGAGAATAAAAAATATCTTGGTGCAGTTCAAATGACTAAAACAAGATGGAAACAAAGAAAAACGCATAAATTCTATCGTTGTCCAAAGTGCAAAACTTGGCTTCGTTTGCCTAAGGGACGAGGCAAGATAACGATAACTTGTGTTAAATGTTCTACTAAATTTGATAAAAAAACATAAATATAGGGGCGGTGGCAACACCGCCCTTGTATTTATGTAATGTGCGATGGATATAATCACATAAAAGAAAGGATGTGATTATATGTGTACTGCAATCAGTTTTAATGCAAAGAATCATTATTTTGGTCGAAATTTAGATTTAGAAAAAAGATATCATGAAAGTATTACTATAACGCCAAGAAACTATATTTTTAATTTTAGATCAGGAGAAATATTGAGAAAGCATTATGCGTTTATTGGAACAGCTATGATTATAGATAATTATCCACTTTATTACGATGCTACCAATGAGCACGGACTAAGTGTTGCTGGCTTAAATTTTGTGGGTAATGCGTATTTGAAAAAGAAACCTGAACACGGGAAAATTAATCTTGCACCATACGAACTTATTCCATATATTTTATGTAAAAGTAAAAGTGTTGATGAAAGTATCGAATTGCTAAAAAACATAGAATTAATTAACATTAGATTTAATGATGAATTACAAAATTCGGAGTTGCATTGGATTATATCGGACAAAAATAAGAGCATAGTTTTTGAATACATGGAAGATGGAGTTAAAATTCATGTTAATTCGATAGGCGTTTTGACTAACAATCCACCGTTTGAATATCATATGATTAATTTGAATAATTATATCAGCATTTCAAATTCAGAGCCCGAGAATAAGTTTTCAGATAAAATTAATCTAAATGTTTATAGTCGGGGGATGGGAGCACTAGGATTGCCCGGTGATAATTCTTCCATGTCGAGATTTGTAAGATGCGCTTTTCACAAATTAAACTCAAGAAATTTAGATAATGATATTGAAGCAGTAAGTCAGTTTTTTCATATATTATCATCAGTTGAACAAGTGGAGGGAAGTGTGAAAATTGGGAATAAATATGAACGAACACAATATACTAGTTGTTGTAATACCGATAAGGGTGTATATTATTATAAGACATACGAAAACAGTCAAATATCAGCCATAAATATGCATAATGAAAATCTTGAAAACGATAAAATAATATTTTATGATATGAATTTTTGTCAACAAATCGCTTACGTTAATTAATTTAGCCAAAGGCAAGTATTGACAAATTTTGATATAAATGATAAAATATTTGCGTGATTTATCGTGGCGAGGTGATGACACCGTCATCATCTCGCCATATTTGCTTTTTGAAAGGTTATTTTATGTTACATAAGAAAAAAGGATTTACCTTGACTGAAATTCTTGTGGTAATGTTGGTTTCAACATTGGTGCTAACTATGGTTGGAGGAACTATGGTTTTTATTACTACAAGAACAGGTGAATTAATTCATAATGCCGAGGAAATAAACACAGCACAAAATATTGAAAAATATCTTCGATATCTAGCGCAAGAAACGGACGATATTAATTGTTTAGATATCAATAATGAAAGTTCTATGATTGTATGGAATGAGCAAAATGGAGATATAAATCATAATGGTAAAACTGTTTTTGAAAATACAGGGTTAACATTTTTTAACGTATGGTTAGAAGACGATTTTTTGAAATGTAAAATGAAATTTCAAAGTGGTAGAGAGTTTGAATTTATTGTGATATATTTGGAGGAGAGCTAGTAATGGAGCAAAATCAATGTATTTTTGAATATTGTAATTTTGGAAATGGCTATTTAAAGATAGTTGTTCCAAAAGGCATTAATAATTTAAATTCAAGTGAGATATTTATTGATCTTAGGGATTATCAAATTGAAAATGGAGTTATCACTAAAATTGATGATATTATAGTTAGAATTAAAGAAGAAATACAAAAATCAGGGATTTCCTCGTTATCTAAGATTATCCTTCTCTTGCGATGTTGCGATACATATCATACAGTATTGACGCTTCCGGTCAAGAACCGTTTGCATGCTAAGTATTTATATAACAAGACAATAAAAACAAGAGTGAATAACGATAAGTTTCAAATTGTCAATAATTACTATGATTATGGGGTAGGATATATATTTAATACATATTGCATTTCCAAAGAGGTCATTTCATCTTTTTCAAAAATTGCCAAGAGATTGGGTACTGAAATTTCTCATGTTAAGCCGTTTGGTATGTCATTGTGCGATTCGTTATCACACAAAGGTAATTATGTGTATTTCTATATTATGAAAAAGACTTGTACTATGATATTTGTTTCTGATATGAATTTGGTAACAAGTTATGACTTTGAATTTGAAAATAGCAAAACAATTATGAATATGTTTTTGCTTGTAGCTTCTAAATATGAGTTTGAATATAATTATCAACCTATAACTCATTATGGTATAAGTAGTGATGAAGAAATAGAGTTGAATTTGGGACTTTCTAAACTGTAAATTCTAAAGAAAAGTAAAATTAGTGCAATAATTAAGGAAAGGTTTTTTGTTATGCAAAGAAAAAGTATTCGTATAAGAAAAAAGCAAAAAGGTGTAACATTAATAGATACCATTGTAGCTATTGCTGTCTTTTCCATAATTTCATTGGCACTATTCTCATCGGTTGTTGCCATGCAAAAAGTAGTTACTAGACAGGAAGAGTATGTTAAACTTGAAATGTTATGCCATGATATTAGTGCATATTTTGTACGTTATCCTGACAACTGGTATGAAATGTATTTTAGAGAAGGGGCGGAAAGTGGTCAATTCGCTTATCTAACAAATAATTTTAAGCCAACAAACAAAGAGGAAGATGCGAGATACATTATCGAATTTTCGTCTGATACAATAAAATCTATTCGTAGTAAAGATGGGGAAAATACATTCGTTGAAAATGTTAAACTTCCTATTAAAGAGGAGGTTAATTAATGAAAAACAAAAAGCAAAAAGGGTATGTGTTAGCTGTTGTATTAATTCTTGTTTTACTTATGACAATAATTGTAGCATCGGCATTTACCATTTTGATGAGATATATGTTGTCAGCACAAGATAATTTACATAGTCTAAGTGAATTGTTCATTTTTATATAGATGGAGGCAAATATAAATGCTTATATTTAAAGTTATATTTTCTATGTTGGCATTTGTGTTGGGGGCGTCCTTTGCTAGCTTTGCTGGGGTTGTGGGATTTAGATTTCCCAAGAGAATATCACTTGTAAAACCCAATTCGTATTGCCCACACTGCAGAAAAGAAATTAGAAAATGTGATAATATTCCAATATTATCTTGGATATTGCTAGGTGGCAAATGTAGATATTGTAATTCAAAGATTGGCGTTTTTTCGTTCTTGATTGAAATATTTGGTGGTATTGGCTTTATGCTGACTTATTTGCAATATGGAGAAAGCTTTCAACATTTGCCATTATTTGTGACAGTGATGTTACTGATTTTTCTCTTTATAATCATATCCGCCATTGATTATGAAACACACGATATTTACAATATTACATTGATAATATTCTTGTTTATTTCTATATTTATTTGTGCCTATCGCATAATTGTTTTTGATTCTAATGTTTGGTCACATCTCGGTGGAGCTATACTTGGATTTAGCTTTTTCGGGTCAGTCAAATTAATATCAAAGTTAATATTAAATAAAGATGCATTAGGTTCTGGAGATGTTTATCTCGTAGGAATTGGTGGTTTGATGATAGGCGCCTTTCCGTTATTAATTGCAATTATTATTGCAACATTTTTAGGATCAATAATTGAAATCATCAAAATTAAAACGAAAAAATCTGAAAAAGAAGTCGAAATTGCTTTTGGTCCATATTTATTGCTTGGTATGGGTTTAATGGCAATATACGGCGATTCTATTATGAAATTCTATTGGGAGATAATGTTAAATGCCATTATATAAGTGTAAAGTTATTGATTTTTCTGGACAAAGGAAAACTATTATAAGAGAAGCTAATGACGAATTAATGTTAAAAGCGCAAATGCGCCAAGATAGAATACATATGCTGAATTATAAAATTCTTAAAGAAGAAAAAGAGAAAGAATTTTTTGCGCTCGGTGGTAGAGTCAAGTATAATGAGGTTATAACATTTTTACGTCAATTTTCTGTAATGCTTAAAGCTGGAATTCCAATCAGTGATTGCTTGAACAATCTTCACAGGCAAAAATATTCTAAAGCTTTTAAAAAGGTCTTGCAGAAGGTTTACCTTGATATTGAGTCAGGAGTATTACTTTCAACTGCTTTTGGTAAGCATTCAAATGTATTTCCAAGATTTTTTGTAAATATGGTTGCTATTGGTGAAGTTAGTGGTACACTCGATAGTGTCATGTCAAATATGGCAGATTATTATGAGAATGATCGAAAGATCAAGAAAAAGGCTTCGTCAGCTATGATATATCCCAAATTACTAATTGGAATGATAATAGTTGTGGTAATATTTCTTTGTTTGGTTGTAATACCACAATTTGAGTCAACAATTATTCAACTTGGGGGAGAAGTGCCCACAATAACAAAAATAGTTATGGGAATTTCTCAATTTGTTCAAAACTATTTCTTTATTATTTTTCTTGGCTTTGCGTTTTTGATTTTTCTAATTGTATTATTTTTTAAGACCAACAAAGGCAGACATTTTAAAGATGCATTAATATTGCATCTACCAATTATATCAAAGATTGAAAAGAATCTTATAACGGCAAGGTTTTCAAGGGCATTCGTTATTCTATTAAAAAGTGGCATGACCATGATAGATATTCTTGAAAATTTGAGAAGAATGTTTGGAAATCAAGTATATACAACAAAATTTGATTACGTTATCGAAGAAGTAAAGCGCGGAAAAAGAATTGCTACATCTATTGAGGCAACTAGATTATTTCCGCCTATGTTGACAGAGATGATTAATGTGGGAGAACAAAGCGGCAATATCGAAGAGGTTCTTGAATCAACGGGTTCATATTTTGATGAACAGGTTGAGATGAGCATCGCCAAAGCTGTTTCAATTATTGAGCCGATTGCTATTATTATTCTTGGAATGGTTGTAGCTATTGTGGTGCTTTCAGTTATTGTTCCAATGATGTCCATGATGAATTCGATTTAAGGGAGGCAAAAAATGATATTTAATAAGCTTTTTGCTCAATATCTTGTTGAGGAATTGGTTATTGATTTAACTATAGCCAATAATTATTGTGAGATGGCTGATAAGTTAAGAATTCCTGTATATAAAAAATTAGTTGATGATAACATAATTGAAGAAGAGAAAATATACCAGGTATTAGCAAAGTATCTTGGATATGAATACAGACTTTATCAATTATTTGAAATAAATCTTGATTTTGTTAAAAACTATCCTAGAGACCTTTTAATTGAATATCAAACTCTTCCCATAGAACTAAAAGATGATGCATTAACAGTTGTGGGGGCTAATCCGTTTCGAATTGAAGAATTGAGTGAATTCTTATCTTTCGGGGGACAAAAAATAAAATTTGTGGTATGTCCTCCTTCTCAAATGAAAAGAATTCTTGATTATGCAAACAACAAAATTCAACAAAACGCCGTAATGAGTGAGTATATTAATAATGATTTATTTACGGAAGATTTGGATTTTGATTTGCAAATAGATGCACCCATAATTAAGCTCTGCGATTCTATTATTATTGATGCTATAGCTAGGGGAGCAAGTGATATACACATCGAACCATTTGCCAAAACAGTCATTATAAGATTTAGAATTGACGGGAAACTACAAAAGATTGATGAGATTTCTCCTCAAATGTATCCCGCAATTTTGGCAAGATATAAGATTATGTCTGAACTTAATATAGCAGAAAGAAGAATCCCGCAAGATGGCAAAATTAGTTTGGAGATTGAAAAGAACAATTATGATTTTCGAGTTTCAACCATACCAACTATTCATGGTGAAAAAGTAGTTATTCGTATATATAGCCGTTCATTTACATCAAGTGATATATCATCATTGGGCTTTTCGGATGAGCAGCAGAAGTTGATTTTAGAAATGATTACACGTCCACATGGAATTATTTTGCTTACAGGACCTACAGGAAGTGGTAAGTCAACAACGCTTTATACGTTTTTGAGATATTTAGCAAAAGAAGAAACTAATATTATCACTGTTGAAGATCCTGTGGAAAATGAAATTGTAGGAATCAATCAAGTTCAAGTGAATCCCAAAGCAAATTTAACGTTTGCAACTGCACTAAGAAGCTTTTTAAGACAGGATCCTAACATAATAATGATTGGAGAAATTCGTGATGAAGAAACCGCGCAAATTGCCACAAGAGCTGCAATCACTGGTCATTTAGTACTTTCATCCATACATACAAATGATGCGGCAGGCGTTATTACTCGACTGATAAACATGGGTATTCCAAAATATCTTGTTGCTGATTCCTTGCTCGGCGCTATATCACAACGTCTTGTGAGAAAGTTGTGTACTAAATGCAAGTGTGCAAAGGTCACATCACCAACTGAAATGGCTATGTTAAATTTGAATGAACCTGCAGAAATCTTTGCACCCGTTGGATGCCGATATTGTAATAATACAGGTTATATGGGCAGAATAGGAGTTTTTGAAATTATGATAATCACCGATGAAATCAAGGAAATAATTATGTCCGATGATTTTACTAGTGATAAGGTTGGGACTATAGTTCAAAGAGATATGACTACTGTTCTAAAGCACACACGAGAGCGAGTTTTAAGTGGTGAAACAAGTATTGAAGAATATGATCAACTTATTGATGTAATTAAATAATACTATAAAAACACATTCAGTATTTTGCTGAATGTGTTTTTTGTAACATCTCAATTTATAAATAATATACTTTTATTAAAAGGAAGGAGGTCAAATATGAGAGTTATATTTTTAGGTGGAGATTTAAGACAAAAATACGCTTGTGATTATTTAAATATATATAATATTAATTCAGAATTTTATCCCAACTTTGATTTGAATCAAGATATGAAGAATAGTATTCAAAATGCTTCGCTTATAGCTTTACCAATACCGATATGTAAAGACGATAAATATTTAAATATAACTGAGGCAAATCTAATAGATTTATATGAAATTTTATCGTTGCTAAATAAAAATAGTATGGTTTTTGGTGGGAAATTCACAGGCAACGCTAAAGATTATTTATTTAACAAAGGTATTCAATATATAGATTACTTTGATATTGAATCTTTTCAAATACAAAATGCGTTATTATCTGCCGAGGGAGCAATATATTATGCTAAACAACGATTGGATAGAAGTATATCTGGTTTGGAAATAGCTATATTAGGATTTGGACGAATAGGGAAGATATTGGCATATTTATTGTCATTGCAAGGGGCTAAAATTACCGTGTGCTGTCGAAAGGAATCAGACTTTGCCTGGTGCAAGCTAATAGGTTTTAATGCCGTTAAAATCAAAAATTGGGGCAATAGGAGTAATTTAGAATCTGTAGGTGATAATTATGACATAATGTTTAATACAATTCCATATAGAATTATGGATGAAAGTTTTGCAAAAAGATATAATTATGATACTTTGATTATTGACTTAGCATCGTATCCTTTTGGAATGGATGAGTCTATTGCAAAGGAATACAAACTAAGATACTATCGCGAGCCAGGAATCCCTGGACGATATGCACCTAAAAGCGCAGGGGAAATTATTGGTGAAACTATAATAAATAATATACACTATAAGGAGGAATGAATGTTACTTGGTTATGCTTTTACGGGGTCTTTTTGTACTATATCAAAATCTATTGAAATAATGAAAATATTTGTTGATAAGGGTATGGATGTTGTCCCAATTATGAGTGAAAACGCTTATAATACTGATACAAAATTTGGTGATGCTCAAAGCATAAGAGAAGAAATATCAAAAATATGTAAAAAAGACATTATTCATACAATTGTGGATGCGGAACCATTAGGCCCCAAAATCAAATTGGATGCATTAACAATATCACCATGCACAGGTAATACATTATCCAAAATTGCAAATGGTATAACAGACACCGCCGTTTGTATGGCTGCAAAGGCACATTTAAGAAATAATCGTCCTTTAATTATTACGTTAGCAACAAATGATGCACTTTCTGCAAATTTGAAAAACATAGCCACACTTATGTCGCGAAAAAATGTATATTTTACGCCCATGATTCAAGATGACCCTATTTTAAAGCCACATTCTTTGGTGGCAGATTTTAATTTAATAGAAGAAACATTAACCCAAGCATTTATAGGTAAACAAATCACTAAAATATTCATATAAAAAACTCCGTAGTTTAACTACGGAGTTTAAATTTATACAAATTGGTTGATAAAGCCCTTATATGCTTCAAGTTTAGAATTCATCTCATCTTTACTTTCACCAGAAAGCAAATAATAGAATTTGATTTTTGGTTCTGTGCCAGAAGGACGAGCTATTATAACATCTCCATTCTCCATTTTGAATGAAATTACATTTGAGGAGGGAAGATTTGTGGGTATGCTTTCACCTGTGTACCTATTGGTGATAGTAGATTTAAGGTAATCTCCAATTTCAACAATTTTATTGTTTGCGATTGATTCGGGGGCATTGTTTCTTAAGGTGTCCATAAGTTTAGCCATCTTTTCTTTGCCATCTATACCTTGCATATAAAGTTCCTGATTAGCTTCGAGATAGTAGCCATATTTTGCATACAAGCTATTCAAAGCATCAAAAAGAGTCATACCCTTGGCATGATAGAAAGCAGTCATTTCGCAAATAAGCATTGTTGCAACAACAGCATCCTTATCTCTAGCGTATGTGCCTTTGAGGTAGCCATAACTTTCTTCAAATCCGAAAAGGTAAGCGGCATCAGTGCCTGTCTGCTCATAATTCTTAATAACTTCACCTATGAATTTGAAACCTGTAAGTACGTTATGAAGTTTTACATTGTGTGCTTGGCAAATCTTTGCAACAAGCTCTGTTGAAACGATAGTTTTAACAGCATAAGGATTGTTAGGCATTGTGCCTGTTTCTTCATAAGCTGTAATGATATAATCAATAAGCAAAGCACCCATCTGGTTACCAGAGATAGTAACGAATTCACCCATATTGTTTTTGGTAACGACACCAACACGGTCAGCATCGGGGTCAGTTGCAATAACAAGTGTACTACCAACACTATTAGCTATCTCAACACCCAACTCAAATACTTCGGGATATTCGGGGTTAGGCTTTTCAACAGTGGGGAAGTCACCATTAATTTCCATCTGTTCAGGAACAACATAAAGATGTTCCACGCCACAACGGGAGAGAATATCGGGAATTAATCTATATCCGGTTCCATGCAAGGGAGAATATACAATTTTAAGGTCATCAGCAACTTTTGTTATTGCATCAGGATTAACAAGCTGTTTCATAACTGCACTAAGATATTTTTCATCCATATCCTGATCCAGCATAATAATTTTACCAGACTCGAGTGAGTTATCAAAATCAGCGTATTTGATATCGTTGAATATATCAATTTTATCAATTTCGTTAGAAACTGTTTTAGCATGCTCGGGAGGAAGCTGCGCGCCATCTTCCCAATATGCCTTGTAGCCGTTATATTCTTTGGGATTGTGTGAGGCGGTAATATTAATGCCTGCTACACAATTTAATTCACGCAATGCGAAGGAAAGCTCAGGAGTGGGGCGCAATTCGTCAAATATATACGCTTTGATGCCATTTGCAGCTAAAACACTTGCAGAAACCTTTGCGAAAAGCTCAGAGTTGTTTCTTGAATCGTAAGCAATAGCAACGCCGTTATCAGCGCGACCCTCTTTGATGATTAAATTTGCAAGGCCTTGAGTAGCTTGTGCTACTGTGAAGCGGTTCATAGCATTCGTGCCAAGACGCATTTTGCCACGCAAACCAGCAGTACCAAATTCAAGAGATGAATAAAAACGTTCCTTGATTTCGTTATCATTTTCAGATATACTTAAAAGTTCATTTTTTTCATTCTCAGAAAGAAGGGAAGAATTTAGCCATTTTTGATATTCCTGTTTATACGAACTCATAATAATTCCTTTCTAATAAGGTTATTGATTTTTAAATGTTTTAAGTGCTTTTGCAAGTTGATCGGGGCAAGATGTGGATCTTGGACCGCATTTGATGCCTTCAAGTCTTCTGATAGCTTCATCAATGTGCATTCCTACAACAAGTGCTGCTACGCCTTGTGTGTTACCCGAGCAACCACCAGTAAATTTAACGTTTTCAATAATACCATCGCTATTTAAAGTAATATCGATTTGTCTTGAACACGTGCCTGTAGTAGTATAAGTAATATTTTCCATTTTTATTTCTCCTGTGTATTTTCATTATTGTTTTTTGATTTTGAAGATTTGAAAAATGATTTTGCTTTTCGTTGAATAGAAAAACTATTATTTTCAATGTTTGTAGGTTCCCCTTCATGATAATCATTTAATGAAGATGAAAGTCCTTTTTTGTGAAGTGAATTCATAGTGTAGTCATTAATTATGTGAATAACTACAGCAAATATCGGAACGCCTATAAACATTCCCAATATACCGAAAAGACCGCCCATCATAATTATTGCGATAATTGTAGCAAGGGAACTAATTTGAATCTTATCTCCTATAATGTGGGGACAAATAATATTTCCGTCAATTTGTTGAATGATAAGAATCAACAAAATGAATAGTATAGTTTTTTCCGGTGCTGTGAGTAACACAAGAAAGGCGGCTGGAATTCCACCAATAAAAGGCCCTAAAATCGGAATAACATTTGTAACGGCTATTATGGTAGAAAGCAAGTGAGGGATAGGCAATCCAAAGATTAGGAAAACTAAATATGAAACAACTCCAACAACAATTGCATCAAGTAATTGTCCTTCAATAAATCCACCGAAGGATCTATCTAAAAGTTTTCCAAAACGAACGACTGCACTTGCATTTTGGGGTGTAAGAAAACCATTTAATAATCTTTTGATATAAGCCTTGATTTTTTCTTTTGACATTAACATATAGAAAGCAATAAATATTCCTAAAACAAAATTTTTAATAATATTTATTATCGAATTTCCAAAAGAAAGCGCATATTCAAGAATTGCAGAGATGTTATGAGACATCGAGTTTGAAACATTGGGCAATAATGTAGACAAATCACCACTTGCAACGTTGTCAATCCACGGAAATTTTGTTTGAATCCAAGATACCGTCTGGTCGGGATCTAAACGTTTAGTCGAATCAATAAATTTAAATCTATCCAAAGTGTTGTTTAATGTGTTAACTAAATTATGTATTGAGTTTTCATAATTAACAACATATGTTTCCCAAAATGATACCAATGTATTAATTAAACTCGGAACTAAAATAAGAAGAATTAGAGTAATAAAAAGAAGTATTAATAACATTGTAACCAAAATAGAAATAAATCTTTTTATTTTGAAATTGTGTATCCACTTAAAAACTCTTTTTTCAAAAAAAGTAACTATAGAGTTTGATAAATAGGCAATAACAAATCCAGTGGTTATTGGAGCCATAATTTGACAAAAATTATTCCAAGAATTTACAATACTGCCATTCAAAACACCGTATACTAGAAGAAAAGCAATGCCTAATATAAATGCAACAATTAAAATAGAAAGCAATAACTTTTTGTAGTTGAAACCTTGATTAGTCAAAACATTCTCCTTTCTTCTTAACTAAAATTTTAACTATGTATATTATAATGAAAAAAAAGCTTTAAGTCAAGAGATATTATGGTGTTTCTATTGAAAATTTGTGATTTTTATGGTATTATATCATAGAAGTATATTTGTATGGAGGTCAATATGTATTATCTTACTGAAAAAGCGTATGCCAAAATCAATCTATATTTAGATATCGTTGGCAAAAGGGAAGACGGATTTCATGATATATTGACAATTATGCAGTTGGTTAGCTTGTACGATGAAGTTGAGATAAACTTGAATATGACCAAAGAGATAACAGTAACTGTTCTCAACTCAAATATTGATTTGCCTCAAGAAAAAAATATTGCATATATTGCAGCAAAAAAGTTTTATGAAAATTTAAATTTCACACCTGTTAGTGGTGCAGATATTTCCATAAAGAAGAATATTCCTATGGCGGCAGGCCTAGCGGGTGGCAGTGCAGATGCCGCAGCTGTGCTTAGAGGATTAAACTATCTTTATGGAAAGCCATTTACCACAAAAGAACTTTGTAATATAGGTATGGAAATAGGATCAGATATACCATTCTGCATAGTTGGGGGAACTCAAGTTTGCAAAAATAAAGGTGATGTAACTTTTTCGATGTATGGTATTCAGGGATATTATTTGTTGATAGCATGTGAAGGAAATAAAGATTCCACAGCAACTCAATATAAACAATTAGATGCAAAATATAATAATTTTAAAGATTATGTGTGCGGAAAAAATTACGGTGATTTATTTGGAGCTTTTAGTGTAGGCAAATGTAGAGAGGCATTTCCATTAATGTATAATATTTTCGAAAACCTTTATAAAAATAATGAAACTGTTAATAAGATTAAAGGTATTATGTACGAAAATGAAGCTACAGTAGCCATGATAAGTGGAAGCGGACCTGCAGTGTTTGGAGTGTTTTCAAATTTGTTGTATGCAGAAGATGCTCGAGATGCATTAGAAAAAGAAGGTATTAAATCAATAATTTGTCGTCCGATAAATAAAGAGTACGAAGAGATGTCCACGCTCGAACAATACTAAAATATTTGCTTGAGAGGGGATTTTAAGTTTATCGATTACATGTGTTCCAATTATACAAAATGCAAATTTTGTATAATTCAGGGGGCAAAAAAGCCATATAAAATGGCTTAAATTGGATTTTAGGCTCAATATCTTTATATATTGGACTTGATTTTTAAAAACTTCTGTTTAGTAGCTTCGCCACCTCTTAAATGGCGCTCTTGCTTATTTTTTTCTAATAATTCGTGAACCTTGTTGTATAATTCCGGATTAACTGTTTTTAAATTTTGAGTTACGTCTTTATGAACTGTACTTTTACTTATTCCAAATCTTTTTGCTACTGCTCTTACTGTTGATTCGTTTTCAAGCATATATGAAGCCATTATTACACAACGTTCCTTGTTTGATGAGATATACATAAAATTTCCTCACTATTTTTTAATACTGATTAATTTTATGCTCCACATATTTTAAATATTAATATAAAGGATTGACTTATGCAAAATCAAATTTATGACAAAGAAAATTATGATATATTTGAAGGAATGACCGCAATAAGTTCTGTAATTTCAGCTATTGAATCTTCAATTACTTCTCGTAGCATTCTACGAGTATTGTATAATATCGATAAGAAAAAAAGCAAATATAATGAATTAAAGTTCTTGGAATATAAATCTTGTGAACTTGGATTTGAATTGCTCGGTGTTACACATACCGTTATTGATGAACTTTCTAATGGTAAAACTCATGGTGGAATTATTGCCATTTGTTCCAAGGTTGAAATCCCAATTTTAACTACTCCCAATCAGTTAGTTGATAACGGATTTTATATTATTCTAGATGGTATCGAAGACCCCTTTAATTTCGCATATGCTATACGTTCTTTATATGCTGCCGGCGCTGATGGAATTATTGTTCCATCATACCGATTTAAAGATACCCAAGGACTTATTTGCAAAGGCTCTGCAGGTACATCTGAGTTAATTAATATATATAAATGCTCTATTTCTAATGCTATTGATATATTCAAATCCAAGGGTTATAAGGTTGCTTCTGCAGGTATTCGAGATTCAGTTTCTTTATATGATGCAGATCTTAAAAAACCGATATTACTTATAATTGGTGGCGAAAAACGTGGTATTTCGAGCGATATATTGGCAAAATCTGACATAATTGTGAGGGTTGATTATGGTAAGACATTTAAGGGATCGTTAACTGCTTCTTCTGCAGCGACTGTGCTATCCTTTGAGGTTTATCGACAAAATAGATAACAAAAAAGCTGAACAAAAGTTCAGCTTTTTTCTTATTTTATATAGAATTTATATATTGTTGTGTAATCGTATTTATCCTCAGGATTTAGTATCACATTGGTGAAATTATTGTGATTTATAGCATCGGGCATATGTTGTGTTTCAAGGCAAAATGCCATCTGCTTCTCTTGCGAACAATTGTTCTTGAAGGGGAATTTTGAATTTGTTAAAAAATTACCTGAATAAAATTGCACACAAGGTTGATTTGTATACATTTCCATAATTCTTCCCGATTTTTCATGAACAACTCTAGCGCGAAGCTTTGGAATTTTCGTTTCTCCACCTACAAAATTTATACAGTGGTCGTAGCCACCTGCGGTAATTAAATCTTTGTCGTGTAAATGAATGTCTTGCCCAATCTTTTTAGGTAATCTAAAATCGAAAGGTGTGCCATCTACAATTTTTATTTCACCTGTTGGAATTAACGTTTCATCAGTAGGCAAATATGTGTCAGCATCAAGCCAAAGTATATGGTCATATATTTTACCCGAATTATAGCCACCGAGATTAAAATATGTGTGATTTGTAAGATTTATAATGGTTCTTTTGTCAGTAATTGCTTCATATCTTATCGAAAGTGTGCCATCATTATTAAGCGAATATGTTACAGTAACAGAAAGATTACCAGGGTAGTTTTCTTCTCCGTCCTTAGAAAGCAAAAAGAATTTAATGGAAGGCTCATTTGAATTATTAATGCTTAACACTTGCCAAATTTTCTTATCAAAGCCCTCTTTTCCGCCGTGAAGATGGTTAGGACCATTGTTTATATACATATTATAATCAACGCCATCAAGAGTGAATTTGCCTTGGCAAATTCGATTGCCAACTCTACCGATAATAGCGCCTTGATATCCGTCTGCCTCAATATAGGACTCCAAAGTGTCATAACCACAAATTACGTCTGCGACTTCCCCATTTTTGTCGGGAACATTAATATTAATAATAGTTGCGCCAAAATTAGAAATAACAACACTCATATCGTTGTCGTTTTTAAGTGTATATTTATAAATATCTTGATTAAGATATTTTCCGAATAACTCTTTTGTTATGCTCATAAGTACTCCTGTTTCATGTTTTTCAAATGTTCTTTAGCTTTTTTCATATATTGATTAGCCAGATCCTTATTTCCATCAGGATATTTATTAGCTAGCATAATCCATTCACAATACTCATAAAGCAAGAATAAATCTAAAGCATGTCTATATTCTTCATAGGAAATGCTATGTTTTGCAACAAAGTTATCATAATAATACTTTATAGCAAATTCTTTATCATCATTTGTCATATAGAACAATGCACTATAATCTTCTGATGTGTGGGCAATTAATCTAGCAATTGACACAGGATAAGGGAGCATCCCTGCATATTCCCAGTCAATTATTGCAGCAGAATTTTTGCTAACTATCACATTAAATGGAAGCAAGTCGTCGTGGCATAGGGTTCTTGGTAATTTGGCATATAATGACAAAAATTCAGTGTATGAAGTTTCTATTTCTTCATCTGCCAAATATTGACCTCTATTTATGCGACTTTGCATACTTTTTTCAAATGTATAACCTAATTTATTGTGAGTTGAATCATTCCAAAATTCATCTTGAATCGAAATTAAAGCATCTAATGCTTTTTTCAATGAATCTCCATCACATTTATTCAAGGTTTCACCATCGATATACTCTATTATTATATAAGTGTTTTCGTTATCCTGGATTTCAGCAATAAAGGTTGGAACACCTTGAATTTTATGCATATAAAATGTAGAATATATTTCTACTTCTACATTTTTTGCTTTTTTAAGGACGAATTTTCCTAGAGTGGACTCAATTAGCCAAACTTCATAGGTTGAATCGTCTTCAAATGATTTAAAAGGAGTTATTAGAATACTGCTTTCATTAGCAAATATATCTGATTTGCGAACAATATCTTGTAATTGATTTGCTGTCACAACAATTCTCCTTTCAACAATATACCAAAACGGCAATATCAATTGCCGTTTTAGGTGTTTTATTAATCGTTATATCCGTTGGGATGATTTTTGTGCCAGTTCCAAGCACTTGAAATGATTTCTTCAAGTGAATCGTGTGTAGGATTCCAACCAAGAACTCTTTTTGCTTTTTCACTTGAAGCAACAAGTCTTGCGGGGTCGCCTGCGCGTCTTGGTGTTTCAATTGCAGGGATTGGATGACCTGTCACCTTTCTTGCTACTTCTATAACCTCTCTTACGGAATATCCTACACCATTGCCAAGGTTAAAGATATCACTTTCTCCACCGTTCAAAAGATACTCAACAGCAAGTATGTGAGCCTGTGCTAAGTCGGTAACGTGAATATAGTCACGGATACAAGTTCCGTCAGGAGTATCATAATCAGTACCGTATATTGATATTGCTTCCCTCTTTCCGTTCGGTACTTGAAGAATAAGAGGAATAAGATGGCTTTCAGGATTGTGAGCTTCACCGATATTGCCGCATTCATCTGCACCACATGCATTGAAGTAACGTAAAGAAACAAAATTCATACCGTGTGCTTCACTAGTCCACTTGAACATCTTTTCCATAGCAAGTTTAGTTTCGCCATAAGGATTTGTGGGGCAAGTTCTGTCGCTTTCAAGAATCGGAATATTCTCGGGCTCACCATATGTTGCAGCAGTGGAAGAAAATACTATTTTTTTAACTCCATTAGCAACCATGGCATCAAGGAGAACCTTAGTTCCATAAATATTATTTTCATAATACTTAAGTGGATTTGTTACACTTTCTCCAACAAGCGAAAATGCTGCAAAATGAACAATTGCATCAACTTTTTCGGTTTTAAAAAGGTTGTCAAGAAAATTAAAATCACGGATATCACCTTCATAAAATCTTGCCTTTGTGGGAATTGCTTTTTTATATCCGGTAACAAGACTATCTACAATGATAACATCGTACCCTGATTTTATAAGTTCAAGCGCAGTGTGTGAACCAATATAACCTGCGCCACCTGTAACTAAAATTGCCATACGTTAGTTCCCTCCTAATTATTTCCAAAGATGTTCGGGGTAAATTCCATCCTCAATAAGTTTCTTTATTCCTGCAACAACAGCAGGTTTATCTTCGGCATAGGTAACACCGAGCCAACAAGCATTTGTATTATATACAACAACATCACAAGCATCACTCTTAATCATAACGTCAACAACATCAGTAAGGTAAGACTCATCCTTGAGAGGATTATTAATATTCTTCAAAAATCTATCAAATTCTGAAGAAAGATATGGGAAGAGTTCGGGAGTGAATCCCCAACAGTTCATAGATACAACTGTATCTAAATCAAGAGTTATTTTTTCATTACCATTTGGATATTCTGCTTTTCCGTTACCTACGGGAACTATTTCTTTAGCTTCAACAATATTTACAAGATGTCCTTTATCATTGATATTGCAAACTCCACGGTTAACCGCGCCATGTTCTGTAACTGTATTTTTAAGACGATAGCCAGCCATACAGAATTGGGGTTTGCCATTGTTATTTTCAACTTTCTTAAGATGTTCTGCGATAATTTCAAATGCTTCGCGACCATAAAAGTCATCAGAATTGATAACAGCAAAGGGTTCATTAACAATATCCACAATGCTCATCATTGCTTGAGTTGTTCCCCATGGCTTTGTGCGTTCAGCAGGAACCTTGAACCATTTTGGAACATCGCACATTCTTTGGAATGCGTATTCCACATCAATGTATTTATTAATTCTGTTTCCAATAGTTTCCTTGAAATCATTGAGATTTTCTTCTTTTATAATGAAAACTACTTTATTAAAACCTGCTTTGATTGCATCATAGATTGAAAAATCTATAATAAAATCTCCATCTTCATTCATAGGGTCAATTTGTTTCATTCCGCCGTATCTTGATCCCATACCGGCTGCAAGTATTACAAGTGTCATTAGATATTCTCCTTTTTTATATTAAAATTTTATTCTTGTTATTGAATTAATTTTGGCTGTATCAACGTTGATATCAAACACAACGCCACATGATTTAACTTCACCCTCAGCAACAGTAAAATATTGAGGAGTTTGCATTGTGAATTTATCGACTATTGTTTCAATTTTTGTTCCCAAAATGCTATTAATAGGACCTGTCATACCGATATCGGTAATATAAGCACTTCCTTTGGGCAAGATTTGCTCGTCTGCGGTTTGTACATGAGTATGAGTGCCAAAGATTATTGCAATTCTTCCGTCAAAATAATGAGCTATAGCAAGTTTCTCACTTGTAGCTTCGGCATGAATGTCGAGGATAGCAAAATCGTATTTTCCATATTCCCTGTCAAGAATCCTATCAATTGACTCGAACGGAGAATTTAAAGGAGTCATATACATAGTACCAAGCGCATTGATTATAAGTATTTTATAACCGTCTACATTTAGAATGCTATAACCACTTCCTGGTGCTTTGTTTGGGAAATTGCAAGGACGAATTATTTTGTGATCATTGTTATCCAGGAATGAGTAAATATCCTTTTTACCAAAGGCATGATTTCCTAGTGTTATGAAATCGACACCTAAGTTATAGATAGCTTCCGCATCATTTTTTGATAAACCTTTGATTTCACTTGCATTTTCACCATTTGCAATAACGAAATTAATACCATTTTCATTAAGAAATTTGGATAGGTTTTTTGTAAGATAATCGACAGCAATATTGCCAACGATATCACCGATAGCTAAAATTTTCATAAATATCTTTCTATATTATAAATATTTGTAACAATACAAATTGATTATACATCAAGCCAAATAAAAAGTCAATCTATTGTCAAAAAAAATATAGATTTTCTATTGATTTTTTTGAATTATGTGATATAATTAAACAGTAAAAAATATGGAGAAGTACTCAAGTGGTCGAAGAGGCGTGACTCGAAATCTCGTAGGGCGTTAACTCGTTGCGTGGGTTCAAATCCCACCTTCTCCGCCAATTTATACGCAGAAATTGTATCTTATGGTGTGATTTCTGCGTTTTTCTTGATTATCCATGGGAATTTTCTATCTTTAAATGGTATTAAGCACATTAATTAATAAAGTTATTGAAAAAATACAATAAATATGATAGAATATTTATATATGTGAAATATATAAGTTAGTAAAGGATGATAATGTTATGAAAAAAATATTAGTCATACTGCTTATTGTTTTAAGCACGTTCACGCTGTCCTCCTGTTTTCTGTTCGGTGACGTTACCACCCATCCCGACATGGTGGAATACACCGAGAAAGAAATTTTGGAGGTCGCAAAAGACAAATACGGTGTTACCGAGTGGATATTCACTGGGACGGAACTCCTCGGTAAAGTTTGGTACGATGCCGGAGGTGCTTTTTGCCTCGAATTTTACAATGACGGTCAGTTCAGTACAGAATTTGTGAACGGTGACAACATCGAGGCTGCTATGCAAGCCTTTGCAGGCAAGAACGGAAATCACGATATACAAGGCAGGTACTCTCATTTTCTTTGCCTTATAGGTCTCGGTGAGTGTGCCGACGGCTCTATGAAATTCGTCTATTACAACACCAACATACATAAGGATGCCGAGATTGCCGATACGATTGGTGCATCAGATTACACCTTTGACGTATCGCCAACCGAGATTACCGACTCACTCTTTGACGTTCCTTCAAATTGGCACGAAATGAGAAGATTTTTGGAAGAATTCAAGGGTGGCAATCCTCGTGGCTTCTGTTATTCGGGTGAGCGTTTAACAAGACGACGTATGAAAACATATTACAGCTACATTGTGGAAGAGTTTTACAAGGAAGATGGCAAGGTCGTTTGCGATTTATACTACCTTCAAGACGAAGGTACACCCGAAGAAAGAAAAATTCTCTTTTATTCTACCTCTGACCGTTACGAAGTCATTTACAACTGTTACGGTGATGATGTGACAGACTATTTTGATATTTCGCAGACTGTTGAGCAGTCCTCTAAAGATGAAAATATGATGCTTCTCGAAGGACACGCCGAGCTAAAGGAGCTGCCCGGAACGGTAGTTTATACGCAGATCAAATACCGCGCGGAATACAGCATAGTGCATGACGGTAACATAACTTCGATGATAAAGAACGATCAAATTAACAATCAAACGACCATCAATCAAAGCTATTTGATAGATAAAATCGAAGGTGTTGACCATACCCAAACCGCAAAATTTACTGTTTACGATTACTACATTTTGTACGAAAAGAGTACCGAAACCGAGTAAAAGAAGGTAACATATGCAGAAATTATATCTTATGGTGTGATTTCTGCATTTTTAATTTTATTAACAATATTAATATTATTAAAAAATTGTTTTTTTGCCTTTTATATCTTGATTTTTTAAAATCTTATGCTATAATAAATATAGCAATTGGAAATTTTGCGAATTTTATGATACAAAAGGAGAAAATTATGGAAAACATTAGAATTCAAGACGACCTTTATATGTTCGTCAATCAAAAAACTCTTGATGAGTTGGTAATCCCAGATGACAAGCCTACCGCGGGAGGTTTTGCAAAACTTGCCGAGGGTGTTGAAAAAATTATGATGGCTGAGTTTGAGAATATGGCTAATAGCAAGCAATATCCCAACGATTATCTTAAACGCGCTTGCGAACTTTATGCTATCGCAAAGGATGTTGAGGTTAAGGCTAAATACGGAATTTCCCCTGCACTTAATAATCTTTCCGTTCTTGATGAAATTAATGATATTGATAGCTTTAGTTCAGCTTATAAGTCTTTGATGATAAAGGGTGTTCCAACTCCTTTTAGCATCTCGGTTGATACAGATATGAAGAATTCAAAACAGCACCTTGTTTATATTCAGGGCGCGGGCGTAATTCTTCCTGATGCAACATACTACAGACCCGAAATGGCTGCTCAAAAGGAACAGCTTTTGGGACTTTGGACTGCTACAACAAAGGCAGTTATGGCTAAGACAAATCTTTCTCCCGAAGATCAGGAAAAGTACGTTGCCGATGCTTTAGCATTTGACGAAATTCTTGCAGGACTTGTTAAAACAAATGAAGAATGGTCAAAATATGTTGAAATGTATAATCCTATGCCCGAAACAGAGGTTGCATCTATGCTTTCAACAGTTAATTTTGATGCTATTCTTTCTGATTTGTTTGGTAGAGTTCCCACTACTGTTGTAGTTACAGAGCCAAGATTCTTTGCTGATTTTGCTAAGGTACTTAATGAAGATACACTTGAACTCTACAAGCACTGGGCATACGTTACAGGCCTTCTTAGATTCTGTTCATATTTGTCCGAGGAGCTTCGTGAAATGGGCGGAGCGTACATGCGCGCTATTACAGGTGTTGCTGTAATGCAATCCGTTGACAAATTTGCGTATAATCTTGCTTCAGGAACATATTCTGAACCTGTTGGTATGTACTATGGTGAAAAGTATTTCGGTAAAGAAGCTAAGAAAGACATCACTGAAATCGTATACCAGATTATTGATACATATAAGGAACGCATAAAGACAAATGAAATCCTTGGTGAAGCCACAAGAGAAAAAGCAATTCTCAAACTTTCAACAATGGGTGTAAAGATGGGATATCCCGATAAAGTTAGAGCTATTTACGATAAGCTTGTATTCAATTCTGAGGATTCCTTCTTCAATATTATGCTAACACTTAGTGAAGTTCGTACACTTGACATGCTTTCAAAACTTGACAAACCCACACAACCTGAAAACTGGGCAATGCCTGGACATCTTGTAAATGCATGCTACGATCCTTTTGTTAATGATATAACATTCCCTGCTGCTATTTTGCAACCTCCATTCTACTCATTGAAGCAAACAAGAAGTGAAAATCTTGGTGGTATCGGTGCTGTTATTGGACACGAAATTTCACACGCATTCGATAGCAACGGCGCTAAATGCGATGAAAACGGTAATATCAATAACTGGTGGACTGATGACGACTTCAAGAGATTTGAAACAAAGGTAAATCAAATGATTGAACAGTTCGACGGAATTGAACTTCCTTGGGGTAAGGTAAACGGCGCGTTTATCGTAAGTGAAAATATGGCTGACAACGGTGGTATGTCCGTAACACTTGATATTATGTCTAAGATGGAAACGGCTTCTTATGAAGAATACTTCTGTAACTGGGCAAGAGTATGGTGTCAGAAAGCAAGAGATGAATATCGCAAGCTTCTTTTGGCAGTTGACGTACATGGTCCTACACTTCTTCGTGCGAATATGCCTCCCAGAAACTTTAAGGAATGGTATTCAGCATTTGGCGTTACAGAAAATGATAAAATGTATATCGCTCCAGAAAAACGTATTATTATTTGGTAATAAATTTAAAGGGACACCAAAATGGTGTCCCTTTTCTTTATTAGGTTCCAGTGCTTTCGTATTGTTTTACAAGCTTATTCCAAAATATGATACAAATTGTTGCAAATAAGGTGGTAAATCCAATCATAGATGTGCAAAGTAGTAATGGATTGTGCACGGGTGCAAACAAATTTTCAAATGGCATAAATAAGCAAAGTCCCAAAGGAATAATAAAGGTTAAAATTGCCTGAATTACTTTAGGATAAATCTTCATTGGATATTTAGTGTACCCCGAAAAGTTATAAATAAACTGAAGGAGAGGCCCACTACGCTTGAATTTGAACGCCAAGGAAGCTACCAATATTTTGAATGAGGAAATTATTATTGCGGCACATAAAATGCCTAAAATTACTGTCAAAATAGATACTATGCCACCGATTGCATTTAATTGATGTCCGCAAAGACCAATCAATGCAGTGGCAACAATAATTTCTCCTAAAGCCTCAAGTTGTATTTCAGATGCTATTACTTGAAAAAGTACAGGTACAGGACGTAAAAACATATGATCAAGCTTCCCTGTTTTTACTTCCCAATATGCAACTGTCCAAAGTCTGTCGGTAAATAAATGATCAATACCAACTGCCATATTAGTTATACCAAATAGTAGACCTATGTGGTAAATAGTATAGCCATCTATATTTGGTACACTGCTTACTAAAATATATAAAGTGAACAGTGATGCCGCTTCTGTGAATAGGAATGCCACAATTCCAATAATGACATTTGCTTTATATACAAGCTTGCTCATCAGGGAAAGCTTGGCATAGGTAAAATATAATTTTAAATATTTCATATTTAGCCTCCCTGTACAGTTATCTTTTTAAGCGCTCGGCTGAATATAAAATGATTCACAAGCTCAATTAATAATATCCAAAGTAAAGCAATTCCAATATAAAGAAGAATATTGCCTATATCTATTTTACCCATTATCGTTAATACAGGAACTGAGTTCATAAATGCGAATGGGGTAAATGAAAATGCAACACCGAGTTTACCCATATATGCTAATGGTACCATTTGTCCACCAAGAAATCCCTGAAGAGCGTTTCTTGCCATATTTAAACCGAATAAATGGTCGGTGTAAAAAACGAGCATCCCTACAAAATAACTAACTGCATTGTTTATAAATCCTGCAAGTATACTAAATAGTATAAAGAATAAAACGTTTACAATAAATCGTCCGATAGTTACCTGCAAAAATCCCAATGATATAAATATAGCATAAACAATAGTCAAAAAAGGTATTATGATAACAGCATAGTCAAATACCAAGACTCCCAAATAAGTAAATAAATGGCGCAAGCGATAGGATACGGGCTTGGTTAGAGTGTTGGCTATAGTTCCCTCTTTTATATCGGTCCAGATATCGTAGCTAGTGTCACCTGATCCCATTACAAACGAGAAAAAGAAAGAGGTTATCATATAAAGTACCATATCATAAAATGTAAAACCATTTATTACTGCATCCATACCCTCTGGCGAATTTCTGTATATTGCTTGATACAGAAATAAAACGAAGAATATCTGAATAAATGATATTGCTATCCACATTACTATTTGTGCTTTATATGAGAGTTCAATTTTTATCCCTGCTTTTGAAAACGGCAGATATAATTTGAGTTTATTTTTAATGCTTTTCATATAATTTCTTTGTTATATCCTCAATAGAGATATCTTCAATTTTGAAATCTTTAACGTGATAATTATTGATAAGATAAATTAATACCTCGTCAAGGTCAATTTCATTAAGAGAAAATTTGATGGCTGTGTTTTCCTCTCCTTTTTCAAGACTAATACCTGAGAATTTATTTACTAAATCATCCTCATTGATTTCAATATTTGAAGGTACATAAATTGTTTTTGTATTACCAAATCGATATTTTATATTAGCAAGACTGCCATCGTAAAGGATTTTACCTTTGTCAATTATTATTATTCTATTACAAAGCTCCTCGATATCTTTCATATCGTGAGTTGTAAGAATAACAGTGATATTATATTTTTTATTAAGTTCCTTAATTGCACTTCTGATTTTATCTTTAACAAGAACATCAAGACCGATTGTGGGTTCATCAAGATATACAATTTTGGGTGAATGTATAAGGGCAGCTGCAAAGTCAGCTCGCATCCTCTGACCGAGAGAGAGGGATCTAACTGTCTGAGTAAGAAATGGCTTCATATCAAGAAGCTCGCAAAGATATTCAAATCTTTCGTTGTATTCATCCTCTGGCACTTCATAAATGCTTTTAAGAATCTTAAAAGTTTCGATAAGAGGTATATCCCACCAGAGCTGAGTTTTTTGACCGAAAACAACGCCCATTTCCTTGTTGATTTTCTGTCTATCCTTTTCAAAGCCCATTCCATTAACCGTAACAGCCCCTAAAGTTGGATGAAGAATTCCACACATCATTTTAATGGTTGTGCTTTTACCAGCACCATTTGCACCTATATAACCGACTATTTCTCCCTGTTCAATTTCAAATGAAATATTGTCAACGGCTTTTATTTCTTCGTATTTTCTTGAAAAAAGTGCCTTAATCATGCCTTTAAGTCCTTCTTCTCTGATCGGCTTTTTAAAGGTTTTAGAAAGGTTTTTTACACTTATGATGCTCATATTGACCTCCACGTATTTATTGAATTAATAATATAACTTATATATCAAAAAATCAATATATTTCAACAAATTGCAACTCAAAAATTTGTTGGGTAATATTATTATGTTTATAAAAAAGTGCGACAATCGAAGTTGTCGCACTGAAAACACAAACCCCTTATTTGTTTGATTTTGTGTAGCTCATATATGATAACACAACTTTATTAAAATGTCAAGCCACTTTTCTAAGAAAAGTGGCTTGACATTTAGTATTAGTTTGTGCTTATTGTTATTTCTGTCGTATAAGAATCTGATATGCCATTATATCCATTATATCCAATATATTTATATGTAATTGATACAGTATTATCAATACTCAAATAGATAGAATCAAATGTGAAAATACAAAATTCATTTGTAATTTGTTTTTCTATAATATGACCATTAATTTCTAACAAAATATACATAGGTATTTCTACACCGTAACTTGATATCACTTCTTTTATATAAGTTAATTCCTTAGGGTCATCGTAAAATTGGTGCGTACTATACTCATAATCTTTTACAAGTATATTATCCATATATTCAGATATAGTCAATTGTATTTTGCTAGTTCCATCAGAATTATTTTCAACAGTAGGTATATAATTTATTTCATCATTGTTAACAGTTATTTCAGCATCTCTAGACCAATATACATTTTTAACATATAAATTTAGTGTACCTTCTTGATCGTGACAGGAGTATTTTATCTGATATTGACCAGGTGTGTTAATAGTTAACATATTGTCTTTTAAAATATAGTTTGGCGTTGGGGAATGAGCAATATGCTCAATAAGAGCTATTTCAAAACATTCAAATTTTACATCCAACTTATTATTAAATGAATCGGTTGCTGTAATTATTTCTGATAAATCAATTGGGTTAGATGTAACGTCTTTACTTTCATCAATAAAAATCATAACTTTTAATATGCCATTTTCAATATAAGCTTCAAGATTTTGAGGTTCAGAAGAGTGAAAATCATTTTTTTGTCCAAAGTTTTTATGATACTCCTCATTAATGTTAAAGTATATATTGGAATTGGGTGTTGAACTGGTATTGTTGTTTGTAGAATCATCTAAAACTGATAAGTTCAAATAATATGATAGTGTTTTGTAATTTGATTCAGTTGCATTAGCAATAGTAAGCAACTCAAATTTACCGATATTGTCATTATAATATATATCCATATGATATTTTTTACTTTGGATTTCGACTTCATCTTCTAAATTGTCTTGCAATACCTTTGCTATGGAATTATCATCGTCAACATCTTCGTAAATTCTATGAACCTTTAAAATTGTATTCACTTGATTTATTAATTGCGTATCGCTAGATATTGCTGCTTTTTTAATGAAATGTGTATAGCCAATAACTGTTATTGTTGAAAGGACGGCAAGAATTGCGATAACAACAAGTAATTCAGTTAGTGTAAATCCTTTCTTGACTTTCGATGGTGTATGATTTTTCTTCATAAAACTTTCCTTGATAAGATGAAATTAAAATAAAGAGCGCACCTAATACAAATTGGGTGAGCTCAATATTTTATATAATTAATACTTAAAACATTTTAGCAATAACTGGAACTATTTCTTTAATTACAACATCAGTTGTATTTACGCAAAGATCATAGTTGTTTTTATCGCCCCATTTATTTCCTGTGTAGTAGTCATAGTACTTAGCTCTACGTTTATCTATTGATAAAATTTGCTTTTTAATATCTTTTTCGGTTGGAATATTATTTGTGTCGGTATTTCTTTCGATACAACGTCTGATGCGACTATCAATGTCTGCATAAACAAATATTCTATAAGGCTTGAGGTCCTTGAGAATGAAATCAGCGCATCTACCAACAATTACACAACTTGATTTTTGAGCCAATTCTCTAATAATTTCACTTTGTGCAAGATAAATTGATTGCTCTTGCTGGATATAGTAGTTATCTGTAATAAACATACTCTGTCCAATTGTAATGGGATAGAGGTGATGAGGTTTTCCCTCTAAAATTTCTTGAACATATTCTTGAGACATTGAGGTTTTTTCAGAAATTGCAGCAATAATTTCTTTGTCGTAATATTCAATTCCGAGTTCTTCTGCAAGGCGTCTACCAAATTCACGCCCACCACTGCCGAATTCACGACCAATAGTAATAATCTTATTCATAAGTTACCTCCAAGCATCAAATGTATAACTTATTTTAGCATTACTACATATTTTTGTCAATATGATTGATAAAAATTAAAAGAAAAAAGCCAAGTCGAATGACTTGGCTTTTTGGCAGGGGCAGGAGGATTCGAACCCGCGACCCACGGTTTTGGAGACCGGTACTCTACCAGCTGAGCTATACCCCTATATAATTGTGTCGCTGCTTGACGACTTTGACATTATATCATAGAATAACAAAAAAATCAATAGGTTTTTAAAAAAATATTGAAAAAAAGTGTTATATATGATAGAATATATTCATCTTAAGGATAGTGAGGTTCTTATGAGAATATTTGCGCCCAAATATTATTTGGATTTTAAATGTATCGCCGACAAATGCAAACATTCTTGTTGTGTTGGTTGGGAAATTGATATTGATGAAACCACTTTAAATAAATATTCATTAAATACACATCCGTATTGTGAAAACATAAATAAAAGTATAGATTTTAGTGAATCTCCTCATTTTAAATTAGATCAACATAGTAATTGTCCTCATTTAAACGAGCAAGGACTTTGTAATATTATTTTAAATTGTGGAGATGAGTATATCTGCGATATTTGTCGTGAGCATCCTCGATTCTATAATTTTACTAATTATGGAAAAGAGGTAGGCATTGGTATGTCGTGCGAAGCTGCATGCGAATTGATACTCAATTCGGACAATTTTGATCAAATTATTGAGATTGCCTTTGATGAATCAGAAAATATTGTGTATGAATTTGACTCTATTCGATATAGAAATATCGTATTTAAAATACTTAAATATGATTCCCTGCATATTGAAGATAAAATTAATAAAATATGCAGTTATTTTAACATGTTTGAAACGAACTTCTCTATTTTTGAAGTGGTATCGAATTTAGAATTCTTAAATGAAAAAAATAAGTCATTATTTTCAAAATCTAATAATATTTTTTGGAATAATTCTTTATCTAACCAATTATCAAGAATTCTTGCATATTATGTTTATCGACATTGTTCAGAAGCTGATGATTTAAATGAATTTATTGTTTCAATTTCTTTTGCAATTTTCTGTACAGGGCTTGTTTCAACCCTTGCCGATAAAAACAATATCTATGACATTGCTCGCATAGTTTCTGAAGAAATTGAATATTCTCAGGATAACACAGAATTTATAAAGTCATTATTTACACAACTCAATTAACGGAGCATTTTATGAAAATTACTGAAATTTTAAGTGATCCAAAACCCACTTTATCATTTGAGGTATTTCCACCCAAAACAACCGACAAATATGAAATAATTTCAAATGCAATCAAAGAGATTGCATCATTGAACCCCTCGTATATGAGCGTTACATACGGCGCAGGTGGTGGAACTTCCGAATTCACATCACAAATTGCAAAAGATGTTCAATCTTGTGGTGTTACTTCCCTTGCGCATCTTTCATGCATATCTTCCACTAAGGAGAAGATTAAGTATGAATTGCGTAAATTTAATGAGCTTGGCATAGAAAATGTTTTGGCACTACGCGGTGATATTCCTAATGAATTTGATAGAAATAAACTTTCCTTTCATTATGCATATGAACTGATTGATGAGATAAAACGAGGCGGAGATTTTTGTATTGGTGGGGCATGTTATCCTGAATCTCATCCTGAAAGCATATCTCCCGAGAAGGATTTGGAATATCTTAAATTAAAGGTAGAACACGGATGCGATTTTCTAACAACACAAATGTTTTTTGATAACGAAATATTCTATTCTTTTATGGACAAGCTTTATAAAATGGGTATAAATATTCCTGTAATTGCAGGTATTATGCCTATTACAAGCATATCGCAACTTGAAAAGATAGTATTTCTTTCAGGAAATGCATTGCCATCAAGTTTTATGCAAATTGTGGATAAATACTCAAATGATCCTGTATCCTTTAGAAATGCAAGTATTGATTTTGCAATTAAGCAAGCACGCGATATTTATTCTAATGGATTCAAGGCAGTACATATATATTCAATGAACAAGCCAGATGTGGCCAGAGAAATTCAGAACAATCTTTGGGATGTGATTAAATGATTTTTAAAGATGTAATAATAGGTGCAACATCATCTGATTTAGTGCCAATTAATAAAATTGAGCTTCAAGCAAGAGTTGGTAATGGAGTTGATTTAAATGATTCCGTTATTCAACAATGTTTGCATAGCTTTAAGGAAAACGTAACTTATAGATATGCATATGTGAAAGTACAATTTAAGAATGAAAATGGTATCTGCTATTTTGATGACGAGCCTGTAATATCTTCCTCCCTCTATCGAGTTTTGGGGGATTCTAAAGAGGCATTTCTTCTTTCTGTAACTTCCGGAATTGGTATTGATAAGTTGATTTCTAAAGCTACAATACAAAATTCTACTACGAGTTATTTTCTTGATGCGGTTGCATCAGCGGGTATTGAAAGTTATATTGATTACGTATCAAAAATGATATGCAATGATTTAAACGTTACAAAGCGATTTAGTCCAGGATATGGAGATTTTCCCATAGAATTTCAACAATATTTACTTAAAAGAATTTCAGCCAAAGAAAATTTGGGTATTATTCTATCCGACGATTATTTGATGATACCAACGAAATCAATAACTGCAGTTATTGGTATAAAGTAACCGAAAGGAGTTCGGTATGAATAAAATTTCTGATTTAATAAAAGAAAAAAGAATATATTTTGACGGTGGCATGGGTACAATGCTTCAAAAACGCGGCCTTAAATCTGGTGAATCTCCAGAGATGTGGAATTTAGAGCACCCAGAAATAATAACTGATATTCACCGTCAATATCTTGATGCTGGAGCAAATATTATAACTACAAATACATTTGGAGTGAATTGCCTAAAGTATACAAACTATGATATGCTCATTTCAAGTGCGATTAATTGTGCCAAAAGTGCTACGCATGAATATGAAGATGCTTTTATAGCTTTTGACATTGGTCCTCTTGGAAAATTTTTAGAACCAATTGGCGATATCTCTTTTGAAGAAGCCGTTGAAATTTTTGCAAAGAATATACGAGTAGCAAATAAATGTGGTGTGGATCTTATCATTATTGAAACGATGACGGATTCTTATGAAACAAAGGCCGCAATTATTGCGGCAAAGGAAAATTCTGATTTGCCAATATTTGTTACTAATGTATACGATGAAAATGGTAAAATGCTAACGGGTGCAAATCCTGAAGCAATGATTGCAATGCTTGAAGGTTTGGGCGTTACCGCAATAGGCATTAACTGTTCATTAGGACCGGATAAGATGCTTCCTTTAATCGAAAGATTTAAAAAGAGCTCTTCTCTGCCTATAATAGCAAATCCTAATGCAGGACTTCCCACTATGATTGATGGAAAATCCATATATTCTATGGATGCTGAACTGTTTTCCGATTTTGCCATTGAACTTTCTAAGGCAGGTGCAAATATTTTGGGTGGATGTTGTGGGACTGAGCCCGAGTATATACGTAAAACGATTGAAAAAACAATTAATATTCCTCTAAATCCTATCACCGAAAAGAAACTAACAGTTGTTTCATCTTATACGCATGCTATAGAATTTAGTAAAACACCAGTCCTTATTGGTGAAAGAATTAATCCAACGGGAAAACCTAAATTCAAACAAGAGTTATATGATAATGATATTAATTATTTGCTGAAGATTGGTCTAGATCAAGCCGACAAAGGCGTTCATATTCTTGACGTTAATGTTGGTTTACCCGATATTGATGAAATCTCTATTTTGTGTGAAGTTGTTTCGTCTTTGCAGGCTGTTTGCAATCTTCCTTTACAATTAGATACAAGTAATGCTCAAGCTCTTGAGAGTTCTATGCGAATTTATAATGGAAAGCCACTTGTCAACTCCGTTAATGGTGATGATGAAAGTATGAATGCAATTTTCCCTCTTGTTAAGAAATATGGTGGTGTAGTAATTGCCCTTACTCTTGATAACGATGGAATTCCATCCACTGCAGAAAAAAGAGTTGAGATAGCTGAAAGAATAATTGAGAGAGCAAAAGAATTTGGAATTGACAAAAAAGATTTAATTTTTGACCCTTTGGCGTTGACTATTTCATCTAACACACAAAGTGCACTTGTAACTCTTGAAACGATAGGTATGCTCTCAAAAATGGGATTAAAAACAAGCTTAGGTATTTCAAATGTTTCATTTGGATTGCCAAATCGAGCAATAATTAATTCGACATTTTTAACTATGGCACTACAGCGTGGACTCTCATGTGCAATAATTAATCCTCTTTCTAAAGAACTGATGGATTCTTATTATTCTTATTGCGCTCTTTCTGATTTTGATAGTTCTTGTCAAGATTTTATTAAATATGCGGTACAAAATCAAAATAATTTAATAAAAAATATAAGCCAAAATGATTATTCTTTGGCAGATATTGTTGAACGCGGATTAATAAATTATGTTAATGAAAGGACACTTCAAGCATTAGAAATCAATAGTCCCCTTGATTTGATTAACAACGAAATTATACCTGCACTTAATAACGTTGGTAATTTATTTGAACAAGGAAAGTTATTTTTGCCTCAACTTCTTAATAGTGCAGAGACGGCAAGTATGGCGTTTTCAATAATCAAAGATAGAATACCACAAGAAGAATTAAACGGCAATTCAGTAATTATAGCAACTGTTAAAGGAGATATACACGATATTGGTAAGAATATTGTAAAGCTTCTTCTTGAAAGCTATGGCTTTATTGTTCACGATTTGGGTAAAAATGTACCCCCTCAAGTTGTTCTTGATGCTGTAAAACAATATAATTGTAAGGTAGTAGCACTTTCTGCATTGATGACAACAACACTTGATGCTATGAAAGAAACAATAATTCTACTAAAAAACTATGATAGTGAAATAAAGATTATGGTTGGTGGAGCTGTCTTAAATGAAGAATGTGCGAAAAATCTTGGCGCTGATGCATATGGACCTGATGCTATGAGTGCTGTTAGATTTTTAAAAGAATTTTATAAATAATAAAAATATCCGATGAATTCTCATCGGATATTTTTTAATATCTATCATCGCCATCGGCAAAAATCATAACTATATTTTTATCAATATAGTTATTCGTTTTAAGAAGTTTTTTTAATGCCGCTATGACTGCTCCCGAAGATATTCCCACACCAAGTCCTTCTGTTTCGTATATTTTATTTTTTTCATAAAATGCTTCTTCGTCATAAACTTTTATTATTTTATCAATTAAAGAATAATTTAATAATGGAGGAGCAAACCCAGCACCTATACCTTGAATTTTATGTGGATTATTTGACGGTAATACTCCTATAATTTCGGTGCTATTATTTCTATTTTTCAAAAACTTGGAAATTCCAGTAATAGTCGCGCCCGTACCAATTCCAGATATTATTACATCTATTTTTCCGTGCAGTTCTTGATAAATTTCGGTGGCAGTTGTTTCTATATGTGCTTCAACTGAACTAAAATTATTAAATTGATTTGTATAATAAACATTGGAGGATTTTGTAATTATTTTCTTAACCTCATGTATTGCCCCTGACATTGAAAATTCTGAAGGGGTTAAAATTAGTTCTGCACCCAAAGAGCGAATTAGCTTCTTCCTCATATCCGACATATTTTCGGGCATTACTATTTTACAAGCATAATTTTTTATTTGGCATATTCCTGCTAACGCAATACCCATATTCCCGGAGGTTGCTTCAATAATACAAGAGTTTTTAGAAATTTGGTGATGCATTTCTGCACTATTGATTATTTTTATTGCTGCCCTGTCTTTAATTGAACCAAATGGATTATATTTTTCTAATTTAGCGTAAATATTAGCATGAATTCCATTTATTTTTTCAAATTTATTTAATCTAATCAATGGTGTATTTCCAATTTCCTTTAAAATGTTAGTGTAAATATAATCACCTCAGCAAATAATATATTCAGTATATTTATCGAAAGGAATATTATGAGCTACAAAAGAATATTATTAGTTTTTTCAAATCTTTTATTAATAATATTATTCACAATGTATGGGAATATGATTTTTTTAAAAAATGAAAATGATATAATAAAAAACAACAAATCTAATGAAATTACAGTGGATAGTTTAAAGATTGACGACGTGATACTTCCACTAAGCGAGGACGCAGGTTGGGATTATATTAATAAAATATATTTTGTTGGAGATTCTACCACCTATCATTTTTATAAAGGTGGAGTTGATAAATCTCATATTTTAGTTCCAGATAGTCTTACCCTCAAACTCACTTCCAATATTACTAATGTTATGGTTGGCAATAGTGAGTTAACAATTGCGCAAGCAATAAATAAAGCAAATTGTGAAATAGTGATTCTCACCATAGGGGTTAATGGCGCTGATAATTTTAGTGAGACAAAATATAAAACTTATTATCAAAAATTGATTGATGCAATTTTGGAGATTTCACCCAACACAAAGATTATTATTCAATCAGTTTTCCCTGTTACCAAAGCTTATAGTGATGAAAATAAAGGTATTACCAATTCAGGTATTGATAGATTAAATCTATGGGCAATGCAACTTGCTTGTGATAATGGTTTAAGATATCTTGATACTCAATCAATTTTAAAAGATGAGACAGGCGCTCAATATGATTATTATAATGTTCAAGACGGAATTCATATGAATGAGCTGGCATACGAAGCAATAATTTATTATATTAGAACACATGCAATAGAATAAGGAGATAAAATGAAAAATAGCACCAAAATATTAATAATATCTATCGTTATTGCAATAATTATTGGAATAATTTCTATCTTAATGTTAAATAATACAAATTACAGTGATAATTATACTCCTATGGATCTTTATAATGCAACATCTGATAGTTTTTATACTGAGGGTGGCGTGGATATACTTGACGATGATATAATTCTTGAGTTCGTAGATGAAAAACCCTCATACCTAATAGATCATTTAGTAATTAAAGCAAAAATTGCCAAAAATATTAATGAAATTGGAATATTTCGAGTTGAAAAAGGAAGTACAAATGAAATGAAAGACTTAGTTGAAAGATATGTATCAATTCTTCAAGAGTCATATAGAGCAATGGATTATTTTCCCGAAGAAATTGAAAAAATTAATAACGCAAGAGTTAAAGTGCTTGGTAGCTATGTAATTTATTCATTTTTAAATGAAAGAGATACTGAATCATTTTACAATGCAATCGAAAATGAAATCAGAAAATAATAGAAAGGCATTATCAAATCGATAATGCCTTTTTATTTTATAATTCTAGTATCTTTTTCAAATAAGCTCCAGTAAAACTTTGAGGTGTGTTAGCTACTTCTTCGGGAGTTCCACATGCTACGATAGTACCACCGCCATCTCCACCTTCAGGGCCTAGGTCTATGATGTAATCTGCACTCTTAATGACATCTAAATTATGTTCAATTACAAGAACTGTATTTCCACCATCGACAAGGCGTTGAAGAATACTTAAAAGCTTTGAAACGTCTTCTGTGTGCAATCCTGTTGTTGGTTCATCAAGAATATAGATGGTTTTCCCTGTGCTACGCTTTGCAAGTTCAGTTGCAAGTTTAACACGTTGTGCTTCACCACCTGAAAGAGTTGTGGATGATTGTCCAATTCTAATATATCCTAAACCAACGTCAAAAAGGGTTTCTAACTTCTTTCGTATTTTGGGTAGTCCATCGAAAAATTCAAGTCCTTCTTCAATGGACATATCAAGTATATCGGATATGTTTTTGCCTTTGTACTTTACCTCAAGTGTATCGCGATTATATCTCTTCCCTTTGCACACATCACATGTTACGTATACGTCGGGCAAGAAATGCATTTCGATACATTTTACGCCATCACCCTCACATGCTTCGCATCGTCCACCTTTAACATTGAATGAAAATCTTCCGGATGAATATCCCCTTGCCTTTGCATCGGTAGTTTGTGCAAAAAGATTTCTTATATCGGTGAAAAGTCCTGTGTAAGTTGCAGGATTTGACCTTGGAGTTCTTCCAATAGGACTTTGATCAATACATATAACCTTATCAAGATTTTCATATCCTGTAATCTTATCGTGGTCACCAGAAACCTGATAAGATGCACGGTTAAGTTTTGTAGCAAGTTTGGGATATAAAATGCCGTTAACCAAGGATGATTTTCCTGAACCTGAAACACCACTAACCACAGTTAATGTTCCAAGAGGAATTTTAACGTCAATATTTTTCAGGTTATGTTCGCGCGCACCGAATATTTCAAGATAATTGCCATTTCCCTCTCGACGTGTCTTGGGAATTGCTATCTCTTTTCTTCTTGAGAGATAAGCACCAGTTATGGATTTGGGACAATTCATAATTTCTTTTGGTGTACCTGCAGCAACAACTTCACCACCGTGAATACCTGCTCCAGGACCTATATCAATAATATAGTCAGATTCAAGCATTGTTTCTTCGTCGTGTTCAACTACGATAACGGTGTTGCCCATATCACGAAGTTTTTTCAATGTTGCTATCAACTTGGAATTATCACGTTGATGCAAACCAATACTAGGCTCGTCGAGAATATATAGAACGCCAACCAACGATGAACCAATCTGTGTTGCAAGACGAATTCTCTGTGCTTCTCCGCCCGAAAGCGATCCTGCCTTTCGGGAAAGCGTTAAATAATCTAGTCCAACACTTGATAAAAAGCTAAGACGAGCTCTTATCTCTTTTAATATTTCTTTAGCAATGGCCTCTTCAGTTTCGGTTAAACGAATTGAGTTGACAAAATCCAACTCATTTTTTATAGCCATATCACAAAACTTATCAATTGATATGTCACCTACTGTAACACTCAAAGGTGCAGGAGCTAAACGTCTACCCAAGCACTCAGGACAAGGAGCATCTTCAATAAATTCATCATAATAATCGGCATTGTTTTGCATATTCATTCTCTGCTCAATTATTTTGATAATTCCATCGAACTTTGCTTTTTGTTTGTGTGATTCACCACCAAAATATCTTACTATATCATAAGTTTCATCACCTGAGCCATATAAAAGAATATTCATAGCTTCTTGTGAAAAGTTTTCGAGTGGAGTATCAAGATCGAATCCAAATTTTTCACCAACTGCGATAAATAATGGTCCGTTCCAGCTTTCCTCATCAAGTGATTTGAAACCATTAACAGCAATTCCACCCTCGTGAAGAGTGAGTGACTTGTCGGGCATTATCTTATCAATGGATAATTTTCTCAAAGTTCCTAAGCCGAAGCATTTAGGACATGCGCCTGTGGGATTGTTAAATGAAAACATTCTTGGTTCAAGTTCACCAATTGAAAATCCGTGTTCGTCGCAAGCATAGGACTGAGAAAATGAGAGCTCTTTAATTTCGTCTGTGTCGCGAGGCACAGTCACTATGAGTAAATAGCCGTCCGAAGCAGAAAGTGCGCTCTCAACAGAATCTGATAAGCGTGAGCGTATATCTTCGCGCATAACTAGTCGGTCAATCACAATCTCAACGTTGTGTTTCTTGTTTTTATCAAGAATGATTTCCTCATCAAGTTCGTACATATTGCCGTCAACTCGCACTCGAACAAATCCACTCTTTTTTGCATCGGCAAAAACTTTTTCGTGTCTTCCTTTTTGACCTCTAACTATTGGAGAAAGCACTAAGAAACGAGTTCCTTCTTCTAAAGTCATAATTCTATCAATTATTTGGTCAATAGTTTGACGTCTAATTTCTTTACCACAAACGGGACAGTGAGGGATACCTATTCTTGCATAAAGTAAACGCAAATAGTCATAAATCTCTGTTACTGTACCAACGGTTGAACGTGGGTTTTTTGATGTGGTTTTTTGGTCGATGGAAATTGCAGGAGAAAGTCCCTCAATCGAGTCTATATCTGGCTTGTCCAATTGACCAAGAAACATTCTTGCATAGGAGGACAAAGACTCAACGAATTGTCTATGCCCCTCTGCATAAATAGTGTCAAAAGCAAGAGATGTCTTTCCTGAACCTGATAAACCTGTAAGGATTACAAGTTTGTCGCGAGGAATGTAAACGTCAATATTTTTTAAATTATTAACTCTTGCTCCTTTAACAACGATATTTTTTACCATTTTATTACCTTTATTTGTTTCTAATTTCTGAAATTTTATCGCGCAAAAATGCTGCTTTTTCAAATTCAAGATGGCGTGCTGCTTCCTTCATTTCTTTAGTAAGTTTTTCAATTAGTGCATCTTTTTCTTTCTTGCTCATTTTTGCTATATTATTTTTCTTTTTACTTGTTTTTTCTTCGTCCGATGAACCTATTTCAATCAAATCGCGAACACCTTTTACTATGGTTTTAGGGACGATACCGTGTTTAGCATTGTAATCACTTTGGATTTTACGACGACGATTAGTTTCATCAATTGCTCTTTTCATAGAGCCTGTCATTTTGTCGGCATACATAATAACCTTACCATCTGCGTTACGAGCAGCTCTGCCTACGGTCTGTATCAATGATGTTTCTGCTCTCAAAAAGCCTTCCTTATCTGCATCAAGTATTGCAACAAGTGATACTTCCGGTATATCAAGACCCTCTCTAAGAAGATTTATTCCAACAAGAACATCAAATTTACCAAGACGAAGATCGCGAATTATTTCCATTCGTTCCATTGTATCTACGTTGAAGTGGATATAACGAACTTTTATTCCGTTATTTTCAAAATATTCAGTTAAGTCTTCTGCCATTTTCTTTGTAAGTGTTGTTACAAGTACGCGCTCGTTCTTGGCTGCTCTTAACTTAATCTCACCCATCAAATCATCAACTTGGCCTTCAATTGGTCTAACAATTATTTCGGGATCAACAAGTCCTGTGGGACGAATAATTTGTTCAACAATTTGCGTGGAATTTTCTTTTTCATATTCGCCAGGAGTCGCACTAACAAATATGGCTTGATCAATCTTTTCCTCAAATTCTTCAAATTTCAAGGGTCTATTGTCATAAGCGGAGGGCAAACGGAAGCCAAAATCAATAAGGTTTTTCTTTCTGGCAACATCTCCACCACTCATACCTCTCACTTGGGGTAATGAAACGTGAGATTCATCTACTAAAAGCAAAAAGTCATCAGGAAGATAATCAAGTAAAGTATATGGCGTACTTCCAACAGGTCTGCCAGAGAGAATTCTTGAATAGTTCTCTACTCCTGAGCAAAATCCAACTTCGCGAAGCATTTCCATATCGTATTTAACTCTATCACTAATTCTTTGAGCTTCAATATATTTGTTTTGACTTTGGAAATATGCAACACGTTCATTCATTTCCTGCATAATTTCATTTATTGCCGCTTCTCTTTTGTCATCTGAAACAGCATAGTGAGTAGCAGGAAAAATTGGAACATAAGACATTATTCTTATAATTTCACCCGTAACAATATTGATTTCTGAAATGCGATCAATTTCATCTCCAAAGAATTCTACACGAATGGCTTTATCGCGGCTTGAAGCGGGTAATATTTCAACAGTATCTCCACGAACTCTAAAGTTATCTCTAACAAAATTAATGTCATTTCTATCATAGCTAATGGAAATAAGTCGTCTTATCAGTTGATCTCTTGTCATTGACATTCCTGGACGAAGATCTATAACAAGATTTTTATATTCTTCGGGGTCACCGAGCGAATATATGCACGAAACGGAAGCAACAATGATTACATCTCGTCTTTCAAAAAGTGAAGATGTTGCACTGTGTCTTAACATATCAATTTCATCGTTAATCAAGGCGTCTTTCTCTATATAAACATCTTTTCCTGGAATATATGCCTCTGGTTGATAGTAATCATAATAAGATACAAAATATTCAACTGCGTTTTCAGGGAAAAATTCACGGAATTCCGAGCAAAGCTGAGCAGCAAGTGTTTTGTTATGTGCCAACACAAGAGTTGGACGATTAACATTGGCAATTACATTTGCCATAGTAAATGTTTTACCCGATCCAGTAACACCAAGAAGCGTTTGCATTCTATCGCCTCTCAAAACACCATTAGTGAGTGCTTCAATGGCTTGAGGTTGATCTCCTGTGGGTTTATATGGAGAAACAAGTTTAAATTTATTCATTTACTTCCCTCCATATTTCAGTATATTTAGGGTCTGGAAGTATTTCTGAAAAAAATACATCCTTAACACGAGCCAAATATTCTCTTAATGTATAATAAGGTTGTTTACCATAAGTAGTAAGTGCTGCATCAACCCCAACCGCATCAAGTCCCATCTTATTGGCAATATAAATCGCCCTATATAAATGATATTTTTGACTTACAATTAAAATTTTATTAAATCTATAAATGTTTTTGGCTCTCCAAATGCTTTCATAAGTTGAAAGTCCATAGCCATCGCAAACGATATCACTTTCGGGTACACCAAGTTCAATGAGTAATTTTTTCATTGTAACAGTTTCGGTATAGCTTTCGTACTCACTGTCACCAGTTATAAATATCGCTGTTTGTGAGTTGTTATATACCTCTATGCCTGTCAATAATCTATCTCTAAGCATTGGTGTAGCCGAGCCGTCAGCCCTTACTCCCGCACCGAGAATAATGATGCAATCATAATCATTGGATATGGTGCCCAATTCATCAATAGAGTATATATAATCATCAGTTTTGCTAACGATATTTAAATTTATAATCAAGATAAATAAGAAAACAAGCGCAAGAACAAAGCCGATAAAAACAAATGCTTGTAAAATCGACTTCTTATTTTTTGTAAACATGTTTTTAAGTTTATCAAAAATATTGCGCATATCTTCTCCTTACAAATTATCAATAAAATGTTGCAAGCTCTGGATTGGGCTTGACTGCAAATGCCGTGGTTTCGGCATATAATACAGGGCCTTTTCTGCCATAGAGTGGATGATTTTCAATCTTAATCTTGGCAGTTAAGAGTATCCAATCACCAGTGTTTAATGTGGTCTCCTTTTTAAAATTACAAATAAGACCACCAAAAGTAATGTCATCGGCACAACAGGTCATAACATGTCTGCCAACGATAACGGTTTTATTGCCCATTTTGGAATCACGAGCAATTAGACCTTTAAATTTAATGGTTTTACCATTATATCTTTCAAGGTCTTCTCCCATATCGCGATACCAAATAGCATAATCTTTGTCATCAATTTCGATAATAGGTGCATCAATATCGAATGGAAGCTCATCTTCAATGTCATCATATTCGATGTGACCATCGGGATAGTCATAAACGATTTCTGCACGAGGATTTACGCCTCTGATGATTTTGTGTATGTTTTCTCTATCAACGTTATCGTTAGCACGGTTTAAAATAACCATTTCGCAAGCACAAAGCTTGTCAAACATCAATGAACGCATATTTGCATTAAACAATTCAAAAGTTGAACATTCTGCACTCATTACACATTGATAAACATCCCAATTTTCTGGCATATTCATAAATAATGATTCAAGCTGCCACATACCATTATATTCAATGATAATTCTATCAATAATGTGCTTATTTGCAATGGTGTCCAGCGTTTTTAAAGTCAAATCATTTTCGTTTTCGATATTTTCTATATATACATTCTTTCCCCAAAAGCGAGAAATGTCATATTCATCAATACCCTCTTCGCAAGAGATAATCATAGTTTTTTCACCTGAATTAAATCTCTCATCCTCCATAGATTCTTGAATCATATGAGTTTTTCCACCCTCAAGAAAGCCGATAAATAAATATACGGGGATTTTATTTTTCATTTTAGCTCCTATACGTTAAACAGTTCTTTAATTTTGTCTTTATTGATATTAGATCCAATTACACAAATTTTGCCAATTACATCTGTGCTACCACGACGAATATCAATAGTACCGGGGATATAATCAAAGTAAATCCATTCACCGTCAATTGAATCAACTATACCCTTAGCTCTAAGAACAACACCGATTTCTTCGTGTTCAAAATGATGAAGAGCGTGTTTGATATCGTCTTCAGTATATTTTTTGGCAGTTTCAATTCCCCAAGAATCAAATACTTCATCTGCATGATGATGGTGATGATGACCGTGGTTATGGCAACCACACTCACAATGCTCATTGTGTTCATGATGGTGATGTTCTTCATGATGATGTTCGTGGCAATCACAGTGCTCATCATGGTCATGATCGTGATGGTGGTGCTCTTGACAACCACAATCACAATGCTCATCGTGTTCATGATGGTGATGTTCTTCATGATGATGTTCGTGGCAATCGCAGTGTTCATCGTGATGATGTTCATGATGATACTTCATTTCGTGAAGAAGATTTTCAACTGAATTGTTATCTTCAATAGCGGATAAAATTTGTTCACCTGTGAGCTTGTCCCAATCGGTTGTGATAATTGTGGCATGTGCATTCTTTTCTCTCAAAAGTGCAACGCTTTCAGCAATTTTTTGTTCAGTTGCATTTGCTGTGTGGCTAAGTACAATGCACTTAGCTTCTTGAATTTGATTATTAAAGAATTCACCAAAATTCTTCATATACATTTTGCATTTGTTAACATCGGCAACGGTTGTAAGTCCATTGAGAACTACGTTTTCATCAAGTACGCTCTCAGTGGCTTTAATTACGTCAGAAAGCTTTCCTACACCAGAGGGCTCAATTATAATGCGGTCGGGGTTATAAGTGGTTATAGCTTGTTTAAGAGCCTCTGAGAAGTCACCTACTAAGCTACAGCAGATACAACCTGAATTCATTTCAGTAATGTTAATGCCTGATTCCTTTAAAAATCCGCCGTCAATACCGATTTGACCGAATTCGTTTTCAATAAGCATTAATTTTTCGTTTTTATAGCCTTCTGCAAGCATTTTTTTAATTAGAGTAGTTTTACCAGCTCCCAAAAAGCCTGAATATATATCAATTTTCATATTTAAAATCTCCTTTTTGAATATATTTAACCACTCTATATTTTACCTCAAATAATTATTAATGTCAAGAAAAAATGTTGACTTTGTTAAATATATGTGATAAAATAATTATATCATAATATTAGGAGAGATTTATGAAACACGTTGATATATATACTGATGGTGCTTGCCGAGGAAACCCCGGAAAAGGTGGTTGGGGTGCGATTTTAGTATATGGAAAAACTGAAAAAGAACTATCTGGTGGCGAACCTTCCACCACTAACAATAGAATGGAACTCACCGCAGCTATTAAAGCACTTTCTGCATTGAGAGAAAAATGTGAAGTGACTCTTTATTCAGATTCAAAGTATATGATAGATGCTATTGAGAAAAAATGGGTTTATTCATGGAAAGAAAAAGGATGGAAAAAAGCAGATAAATCCCCTGCTTTAAATCCTGATCTTTGGGAAAAGCTTTTAAAACTTATTGAACTTCATGATATTACATTTGTTTGGGTTAAGGGCCATGTAGGTCATGCCTATAATGAAAGATGCGATAAACTCGCAACCGATTTTGCTGATTCTTTTGATGATTAAAAAACTGCAAGAGCAATTGCTCTTGCAGTTTTTCTATTTTAGAATTGAATTTTGTCTTCAATATAGGATTTGAGTTCAGCAATAGGAAGTCTTACCTGTTCCATTGTGTCTCTATCTCTGATAGTTACGCAACCATCGTTTTCGGATTCAAAGTCATAAGTGATGCACAAAGGTGTACCAATTTCATCTTGACGTCTGTATCTCTTACCGATAGAACCTGTCTCATCAAACTCAATATTGAAATATTTGGAAAGTTCGCAATAAATTTCATCAGCTTTGTCGGAAAGCTTCTTTGAAAGAGGAAGAATTGCTGCCTTAACAGGAGCAAGTGCAGGATGAATGCGAAGAACTGTTCTTACGTCGTTCTTTTCAGCATCGATAACCTCTTCATCATAAGCATCGCAAAGTACTGCGAGAACGCTTCTTTCAACACCAAGAGAGGGCTCGATAACATAGGGTGTATATCTTTCATTGGTTTCAGGATCAAAGTATGTAAGATCCTTTTTAGATTCATTTTGGTGTTGTGTAAGGTCGTAATCAGTTCTATCAGCTACGCCCCAAAGTTCTCCCCAACCAAATGGGAACAAGAATTCAAAGTCAGTTGTAGCCTTTGAATAGAAGCAAAGCTCTTCGGGATCGTGGTCACGAAGACGAAGATTTTCATCCTTAAGACCAATGTCAAGAAGCCACTGATGGCAGAAGTTTCTCCAATATGCGAACCATTCAAGGTCGGTGCCTGGCTTGCAGAAGAATTCAAGCTCCATCTGTTCAAATTCTCTTACACGGAAAATAAAGTTACCGGGAGTGATTTCGTTTCTAAAAGATTTACCAATCTGACCGATACCGAAGGGCAACTTTCTACGTGTTGTTCTCTGAACGTTAGCAAAGTTTGTGAAAATACCCTGTGCTGTTTCAGGACGAAGATAAACTGTGTTTTTAGAGTCCTCAGTAACACCTTGGAATGTCTTAAACATAAGGTTGAACTGACGGATGTCAGTAAAGTTATGCTTTTTGCAAGTTGGACAAGGAATATTGTGTTCTTCAACGAATTCCTTAAGCTCTGCCTGTGAGAAAGCATCGATGGGCTTTTCAAGAGTGTATCCTGTTTCTTCACACCAATCTTCAATAAGCTTGTCTGCGCGGAATCTCTCGTGACATTCGCGGCAGTCCATCATGGGATCAGAAAATCCTGCAAGGTGTCCTGATGCTACCCAAGTTTGAGGATTCATAAGAATTGCTGCGTCAAGACCAACATTGTACTTGTTTTCTTGAACGAATTTCTTCCACCAAGCTCTCTTAATGTTGTTCTTAAGCTCAACGCCAAGAGGACCGTAGTCCCATGTGTTAGCAAGACCACCATAAATTTCAGAACCGGGGAAAATAAATCCACGATTTTTACATAAAGCAACTACTTTGTCCATTGTTTTTTCTGTGTTTTTCATTTTTGATTACCTTTCTTCCTTATGGCTGGTTTGCCATAAAAGATATAAATTGATATTTATTTAAAAATTTTTATTATAACTATGATATTGATTAATCGTGAAGTCTTTCTGCAAGAATATTTCGATATTTTTGGTAGAATTCTTCAAAATAACCGCCGTCAAGAGCTTCTCTAATCTTCTCTGTTAATTCATTATAGAAATACAAGTTATGAATTACTGCAAGACGCATTCCAAGTGCCTCTTTGGCTTTTATGAGATGTCTTATATAGGATCTGCTATAGTTTCTGCATGTAGGACAACCACAGCCCTCATCAAATGGACGTGGATCTTTAGCATACTGCTCATTCATAACGTTCATTCTGCCGTGCCATGTAAAAAGATTTCCGTGGCGAGCGTTTCTTGAGGGCATTACGCAGTCAAAGAAATCAACACCTCTATGGACCGCTTCAAGAATATTAAGAGGAGTTCCAACACCCATAAGATAGCGAGGTTTGTCGGTGGGCATATATGGTTCAACTACTTCGATAATATGATACATATCCTCGGTAGATTCGCCAACCGCAAGACCACCAATTGCATATCCATCAAGGTCAAGCTCTGCAATTTCTTGCATATGCTTAATTCTTAAGTCATCGTAAGTACTTCCCTGATTGATACCGAAAAGCATCTGGCTCTTATTAATTGTATCGGGCAATGAATTAAGGCGATCCATTTCTGCTTTGCAACGAACAAGCCATCTTGTTGTTCTATCACAGGATTGTTGAACATATTCATATTCTGCAGGATTTTCAATACATTCATCAAATGCCATAGCTATTGTGGAGGCAAGATTAGATTGAATCTGCATACTCTCTTCAGGTCCCATAAATATTTTTCTACCATCTACGTGAGAAGCAAAATGTACACCTTCTTCAGTGATTTTTCTAAGCGAAGCAAGTGAAAATACCTGAAATCCTCCGCTATCAGTTAATACGGGTTTATCCCAATTAAAGAATTTGTGTATTCCACCCATTTCTTTAATCAATCTATCACCAGGTCTTACATGAAGATGGTAAGTGTTGGAAAGCTCAACTTGACATTTAAGCTCTCGCAAATCCATTGTGGATACACCGCCTTTGATTGCAGCACATGTGCCGACATTCATAAAAACGGGAGTTTGTATATCACCGTGGACGGTATGTAAAACTCCACGTCTTGCACGTCCTTCGGTTTTTAAAAGTTCAAAATTTTTGCTCATTATTATTCCTTTCGTAAGGGGCTTTAAGTTCTTTCAAACTGATGGTCAAGATTGCGCTTAGAAAGTTCCATAGCTACCGGTCTTCCATGAGGACAGAATGTAATATCCGGAATTTTCATAAGTTGTTCCACAATCCATTCCGTATGTGCTTCAACGTATTCTCTGCCAGCTTTTATTGCAGCTTTGCAAGATGCTTGATAAAGCGCTTTTTCAAACAATATATCTCGTGTTAATTTGGCATTACCCGAGCCATCTTTAATACGATTAATCATTGTTGAAATAGTATCCTGAACATCACAAGAAACAAGTTCGGTTGGAATTGAAGAGACAAGAATACTGTACTTCTTTGCTTGAAGCTTAAATCCAAGCTTTTCAAATTCAACAAAATAATCGTTAACAACTGAAATTTCTGCCGAGGTAAGCATAATTTCAATGGGCGCTATGAGAATTTGTGATGATGGTTCTTTAGATTTCATCATCTCCTTATTTTTTTCAAAAATAATGCGTTCATGTGCCGCATGCTTATCTATTATAAGCATCTTATCATCACGTTCAACTATAAGATATGAGTTAAATACTTCACCAACAACTCTATAAACGGGGATTACGGGTTTTGTGTTGATAGAATCATTTATAACAATCGGTTCTGACTGATTTGGAGTTTCTTGTGGAATGTTATCCAAGGCAAATGAATCTTCATTAGGGTCTTTAATGTTTTGAAGATAATTCACATAATAATTCAAAACATCTTGTGAATTTAATTTCAAGAATTCCTCTTTGGGCAAAGAAGAATATTTTTCGTGTATTGCCTTTGCATCATCAGAAATTATTTGCAAATTTTCACTATTCTGTTTTACGATGTTATCATCTGATTTTTCTTCTGAAGGTGTTTTAATAGGCAAATCCGAATAATTTAATTGTTCAATCTTTTCCTCGTGTTTGGAATTGACAATTGGAGCAAAAGCATTGGACACAGGACGCGCTTCTGCAATTGTTCTAAATTGTTCAACACTCATACGCGTGAAATTTTCATCCTTTCGTGTTCCGATTTGAATTTCAGGACGAGTTGTATTTTCTTCGAGTGCAGTTTTAACAGTGTGATAAATTGCTTCAAATACTGGTTTTTCATTTGCAAATTTAACCTCAAGCTTTGTAGGATGCACATTAATATCTACAGTAGCAGGATTAATTGTTAAATTCAAAACGCAGCATGGGAATTTTTCGGGTGGTAAATAAGAGGTGTATGCCTGTTCAATAGCAGCCATAGCAAGCTTGCTTTTGATATATCTGTTGTTTATAAAGAAATTTTGATAATTTCTATTGGATTTTACAACATCTGAGCGTCCGATATATCCTCTCACTCTAATGTCATTAATTTCACTATCTACAAATATCATAGCATTTTGCATTTGTTTACCCATGATAGTGTAAATTACGTTTTCGAGTTTTCCGTCACCAGGAGTTTCGAGTTTTACAATTCCGTCACTAATAAAGCGGAACGAAATTTCTGGATGTGAAAATGCAATTTTTTCGATTATAGTTGAAATGGCACTAGCTTCAGTAGCATCACGCTTTAAGAATTTTCTTCTTGCTGGAATGTTTGCAAAAAGATTTTCAACTATAACAGTTGTACCCTGTCTTGTTGCTTGTTCACTATATTCAGTAATTTCACCCGCATGAGCTTCAATCATAGCGCCGTATGTTGCATTCTCTACCTTTGAAATAATTCTAAGGTCCGAAACTGAAGCAATCGCCGCAAGCGCCTCACCTCTAAAGCCAAGTGTGAGTATTTTCATTAAGTCATCAGAGGTTTTTATTTTGCTTGTTGCGTGACGTTTTATAGCTATGGGAAGATCGTCCGCTTCAATGCCACAACCATTATCGGATACGCGCATATATGTAATACCACCATTTTTAATCTCAATGGTGATTTGTTTAGCGCCTGAGTCAATTGAATTCTCAAGCAATTCCTTGATTACAGAAGCAGGTCTATCTACAACCTCACCCGCTGCAATAAGGTTTGCAACTGCAAAGGACAAAACGTTTATTTTTCCCATAACTACTCCTTTCTCTATTTAAGTCGATTATTTAACTCAAATAGCAAATTCATCGCCTCAACAGGCGTCATTGTATTAATATCAATCTTTTTAATATCTTCGATTACTGACTTTTCAGTAATGTCTTCAAATGTAATGAGTGAATCCATTTCTTCAGCAACATTTGAATTAGACGTTGTTAATGTACGAGATGTTTTTTCTACAGTAGAAAGTATTTCTTTTGCTCGTTTAATTACTTCATTGGGGAGTCCTGCGAGCTTTGCAACCTCAATACCATAACTATCGTCAGTAGAGCCACGAATAATCTTTCTTAAGAATATTATATCATCACCACGTTTTTTAGCGGCAATGTTATAATTTACGATACCGCTAAATTCATCTTCCATTGATGTGAGTTCGTGATAATGAGTAGCAAAAAGTGTTTTTGCACCTATTTTCTTACCATTTGTATATTCGATTATTGCGCGTGCGATACTCATACCATCAAAAGTAGACGTACCACGTCCAACTTCGTCATAAATGATAAGACTTTTTTGTGTAGCATTACGAAGAATGTATGCAACTTCATTCATTTCAAGCATAAACGTTGATTGACCTGAAGCCAAGTCATCGGATGCTCCAACACGGGTAAACACCTTATCGACTATACCAATTCTAGCATCACTTGCGGGAACATAAGAACCAATTTGTGCCATTACAACTATCAATGCTACCTGACGCATATATGTCGATTTACCTGCCATATTAGGACCAGTAATTAACATCAATCTATTAGCTGAGGTGTCAAGATAAACGTCATTAGGAACAAAATATGTGTCTTTAACAAACTGTTCTACAACGGGATGTCTGCCATCCTTAACATCTATCACATTACTATCATCTATTTCGGGTTTAATGTAGTTGTTTTTAGCGGCAACTGAAGCCAAACTATTATAAACATCAATAGTAGCTACAAGATTAGCAGTTTTTCTTATTCTTTCACTTTCGTTTGCAATTCTTTCACGAATTTCTTGGAATAAGTTATATTCAAGAGTACAAACCTTATCCGCAGCGCCTAAAATTGTTGCTTCAACATCCTTAAGCTCTTGAGTGATATATCTTTCACAGTTAGAAAGTGTTTGTTTTCTTATGTAACGATCAGGCACTTGATCAATTAAAGATTTAGTTACTTCAATATAGTAGCCGAAAACCTTGTTATAATTGATTTTAAGTGTCTTAATTCCAGTTGCTTCTCTTTCTTGCTGGGTAATACTCTCAATCCAACTATGACCATCCTTCATTATTGAACGAAGATGATCAACCTCGGGATTATATCCTTCAAGAATAATTCCTCCATCTCTTACCGAAAAAGGAGCATCCTCCTTGATTGATTTTTGAATGAGATTGTGTATATCAGAAAGCGTATCAAAGCTATCATATATCTTTTTAAGTTCTTCACTCTTGCAATCCGCAATTAAGTTTTTAACCTCAGGAAAAACAGATATTGTCGTGCAAACTGCTCGAAGATCTTTACCATTAGCTGTGCCATAAATAATTTTGGTTAAAAGACGTTCAAGGTCGAGCACTCCAGAAAGCACGGTTTCAATTTCTTGTCTTTTGATGAAATTATTATATAATTCTTCAACAGCGCTCTGACGCTTCAAAATGAGCGAAGATTTAAGAAGTGGGTGTTCTACCCACTGACGAAGTAAACGTGCACCAGGGGCAGTTTTTGTCTTATCTAGCACCCACAAAAGTGAACCTCTCTTCTCTTTTGTTCGCATTGTTTCGCAGAGTTCAAGATTTCTTCTTGAGTTAACATCAATTTCCATAAACTGACCTGAAGAATAAATCTTAAGGTCTTTGATGTTTGTGTTATCAGTTTTCTGCATTTCTTCAAGGTAGTTAAGCAAACCACCAATTGCGCAAATTATGGATTTTCTTCCGTCCCACGCACTTCTTTCGCTTTCAAATGAACGACGAAGCATATCAAAAGCAGCATTATAATCAAATCTTAACGCTTGATTATCAGTAACCAAAGAAGAAACACGTTCTTTAATAAATTGACCTTTATCTTTGATTGTATCAAGGGAGATATTTACAATGATTTCACTTGGTCTAAACGTAGAAAGCTCTGTATTGAGCTTAGCTATCATTTCTTTACCTGAAAAAGCAGTTGCAAATGCTTGTCCTGTAGATACGTCAGCAAAGCAAACGCCTATTTCTTCTGCATCAAAGTTAATGGCGCAAAGATAGTTGTTTTGATTTTCGGTTAAAAGGTTGGATTCTATGAGGGTACCAGGTGTAACCACACGGGTAACATCACGTCTAACAAGCCCCTTTGCAACAGAGGGGTCTTCCATTTGTTCGCAAATAGCAACCTTATATCCTTTTTCTATAAGTCTACCTATGTAGCTTTCAGCACTGTGATAAGGAACACCACACATTGGTGCTCGTTCCTCTTCACCACAATCTCTTCCCGTGAGTGTTAATTCAAGTTCACGAGATGCAAGTATAGCATCATCGAAAAACATTTCGTAAAAGTCGCCCAATCTATAGAAAAGTAGGAAATCTTTATATTTATTTTTTATTTCAAAGTATTGTTCCATCATTGGTGTCATGGACAATCTCTCCTTTTCAAATAAAAATTAGTGGCACTGTGAGTGGCATGTTGCACAATTATGTGTGCAAGCAGTTTTAGGATCTTCTCCTGTAATTGCACATGTAATCGTATTATTAACCTCGTTCATAAGATCATTCACTTCAACTTGAAGCTGATTTAATTTAAGAAATGCTTCGTGAGTAACGATTTGATGATAAAGTTCATTGATACGCTCATTTATGGCATCAATAGTAAGAGTATCTCTCTCTTCCTTCATCATTTCAACTTGAAGTGCCTGCTGTTGAATTTCATATTCTTGAAGTGCATTCTTAAGCTCTTCATTATTTTCATATTCTTTTTTTGCTTCTTCGAATTCAATCATTCTACGCTCTTTTTTTATTTCTTCGCCAAGCATTTTGGCAAGTTCTAAAATTCCCATAATAACTCCTTATTCAACTATCTCTCCTGTGAGAGCAAATGTTTCACATTTTGTAATTTTAATATTCAAATATTTACCCATATCATCTGCAGAGCCATTGAACAGAACAATTTTATTTCCTTCGGTTCTACCACACATAATATCGGGGTTGTTTTTGCTTGGACCATCACAAAGCACACGAATAGTTTCTCCAAGATGCTTTTGATTTATTTCATAGGCAATTTCGTTTTGAAGTGCGAGCAATCTATTAAATCGCTCTGACTGAACTGCGGATGGAACTTGATTTTCCATTTCTGCTGCAGGCGTACCTTTTCTTGGTGAATAGATGAATGAGTAAATCATATCATATCTAACGCGTTTAAGTGCCTCAAGAGTTCCTTCAAAATCTTCTTCGGTCTCACCTGGGAAACCGACGATAATATCAGTTGAAATAACGATATCAGGTATTTTAGCCTTCATATAGTCAACTATATCAAGATATCTATCCATCTGATAATGACGATTCATAGCTTTAAGAATTTTGTCGCTTCCCGACTGCAAAGGAAGATGGAATTGTTTTGCAATATTTTTATTGCTTGCAATAACGTCTACAAGCTTTTTGGTCGCGTCTTTAGGGTGGCTGGTCATAAAGTGGAGCAAGAAATCTCCCTCAATGTGCGCAAGCTCGTCAAGAAGGTCAGCAAAGTCATAATCAACATCTAAATCTTTACCATATGAGTTTACATTCTGACCCAAAAGAGTAATATCCTTGTAACCCTTGGCAACAAGCTCTCTAACCTCGGCAATAATTTCTTCTTTTCTGCGACTTCTTTCGCGACCTCTTACATAAGGCACAATGCAGTATGTGCAGAAATTATTGCAACCATACATAATTGACACCCAAGCACGATAATTACTCTCACGTCTAATTGGTAGACCCTCTGCAACAGAATAATCCTCATCGGTACAATATAGACGCTTTCCTTTTCTTATTTTTTCTGATAATAACTGAGGCAATTTATGAATAGCGGCAGTTGAAAATACAAAATCAACGTAAGGGTATTTAAATTTAATATCATTTACACGATGCTCTTGAGTTACCATGCAACCGCATACCGCAATAACAAGGTCGGGATTTTTCTGCTTAATGTGCTTATACTGTCCAATAATTGAAAGTGCCTTAAGCTCTGCGTGTTCACGAATTGCACAAGTATTAACAACAATCAAATATGCCTTTTCGGGAGATGAAACTATTTCATATCCCATACTTGCAGCCATACCTGCAATCTTTTCACTATCCGCCTCGTTTTGTTGACAACCAAATGTCATAACAAAAGCACCTTTGCGAAAACCGTGCTCTAAAACAAAACGGTCATTCTCTGCTTTTATTTGATTTATATATTCAAATTGCTTTTCTATATCTTCGGGGGGTAATATTTTAGTTTTCAAAGCATAACTCTCCAATATACATTTTATCATCTTATAATTATACATTGTTTGACTCAAAAAGTCAAGAAATTTATAATTAATATATAAATATTTTTATATATAATATCGAAAAAGCCCTCAAATTGAGGGCTTTTTAGTTATTTAAACTTTGCTTTTATATAGATAAATGGATGATCACTTGAATATACCCCGTCGTGGCAATTATCAACAATTCTATATTCAGAAACCACGCTTTTTCCCTTGCTAATCATAATATAATCTATTCTATAACTCGCATCATCTGCATTCGAAGCGATTTTATATGAATCATCAAAAGCATCTTGTGTAGATCTAATTGTTTCACTGCTAGGGTGTGAATTTAAATCACCTATCAAAAATGCCGGAATATTTCCAAAATCAGCAAGTTTATCAAGAATGACCTGAATTCCATTAATTCTCGCCTCAAAACTTTCATGATCCAAATGGGTATTAAATACAACAAATTCTTTATCGTTTGTTTTATCTTTTAATACAACATAAGTACAAATTCTATAATTGGATGAGTCCCAATCTTTGCTCATTACCTCGGGTGTTTTACTCAACCAAAAGGTGCCACTATCAATCCTTTCAAATTTATCCTCTCTATAAAAAATAGGACATCCTTCACTTAAAAAATCATCATCACGATATGTAATTTCATTTTCGTAATCAGGCATGGTTTTAACAAGATAGTTATATTGTACCCAATTTACTTCTTGAAATCCAATAATATCCGGTTTTACAGAATTAATATCTTCAGTTATTAAATGTGCACGATAAAACCAACTTTTTTTATAAAGATCATCATGGGCATAGCGTCTAATATTCGCACTCATTACAGTTATTTCGTCTGTTTCTTCGTTAGATAACTCAACTTTGGCTCGATCGAATATATATTTAGGATAATAAAAGAAATGAGTAACTAAATATATGGAAAGAACAATGAGTAATAAAATTAAAATAATTCTTATGGCTATATTCATAGTGCCTCCTTGTTTTTTTTATTATATCACATCTAAATCGAATTTTCAAGAATTTATTGACACATTAAAATAAATGAGGTATAATATTAAAGTATTTTTGAGAAAGGAGAGTTTTGTAAATGATACTTATAATTGCTGAAAAGCCATCACTTGCAAGAAATATTGCTGCAGGCATTGGTAAACTGTCTAATAAAAACGGTTATCTTGAAGGCAATGGATATATAATTACATGGGCTTTTGGTCATCTATTCTCGCTTGCAGATATTGAGTATTACAATCGCTCTCCTGACGGCACTAACCGTTGGACTATGCAAACTCTTCCATGCTTTCCTCAAAAATTCGTTTTTGAATTAAAGAAGGACGCCAAAAAACAAATTGATGCAGGCGTTCAAAAGCAATTTAACACTATAAAATATCTCTGCAATCGTTCTGACGTAAATATGATTGTCAATGCGGGAGACGCGGACCGCGAGGGTGAAATAATTGTTCGCCTTTGTATCCAAAATGCTCTTGAAACTCCTAAAGAAATAAGAAGATTATGGCTTCCTGACCAGACACCACAAACTGTTGCTAAAGCGCTCACTGAGATGAAGCTCGATAATGAGTATAATAATCTTGCAAACGAGGGTTTCGCAAGAACGTATATAGATTGGCTATATGGTGTTAACCTCACTAGATACGCCACTCTTAAAACGGGTACTCTTTTGCGCGTTGGACGAGTAATTGTCCCAATAGTTAAAGCTATTTATGATAGAGATATGGCAATAAAGAATTTCGTGCCTGAAACGTATTATATTATAGCTAGTAAAGAGTTTACCAATGGCGAGGTTATTGAATTAAATGGAAAAGAAAAGTTCCCCAAGGATATGCTTAACAAAGCACAGGAGCTTTGCGATAAATATAATGCTTCAACTGCAGTTGTAACTAATGTTAAACGCAAAAAAGATACACTTGCACCAGGAAAACTTTATTCCCTTTCTAAGCTTCAAAACGTGCTTGGTAAGAAGTATAAAATGTCAATGAAACAAAGTCTTGACATCATTCAAAAACTCTATGAAAATGGTTATTTAACCTATCCTAGAACTAACTCTGAATATCTTGCCACAACTGAACAAGGCAAGGTGAAAACTATTCTTGAAAATTGCAAAAAACTTGGTTACCCTGTTGAATTTAAGTTTTCTAAAAAGATATTTGATGATTCAAAAATTGAATCTCACTCTGCGTTGACCCCAACGTATAAAATTCCTGATTCTTCTAAACTCACCCCTGATGAAATGAAGGTTTATTCTACGGTATTCCGTCGTTTTGTAGCGGTATTTTGCGCTGAAGAATGTATAGTTGAACGTAGTGAAATAACTATCAAGGTTGGAGAATATGAAGAGTTCTCTATCAAAGGTACTGTTATTCTTCAAAAGGGTTGGACAAAGTATGATGACTATACTCAAAAGGATAAAATTTTGCCCAAACTTGCTAAGGGGGACATTGTAAATATTAATTTCCGTCCCACTGAAAAAGAAACCGCTCCGCCAAGACATTATACAATAGAAACCTTAAATAACTATCTTAAAAATCCATTTAAAGAAGATAAGGCAGCTCTTGACGAAAAGGCACAAATCGACGATACGGATAATGCTGATGATACCGAAGATTATAAGGCAATATTCGAGGGGCTTGAGTTAGGTACCGAAGCGACAAGAACAGGCATTATAGATAATGCTAGAAATAGCCAATATATTCATTTAAATAAAGATGTTTATACCATTTTACCAGGTGGAATATTTATGATTGAATCACTTATGAGAATGAATATAAACATGGATAAATATAAAACAAGTCAGTTAGGACAAGCTTTAAAGAAAGTGTATAAAGGTCAATTGGAAATCGAAGATGCTATTAAATTAACCGAGAATGAATTGGCTCAGATATTTGATAGCAAGGATCTTCCTATTGAGCTTGATACTGACAATGGATTTGTTGGTGATATTATTGGTAAATGTCCACTTTGTGATGGTGAGGTTAAAAGAACAAAATTTGGATACGGTTGCTCTAATTACAAAGAAACTGGTTGTAAGTTTGCAATTAGTGGATACATTTTAGGGCGTTCAATTTCGAAATCCAATGTTCAAATGCTTATAACCTCTGGCAAAACATCAAAAATTCAAGGATTTACTTCAAAAAATGGTAAGAAATTTGATGCCTTCTTAAAATTACAAGACGGAAAAGTTGTCTTCGACTTTTCATAACAAATCTCCTCTTTTTAACACATAAATCGCCACAAAAATATACTGTTAATATAACAGTTTTATTTGTGAAAATTTTCCTTTTTTAATTTTTTGAGATGTGATTAAACTACATTCAAAAATGGGAAAAATATACCTGTAACCAGATAAGACTGATGGCTTATCTGCTTTGGAGGTATTGTAATGAGTGTTAAAAGAGGAGATATTTTTTATGCGGATTTAAGTCCTGTAATTGGTTCTGAGCAAGGAGGATTGCGTCCTGTTTTAATTGTTCAAAATGATGTTGGAAATAGATATAGTCCAACTGTTATTGCAGCCGCTATTACATCAAAAATGGGAAAAACACATCTTCCCACACATATAGATATTCAGGCTAGCGGTGTTGGCTTGGCTAAAGACTCTGTTATTTTACTTGAACAAATTAGAACGATTGACAAACAAAGATTAAAGGAAAAAATGGGACATCTTGACGATAGCATTATGAATGAGGTCAATTCCGCCATTGCCGTAAGTTTTGGACTTAATCTGCCTGGTATAAGTAATGAATAATTGATATTTCTTTACAAATTATTCTTGATTTTGTTTCAAATATGGTGTAAAATATAAATTGTTGATACCTCAACAATTTATCATTGGAGATTGATTATGAAGTTTTCACAAAATTATACTATTCGTTGGCACGATACCAATGCCAACAGAGAGATAACTCCTTCAGCTATATTAACCTTAATGCAAGAAACCACAAATAAACATATACAAACTATATACCCTACCTTAGAGTATATTCGTGATGAACTTCATCAGGCATTTATACTTTCAAAGGTATACATGCGTTTTCATGAGCCAGCTCATGCTTATGAAGAGATTACTGTTGACACTTGGACGGGTGAAGAATCTCGTGGCTTTACATTTTATAGAAGCTTTGCTGTAAAGGTAGACAATAGAGTAATTGCAGATGCTCTTACCTTGTGGTGTCTTATTGATACCGAAAATCACAAGCTTCTTCCTGTAACTAAATTTGAAAATAACTTTGTTGACGAGCCATCTATAGATATTGTAATGCCTCGCAAAATCAAATTTCCAGCTGATTTACCTCTTGAATTTGTTGGCAATAGAAAAATAGTATATAGCGATATAGATTACAATAAGCACATGAACAATACCCATTATCCCAATATGCTTATTGACTTTCTCCCCCATCCTGAAAAGTTCAAGGTTAAGGAACTCATGCTTTCATTTTTAAAAGGTGCTATTTATAACGATGAAATCGAGATACATAGATGCTGTGAAAATGATACTTTTTATTTTAAAACTATCAATTCACTCGAAAACACTTGTCTTGAAGCATTTATAAAAACTGAACCTCAAAATTTTGAAATTAAATAGTAATAAATAACCTCCGTTAATCATATAGTTTATTAACTATTAAAATTACGGAGGTTAAATATTTATGAAATCAATCAAAATCGGTTCTCTTTTATTATTTTTGGCAGTAATAATAACTGCAGTGTTTGTGGGTGGCAAGCAAATCAACTCTACTATTGAAGAAACTATAAAATCAAACTATCAATCAGAGATTGAGATACTAAAAGATAAGCTAAACAAACAGTCAGAATTAATTAACTCAATAATAAACATTAACAATAAAACTGAAGATAATAATAGCAATCAAAATACTTCTACGACCACAAATCCGAATGATAGCACAAATACAAACAATACGCCAATTGAAGATAAAATTGAATTTGAATACATAAAAGAAAATGGTGGAATTACAATTACCAAGTACATTGGAAAGCAGACGAATGTCCAAGTCCCCAATAATATTGAGCAACTCCCAGTCCTTAAAATTGGAGAAAATTCTTTTGCAGATACAAAAATTAAAAGCATTACTATTCCTTCAAGTTGCACAGAAATCGATTGGTTCGCGTTTTATGGATGTTACGCTTTAAGTACTGTATATATTTCGTCAAATGTTCAAACAATTGGTTATGGTGCATTCGAGTCATGCTCAAAATCATTGACAATTTATTGCGAGAAAAACTCTTTTGCTGAAAAATATGCTCAAAGCTTTGGCATATCATATAATTATTTTAAATAAAACAAGAGCCCGTATGAACGGGCTCTTGTTTTATTCTAATATCATCTTTTTGATTGCATCGAATGATTCATCACTAATATGGTGCTCGATTTTACAAGCATCATCGCTTGCAATTTCTTCGCTAACACCAATTTTAACTAAAAATTCAGTTAATATTCTATGTCTTTCATAAATTTTTTCTGCAACTTCTCTTCCTTCTTCGGTTAAAGTAAGATGTCCGCTTTCATCGACATTAACGTGACCACTTTTTTTCAATATTCCAAGAGCACGGCTTACGCTTGGTTTTGAATAACCCATATAATCACAAATATCTATTGCGCGAATATCTTTACCCTGTTTTGTAAGAACCAAGATGCTTTCAAGATACATCTCGCCCGATTCGTATAAGCTCATACACCGTCCTCCTTAAAGATTCATAATTTTATTTGCTATTGATTGAGCATCGAGACCAAAGGATTTATAAATATCTTTGCCGTAATTATCTGCAAAAGTGTCTTCTAATGCAATAATAGACGTTTTTTTATTATTCATTAATTGATAGTTGGATAATTTATCTAATAGCATCATACCAAATCCGCCCGCCTTTATTTCTTCCTCAAGAGTAATAATTGAGATGCTTTGGGTTGGTAATACAGATAATATGTCATTTACCAAATCGTTATATGGCAAAATTCTTTCAACTAAAACTATTCCAAGATTAATTCCTTTTTCGTGAAGAATTTGCTTTGCTTTTATAGCCTCTACTGTAATAGCACCATGCGTAATTATTAGAGCATCAAGCAGCTCTGGATTTGAGAAATTAGTCTTGATTCCAAGTGTGTTTATGCCGTCTGAATAGAATTCTTTTAGAATTTCTTCGTGCTCTTCACCCTTATTGTATCTAATTGCGCAAGGTGATTCTGTATCATTTGCCTTTGTTAGAGCCTCGCGAAGTACAGAATAAGTAACCGGTGCATAAAGTGTTATATTGGGCATTTGTGAAAGCATTGCTACATCATAAATTCCATGGTGTGTTGGACCGTCAGAAGCATTGAGTCCCGCTCTATCAATACAGAGCTTTACTGGTAAATTTTGCAGAGCCATATCGTGGATAATCTGATCGTAAGATCTCTGCAAGAATGTTGAATATACGGCAAAATAGGGTTTAATTCCCTCTGCTGCTAGACCACTGGCAAATGTTAACCCATGCTCCTCTGCAATTCCAACGTCAAATGTTCTGTTGGGAAATTGTTGAGAAAATTCGCAAAGACCAGTTCCATCAAGCATAGCTGCTGTGATAACACAAATTTTGTCGTCATTTTGAGCTAATTCAAGCATATATTTGCCAAATTCGTTTGAAAAACTGCTCTTTTGTGGTTTTGAGTTTTTAGACGAAATTCCGTGATATTCACCAGGATTCTTTTCGGCGGGCTCATAGCCCTTACCCTTAACAGTATTTACATGAATGATAGCACTCTGATTGGAATTTTTTGCGATTTTTAATGCATCTTCAACTTGCTTTTCATCATTACCATCTATGGGGCCGATATAAAATAGTCCTAAATTTTCAAAATAATTAGAGCCGTAAAAAATATCTTTAATTCTCTTTTTAATATTTCTTAGGAGTTTGAATATAGGTTTACCAATAAGAGGTATAGAGATAAGTACACGTCTTGTTATAGCTTTGGTATTAACATAACTTTTTCTTAAACGTAGTTTAGTTAAAACCTTTGCGAAACTACCTATATTTTTAGATATAGACATCTCATTTTCATTTAAAACTATAATTAATTTAAGATCTTTTTCGCAGTTGTTAAGAGCTTCATGTACCATACCACCGGTAAAAGCTCCATCACCTAGAACAACAATCGTTGTTGCATCTTTACCAAGCAATTTGTCTGCTTGTGCAAATCCAAGACCTGCGGAAATAGAGGTGGAACTGTGTCCTGCACCAAAACAATCGCAATCGCTCTCGTTTCGTTTGGTAAAGCCACTAAGGCCACAACCTTGTCTTAACTTATCAAAACGTTCTTTTCTTCCGGTGATAATCTTATGAACATAACTTTGATGTCCAACATCGAAAATCAAATGATCATTTGGAACATCAAAAACCCTATGTATAGCCAATGTGAGCTCGACAACACCGAGATTGGAGGCAAGATGCCCTCCATTTTGTTCAACCTTTTCAACCAAAAAGTGTCTAATTTCCTCTGCAAGAGGCGAAATTTCGTCCTCCTGCAAGTTTTTAAGATCTGCAGGAGAATTAATTTTATCAAGATATTTATAATCTGCCATATAATTCTCCAATCATAGTATATCTATATTATTATATCACTTTTTTTCTATTTTTCAATAGATAATATAAAAAAAGAGCTTGGAAAATTCCAAGCTCTTTAAAATAAATTATTCTGCCAAAGGTTTCATTGTTGGGAACAACAATACGTCACGAATTGAAGCGGAGTCTGTAAGAAGCATTACAAGACGGTCAACACCAAAGCCAAGACCACCTGTGGGAGCAAGACCATATTCAAGTGCTGTTACATAGTCGTAATCAACTTCAGCATTGCAGTTGGGCTCGTCCTTTTTCTTAGCGGCAACCTGCTTTTCGAAACGTTCCTTCTGATCGATAGGATCGTTAAGTTCACTAAATGCATTACCAAATTCAGTAGCATTAATGAAATATTCAAATCTCTCTGTAAATGCAGGATCATCTGCCTTACGCTTAGCAAGAGGGCTATTTTCTACGGGATAATCATAGATGAATGTAGGCTGAATGAGGTGTTCTTCAACGTATGCATCAAAGAATTCAACAAGAACTGTGCCCTTTGTTGCATTTTGAGGAACTTCAACGTGATGCTCTTTAGCACATGCTCTTGCATCTTCGTCAGATTTCCAATCATAGTAATCAACACCGGAATACTTCTTAACAGCTTCAACCATTGTGAGTCTTTCCCACTTAGACATATCAATTTCCTTGCCCTGATATGTGATAAGTGTTGAACCACATACTTTTTCTGCAAGCATCTTGTTCATTTCTTCAACAAGATCCATCATACCTTTATAATCAGTAAATGCCTGATAGAGTTCAATAGATGTAAATTCGGGATTGTGCTTTGTATCCATACCTTCATTTCTAAAGATACGACCTACTTCATAAACCTTATCCATACCACCAACGATAAGGCGCTTAAGATAAAGTTCAGTTTCAATACGAAGATACATATCCATATCAAGAGTATTGTGATGTGTCTTGAAAGGACGAGCAGATGCACCTATTTCAAGGGGTACAAGAATGGGTGTATCAACCTCAAGGAATCCCTTGCCATCAAGGTATTCTCTGATATACTTAAGAATCAAGCTTCTCTTAACAAATGTATCCTTAACTTCTGGATTCATGATAAGGTCAACGTATCTTTGTCTATATCTAAGATCAGTATCTCTCAAACCGTGGAATTTCTCTGGGAGAGGAAGCAAACTTTTAGCAAGAAGCTCGATGGAATAAACGTGAACTGAAATCTCACCACGACGTGTAAGGAATACTTTACCACTAACGCCAACGATATCACCGATATCCCACTTCTTATACTGTTCAAATGCTTCTTCACCGATATCATTAATTCGGATATAGCATTGAATTCTTCCCTTGCCATCCATAACGTCGATAAAGTTAGCTTTACCCATATCGCGACGGCTCATAATACGTCCTGCAATTTTAACGTCTTTTTCGTTGTATTCATCGAAATTATTCTTTATATCAACGCTATAAGTATCGAAATCATATTTAACCTTTTGGAAGGGGTCGTTGCCTGCATCTTTAAGAGCTGCAAGCTTATCTCTTCTTATTTGAAGTATCGAATTAAGCTCTTTTTCTTCATCAAGAGCAACTACTTCTTCATTGATGTTATTAATATCTGCCATTTTAACCTCCAAAAAGGATTATTTTCTTGTTACTTCAAGAATCTTCATTGATATAGTACCTGCGGGAACTTCAACGACAACCTCAGCACCTGCGCTCTTACCCATAAGAGCATGACCAATGGGAGATTGATCAGAAATCTTACCAGAAAGAGGGTCAACTTCGTTTGAACCAACGATGCTATATTCTATTTCTTCTTCAAAATCATTATCATAAACCTTAACAGTTGAACCAATACTTACAACACTAGAGTCAATTTTTGTTTCATCAATGATGAGAGCATTATCAATAAGTGACTGAAGTTCAAGAATTCTTGCTTCGTTCTGCGCCTGTTCGTTTCTAGCAGCATCATATTCAGAGTTTTCTGAAAGGTCTCCAAATGAACGAGCAAGAGCAATCGCCTCTTTAATTTCTTCACGTTTTACAGTTTGACGCTCTTTAAGTTCTGCTTGAAGTGCCTCAAAGCCCTCTTTTGTGTATAACATCTGTTTTGCCATAATAATATCTCCTATATAAAAATTTAAATTAGTCTATTAAAAGTGAAACTGCTTTTTGAAGCTGATTATCTATTTCTTCAGTAAGCTTATAAAAATGTGTATCTGCAGCTATGCCTTCGAGTTCAACAGTAAAATCAGGAGTAATTCCAATTCCACCGTCATAACCTTCATTGCAAGGTGGGAAATAAAGTTTAGTAGTAAGTTTTAGAGCTCCTTGATAGGTGTTTCCATAATAAGCAAGGGGAATAATACTCTGCACACTTCCCTTACCGTAAGTTTTAACTCCAACGATAGTAGCAAGGTTATGGTCTCGAATCGCAGCGGTGAAAAGTTCAGCTGCACTAGCGGAGTTTTCGTTAGCAAGAACTACAAAATCATAACCGCTATATTTTCCAATATCATTTGACGTAACGTTGCAGGTAGAATAATTGCTATCAGTACCATAATTAACAGTATTGACTTTTGTAACTTCAACGTTACCCTCGTGATCCTTGGTTGTTACAATAACATCGTCTTTTTGCAACAAGGTGCTCAAAACCGCTACCACAGAAGCTAAGTCACCACCAGGATTGTTTCTAACGTCAAATATAAATTTATTGCATCCGCTAGATACCAAAGAATTCATACATTCTTTAAATTGAATGGGAGTGGTAAGGTCAAACTGACTGATTGAAACTATACCCACTTTAGAATCTCTAATAGATTTCTTGGCAGTAACAGAAACAGTTTTAACCTTAGCTCTTTGGATGCTCATATTATGTGAAACGCCATTTCTGTCAACAACAAACTCTGCATAAGTACCCTCTGGGCCTTTAAGCTTTGAAACGGCATATTGAAATGTCTCATAACAAGCAACATTATTAATTTCTTCCTCGGTATAGGAAGGATATATTTCTTTTGCTTTTTCCTTATTCTGCGCTACCAAATCTGAAAGAGCGATTTTTTCACCGTCCACAAAAATGTGCGTTACCTTATCGTCTATTTGAAGATAGCTCTGTGCGGGTGAATCTGGCATAATAAGAACTATTTCCATAAAATACTCTTCATAATCGAAGATTACTTGAACACCTATGCCATAAAGATCACCGTTGTTTTCAGCTTGCATAGCATCAAATTCATCAGAGGTGTAGTACATTGCATACTTATCACCCGTTGCTTCAACGTATGCACGAATAGCGGAAAGCATAGCAGTTTCATAATCTACATCAAATATTGAGAAATTCTTAAAGAGCGCATCGATAAGATAGAATGTATCAGTGTAATCAATAGGATTTCTAATCGTATCTTCGGGTTTTTGAATATTATTTGGATTTTTAGTGGATGATGAAGTATTAGTAGCTAAAGGGCTATAAGTTATGCAAGAAATTATTGAAAAAGTTAATACTAAAACAATAATTATTGCCAATATGGGTATTAAAATTTTCTTTTTCATATAAATCTCCATTTTAATTTAAATAACGAGACTAAGCGAAACGGTGATTTCCCGTTTCGCTTAAACTCAAGTAAAGATTAATATTTCGTAGAGATAGACTTAAGATACTTCTGAACCATAAGAGCTACCTTGAATGTAATAGCGTGTTCAAATTCACGAAGATCAAGGCCGGTAAGCTTACGGATTTTTTCAAGTCTATAAACAAGTGTATTTCTGTGTACAAAAAGTTTTCTTGAAGTTTCTGAAACGTTAAGATTATTTTCAAAGAAGCATTGAATTGTCATAAGAGTTTCTCTATCAAGGGAGTCAAGACTACCCTTCTTAAATACTTCCTGAAGGAACATCTCACACATTGTGGTGGGAAGCTGATAAATAAGTCTTCCAATGCCGAGATTTTCATAGCTAATGATATTCTTTTCAGTTTCAAATACTTTTCCAACATCAAGAGCAACTTGAGCTTCTTTATAAGCTCTTGCAAGGTCCTTAATATTATCTACAACAGTAGAAACACCGATAGAAACCTTGGCATAGTATTCATTATTAAGTGTATTAACTATATTTGCTGCCATCTTTTCGATTTCGCGTGTATCAGTACCAGGCTTGATATCCTTAACAAGAACTACATCCTGTTCGCCAACACTGATAATATAGTCCTTTGACTTGTCGGGGAACATATTTTGAAGCATCTCAAAAGGCATCATATCAGTTCTGCCATAGAACTTAATAAGGAAAACGATGCGAACTTCTTCGGTATTGAAGTGAAGTTCCTTACTTTTAATATATATGTCACTTGGGAGAATATTATCAAGAATTATGTTTTTGATAAATGAACCCTTGTCATATTTTTCGTCATAAAGATTTTTGATATTTGCAAAAGAAACAACGAGGATTCTCGCAACTTTTTCTGCCATTTGATCCTCACCCTCAACGAACACAAAATATTCAGATCTTGTGCCTGCTGTGATAGGACAATATGTATTTCCATGCAATGTAAACATTTTAGCTGAATATGAAACTTCTTCAGCAATGCCTTGAATTACTTCACCAATTTTGATAAGTTCAGAGCAAGCTACAACGACGCCATTTTCGTCAACCACACCTATAACGCGGTCAACTGCATCTTTCATTTGATGAACTACACCTTGAAACAATCTGTTAGACATAAGTAAACCTCTCATTTATATGATTTAAAGTTTTTGTACATACTGTACTATATTATACAACAGTTTTTGTTATTTTTCAATAGGTATTTTGATATTTTCTATAAATTTTTTAAATTTTTTTGTGCTTTTTTTCAAGAAATACAACAATATTAACAAATTAAAGCAATTCAAACTCATAAACTAAACAACTAAGGGCAAAAATTGCAGCAGTTTCAGCTCTTAATATTCTTTTACCGAGTCCAATTGAGCAAAAATTTCTCTCGTTAGCTAAAAGTGCTTCCCCGTTAGAAAATCCACCTTCGCTTCCAATTATTATAGCAATATCTCGTATTTCTCTTTCTGCTCTGATTTTTTTAAGGGTTGTACCCAATGGTTTAGTTCCCTCACCCTCATAACAAAATAATACTGCATCAAAAGATGAAGCTTCGTCCAACATCTGTTCAAAAGAAATACTTGATTTAACCTTGGGTATCATTCCTCTGCCACATTGTTTAGCTGCTTCAAGCGCAATTTTGTTTCTTCGTTCGGTTTTTCTATCCTCTGCATCTTTTTTAACCTTAACTACACAACGTTCACTCTCAAATGGAGTAATATCGTACACTCCACACTCAACTGATTTTTGAATTATAAGGTCGAGCTTGTCCCCCTTAGGTAATGCTTGATACAGATGCATTTTAACAGGACTTTCAATTTGTGATATATGCTTATCAACTATTTTGGCTTTAACATAAGTATCTGAAAACATTTCAAGAACGCAATCATACTCATATTGTTCCATATCGGATACGGTTATATGCTCACCAGTAGCCATTCTTAAAGACCTTGAAATGTGATGCGCATCTTCACCATAAATTGTAACAAATTCATCATTAATTTGATTTCTATCAACAAAAAATCGTGGCATAATAACTCCTTTATAAAAAGTTGTCTTCATTTAAATATTATACTATATATACGTTAATTTGTCAAAGGATTTTTGCAAAAAAGAAAGGCACAAATTTCTTTGTGCCTTTTGATATGCTTAATTTTATGTTGCTTATGCCTTAAAAACTTCAGATGCGCTCTTTGCAAGACCTGCAAGACCCTGAATTTCAGAAGGAATAATGATTGTGTTGGACTGACCATTAGCAGCTTCTGCGAGTGCATCGAGACTCTTAATTGTAAGAACTTCGTTAGAGGGTTGAGAAGCATTAATCAACTTAATACCTTCTGCCTTAGCCTGTTCAACGAGCATAATTCTTTCAGCTTCACCTTCACCTTCGCAGATTTCAGCTTCTCTTTTAGCTTCAGCAGCAAGAATTGTTGCCTGCTTTTCACCTTCTGCAACAAGAATTGCAGATTGCTTTTTACCTTCAGCTTCAAGAATTTGAGATTTTCTAATACCTTCAGCTCTAATAACAGATGCTCTACGCTCACGTTCAGCAATCATCTGCTTTTCCATTGCTTCAGCGAGTTCCTTATCACTGATGATAATATTCTTAATTTCAACACGAGTTACTCTGATACCCCAAGCATCAGTTGCTTCATCAAGAACAGTTCTCAATTTTGCATTAATAAGATCTCTTGAAGACAATGTTTCATCAAGCTCAAGTTCACCGATAAGGTTACGAAGAGTTGTGGAAGCAAGATGTTCAATAGCTGTAATAGGTGTCTTATGACCGTAAATGAAAAGCTTAGGATCAGTAATCTGATAGAAAACTACAGTATCAACGTCAATGCTAACGTTATCTTTTGTGATAACGGGTTGAGAAGTTTTCTTATGATCAGTAACAGTATATGTGTCACGCTTGAATGCATAACCATCTTTGTGTTTAGCAAATTCAGTGATTATATCATTTTTGTGGTTATGATAATGATTGTGATTGTATTCTTCACCAACAACGAGAATTTGTTCTCTTAAGTCGATGGGGTCCTGTCTACGTCTTTCAACGAAAGGAACCTTAAGGTGAAGACCTGTGTGCCAGGTTCTTGAATAAACGCCAAGTCTTTCCATTACCCAAGCTTCAGATTCGGGAACGATTCTGAGATGAGAGATAACAAGAAGGCATACAATGATTACAACTGATACAAAAAGTAATGCTAAATCTAAAAACATGATTTTACCCCTCCTTCTTATCTTTCTCTTGAGCAAACGAGCTTAACGCCCTCAACATAGTTAATAACAACGATTGTGCCTTCTTCAATGTAATCATTAGGATTTACTGAAGAAGCACTCCAAAGCTGACCTCTATATTTTACAAGGCCCTTGTTGTGGATATTGGAAATATCTTCAACAACAAGACATCTTTGACCAACAAGACCTCTGATGTTAGCTTTACCTTTTCTAATTCTCTTGTCGCTATTAGCCTTACCTGCAAGTGCATACCAAGCAAGAGGAAAAGCAACGATGAGAGCTGCAACAGCTACCTGAGCAAAAATGCTCAAATAAAGGTTGTCAGTCAAAACAACGGAAACGGCAAGCGCTGCTGTTGAAGCAACAGAAGCAGGAATACCGAATTTTGCATCACCAAGGATAGCGTAGAGTATAGAACCCACCAACAAAGCGGCCCAAATACCCGTAAAAACATAAGCAAGCATATATTTGTCTCCTTAAAATGTTTTAAAATTTTGAATTAATCTGCGCAACCAAGGTGGCGCAATCAACTCAAGATTATGTTTCATCCTATAGTAACATATTTTTCAAAAATTGTCAATATTGTTTTTCATTTTTTTTGCATATTTTTTTATTATTTTTCAAAAAAACTTGTTTATTTTGAGTAAATGTGATACAATTATAAAAAAGTTCCCTTTTCAACTTTAAATATATCGTATTGGAGGTTATATTTTGAAGATAGAAAACAACAATACATTAAATACAAAACAAGAAAAGTCATCTTCATTCTATGAGTGGTTTGATTCAATTATAAGAGCGCTTATTATTATCCTAATTGTGCTTACTTTCTTCTTTAAAGTTTGCACTGTTGTGGGTGATTCAATGAATAATACGTTATTCAATGATGAAAAATTAGTCATTTCCAACTTCTTCTATATTCCTAAGGAAAATGACGTGATTGTTTTTCATCAAACCGGAATGCTAAATGAACCCTGTGTAAAAAGAGTTATTGCCACTGGCAACAAATGGGTAAAAATAGACTACGATACAAACACTCTTTATGTTTCAAGTGACAACAAATTTGATGAAGAAGATGTTGTTGATGAATCCACTTATGCTTATTTTGACAATGGTGGATACAATTCAAGTGGCACTGTTGAAATATATGTACCTGAAGGATATCTCTTTGTTATGGGAGATAACCGAAATAATTCGACTGACAGCCGTTCAGATCTTATCGGTTTAGTTGATGAAAAAACCATTCTTGGAAAAGTAATTTTTAGAATTTCGCCCTCCAATAGAATGGGTATTATAAAATAAAGATAAAGGATAAAAAATATGCCATCAGAACAGATACAATGGTTCCCCGGTCATATGGCGAAAACTCGCCGAATGATAACCGAAAACCTTAAAAACGTAGATATAGTAATTGAAATACTTGATGCGAGAATTCCCAAAAGCTCGCGCAATCCCGAAATATCTTCAATGACTGCGCAAAAACCCACTATTTTGCTTTTAAATAAATCTTCTCTTGCAGACCCAGAAATGACAAAAAAGTGGTGTGAATACTATACAAATGAGAAAACAATTTGTATCACTACCGACTGTGTGAGCGGTATGGGTATAAACAAAATTAAGGATGCTGTAAACAAAGTTCTTGCCGAGAAAATTGAACGTTATGAATCAAAGGGTATGACTGGTAGAAAGCTCAAAGCGATGATAGTTGGCATCCCTAACGTTGGAAAATCTTCTCTCATAAATAAAATATGTGGTTCAAAAAAAGCTAAGGTTGAAAATCGTCCTGGTGTTACCGTAGATAAGCAATGGGTGGATACAAACATTGGACTCATTCTTATGGATATGCCGGGTGTTCTCTGGCCCAAGTTTGATGATAGAACTATAGGTGAAAATCTTGCACTTACCGGCGCTATTAAGGATAAAATTCTTGATCTTGAATCCCTAGCGATTGTTCTCTGCTCACGCCTTAGAAAACAATATCCTGAAATGATTTCTCAAAGATATAAACTTGGTGATATGTCTGCTTATGAAAACTACACCGACCTTGAATTATTTGAACTTATAGGCAAAAAGCGTGGTTTTCTCATTAGTGGTGGTGAAATTGACTATGAACGTACCGCTAATATGCTTCTTGAAGAATTTAGAAGCGCAAAGATTGGAAAAATTACTCTCGATAGGATATAAAAATTATGCTTGAATACACAATTGAACAATCCCTTTTGGAGCAAGGATATCAATTCGTATGTGGCGTTGATGAAGCAGGTAGAGGTCCTCTTTGTGGCCCTGTTGTTGCAGCAGCTTGCATCTTGCCCATGGGATTATACATAGATGGGCTTAACGATTCAAAAAAGCTATCTGCAAAGAAACGAAAAGAAGTTTTCAATAAAATCAAAGAGCATGCACTGGCATATTGTATAGCAGAAGCAAGTGTTGAAGAAATCAATGAACTAAATATCCTTGAGGCAGATATGCTTGCCATGCGCCGTGCAGTTGAAGGATTGCAAGTTAAGGCTGATTACGCAATAATTGACGGTAACGTTAGCCGTGGTTTTTCAATTCCAACAATGACAGTAATTAAGGGTGATGCAACAAGTCCAAGTATTGCCGCCGCATCCATTCTTGCTAAGGTAACACGAGATGAAATGTGCGAACAAATGGATAAGGATTACCCACAATATGGCATTGCTAAACACAAGGGATATGGAACAAAACAACATATGCAAGCACTTCGTGAATTTGGTCCATCCCCCATTCACAGAAAAAAATTTATTCGTTTTTTAGATGAAGAATAATTATGAAAAATACTACATCACTTGGCAGATATGGTGAAGAACTTGCTTGCGAATTTCTGAAGAATAAAAAATATAAAATTTTAGAGCAGAATTTTTATTCTTCGCACAACGAAATTGACATTATAGCCGAAAATAAACAATATATTATATTTGTTGAGGTGAAAACTCGTTCTTGCACAGCCAATAGCGATTTTTGTTTTGGCACACCCGCTTCTGCTGTTACTTATTCCAAACAAAAACGAACTCTCATTGCAGCGCAAGCTTACCTTAACGAACATCACACTAAAAAAGCTCCGCGTCTTGATGTAATTGAGGTCTATCTTGATAAAAGTGATAGTTCCTTAGTGAAAATAAATCATATAGAAGACGCTTTTGGTAATTAATATGAAATTATTTGATTTACACTGCGATACTGCAACTCGACTTTTAAGTGAAAAACAAGGATTATACGATAATAGCTTCCACATATCATTAAAAAAAGCCGAAGATCTTGACAAATATGCTCAAGTTATGGCTATATGGACAAATCACAAATTATCTGATGAACAAGGATATGTGCGTTTTTTTGAAGTGTTAGAAAATCTCAAAAATGAGGTTTCTATTAATGATGGCACAGTTGCTCTTGTTTCTTCCCCACTCGAATTCTCTTCTTGCATCGAAAATCAAAAAACGCCCCTAATTCTTGCAGTTGAAGATGCAAGAATTCTTGCCAATGATATATCACGTCTTGAAATCTTGCGCGCTCTCGGTGTTAGATTGTTAACTCTAAATTGGTATGATGAAACTTGCATAGGTGGTGGACACAATACTAAAATAGGTCTTTCTCAATTTGGGGTGTCGGTTGTCAAAAAGTGTTTCGATTTGGGTATTATTCCTGATATATCACATTGCTCGTTCGATGGTGCAGAAATGACACTCGAAATAGCTAAAGAATATAGCAAACCTATAGTAGCTTCTCATTCAGATGCTTACTCGATAAACAATCACTCAAGAAATCTTAAAGATGAACACTTTATTGATATTAAAATACTTGGTGGTCTTGTAGGTATAAATCTATGCCCTTCGCATCTCTCTTCAACTAACAACGCTGATTTGGATGATATCTTAAAACACATTGAGCACTATCTCTCCCTTGGTGGAGAAAATATTATTGCCATGGGATGCGATTTGGACGGCACCGATCTTCCAAATGGATTTGAGGGAGTTCAGGACATATATAAAATTGCAAATGAGTTGCAAAGAATAAATTATTCAGACGAACTAATAGAAAAAATAATGTATAAAAATGCTTTTGAATTTTTCAAAAGAAATTTATAATGGAGAAATTAATGAATTTTACAAGTACAAGAGATAAAAATTCAACAAAATATAGCGCAGCGCAGGTAATAAAGCAAGGATTGGCAAATGATGGTGGGCTTTTTGTGCCAACTGAAATACCTAAGTTAACCAAAGAAGAAATTATATCGTTTACTTCTCTTTCCTATCCTGAACTTGCAGCAACTATTCTCGCAAAATTTTTAACCGACTATTCTTATGCTGAAATACTTGAAGATTGTGAAAATGCATATTCTAACAAGTCATTTCCAGCAGATGTTTGTCCTTTAAAAAAGGTAGATGAGAATACTTTTTCCTTGGAACTTTGGCACGGACCTACATGTGCATTTAAAGATATGGCGCTCCAAATTATGCCCAAACTACTTTCGCGTGCTTTGGTGAAAACAGGTGAAGATAGAACTGCACTCGTGCTGGTGGCAACCTCTGGCGATACCGGAAAAGCCGCACTTGAGGGGTACAAAGATGTTCCACAAATCAAAATTTGTGTTTTTTATCCTCAAAATGGAGTTAGCAAGGTTCAAGAATTACAAATGACCACCCAAAGCGGAAACAATGTTAAAGTATGTTCTGTGGAAGGTAATTTTGACGATATTCAAACAGGTGTTAAACGAATATTTAATGATGGTGAAATTGCATGTGATTTAGATAAAAAAGGTTTTGTGTTGTCAAGTGCAAATTCAATAAATTTTGGACGTCTTGCACCACAAATAGTTTATTATATCAAAGCCTATTGTGATCTTATTTCAAGCCAAGAAATTGAGTTTGGTGAAAAAATAAACGTATGTGTGCCCACTGGTAATTTTGGCAATATACTTGCTGCATATATAGCAAAGCTTATGGGATTGCCAATAAATAAACTTATATGCGCATCAAATTCTAATAACATATTAACGGACTTTTTGAATACTGGTCGTTATGATAGAAACAGAGAATTTCATTTAACGATGTCTCCTTCTATGGATATACTAATTTCAAGCAACCTGGAAAGACTCTTATATTTGATCTGTGGAGCTGAGCAAACCGCAAAATATATGCAGTTGCTTAATGCAAACGGCTTTTACCAAATAAGTGATGATATAAAGAAAAAAATAGACGAGGATTTTATCGGTTATTTTGCTAGCGAATCTCAAACATCTGCTACAATTAACAAGTATTATAATTCGTATGACTATTTAATGGATACTCACACTTCGGTTGCATTCTCTGCCCTTGAAAGCTATAGAGCAAAACAAAACGACTTTACGAAAACTGTTGTTGCCTCAACTGCAAGTCCTTATAAATTTGCTAAAAATGTATATCAAGCAATATTTGGCGAAAGTAATCTTGATGATCTCGAAACGCTTAATGAACTTTCAATTAAAACAAACACCAAAATTCCAACACCTTTATACGAGCTTGAAAAAAAGACTGTCAATTTTAATCATTCTTCCATACCCGAAAATATGTATGATGAGGTGTTAAAATTTCTTAAAAAATAAAAGCATACCCCTTTCGAGATATGCTTAAGCTTGGCTTACAGAATTATTCAGTTCTGTTCTTAAATGTAGTACAAAGCGTTTCTCTGCTCACCTCTGCCTGATTAGGACCTACTTTGATGTGACCCGCAGTGCAATGTCCCTCGCCTGTATGATACTGGCAAGTAACAACGTCACAGGTGATACCTTTAATTACGTTTTTGGGACTACCACAGCAACTTCTTTCGTTATTCATATCTTGCTCCGTTCCGCCTTATGGCTTAAAATTTGAGAGTTACCTCTCACAATTATTATTAACGATTTGATAAATCTTATTCATTGGAAAGGATTAAATAATGTCTTTATACGTTATCTCCGACCTTCATCTTTCAACGAATGAAACCACTAATAAATCCATGGAAAAATTCGGAACAAAGTGGAAGGATTATCACGCAAAGCTTGAAAAATATTTCAAAGCAATCATAAATGAAGATGATACCGTTGTAATTCCAGGTGATATTTCTTGGGCTATGACGCTCGAAGAAGCAAAATCAGATTTCAAATTTCTTGATTCACTTCCAGGTAACAAGATTATAGGTAAAGGAAATCATGATTTTTGGTGGTCTACAGCTACTAAAATCAATGCTTTTTTTGAAGAAAATGAGATTACAAGCATTAAACTGCTTCACAACAACGCATACTTGCTTGAAGACTGTATAATATGTGGCTCTCGTGGTTGGTTTTATGACGAAAAACAACAAAAAACTGTTGGTGATGTCGATTATGACAAAATAGTTTCAAGAGAAGCACAACGTCTTGAAATCAGCCTTAATGAAGCTATGAAAATTAAAGAAGAAAATCCTAACTTACCAATTCTGGTTTTTCTTCATTTTCCCCCCGTCTATGCTGATTGTGTTTGCGATAAAATTCTTGATGTTCTGAAAAAATACAATATTACGTCTTGTTATTATGGTCATATTCATAACAATTATTCCATTCCAAGACAATTTACTTTTGATGGAATTACATTTACAATGGTGGCAGCAGACTACCTAAATTTCGCTCCAATGCCAATTTTTATCTAATTTTTTGGTGTTTTTGCAAAAAAACCTTGACATTTTGTTGTCAATTATATATAATAAACAATGTATGTTAAAAAAATCTGGAGGATTTTAAAATGAATTTAATCAAAAATGAAAAAATCGAAGCAAGCAAAGTTGAACTTCACTTCTCTGTTGAACAGTCTGTATTTGAAGCTGCAATCGAGCGCGCTTACAAAAAAGAAGTAGGGAAAATCAACATTCCTGGCTTTAGAAAAGGCAAAGCTCCTAGAGCTATGATCGAAAAAATGTACGGTAAGGGCTTCTTCTATGATTCAGCTCTTAACGATATTCTTCCTGATGCTTATGAAGCAGCAGTTAAAGAATCCGGTATTGATCCCGTTGCTCAGCCTGAAATAGACGTTCTTTCTATCGATGATAACGGCGTTGTTTTCACAGCAAAGGTTTTTGTTAAACCCGACGTTAAAATTGAAGGTTATTTCGGTATCGAAGTAACTAAGGAAGTTGCTCCTGTTACAGACGAAGAAATTAACAATGAGCTTGAACTTGTAAGAGAAAGAAACAGCCGTGAAATCGATGCTAACGATCGTCCTGCAGAACTTGGTGATACAGCAGTTATTGACTTTGAAGGCTTTGTTGATGGCGTTGCGTTTGAAGGCGGCAAGGGTGAAGATTACGCTCTTAAGCTTGGTTCAGGTCAGTTTATTCCTGGATTTGAAGAACATATCGTTGGTCACTCTGTGGATGAAGAATTCGACGTTAACGTTACATTCCCCACTGAATACCATGCTGAAGACCTTGCTGGTAAGGCATCTGTATTTAAAGTAAAACTTCATGCTCTTACAAAGGTTGAACTTCCCGAACTTGACGATGAATTCGCAAAAGATGTATCCGAATTCGATACTCTTGATGAATACAAGGCTGATCTTAAGGCAAAAATTGAAGCAAGACATGAAACAACAGCTCAGAATGCAGTTGACGGTCAGCTCATGGATGCTCTTATTGAAAAGCTCGAAGCAGAAATTCCTGAAGCAATGTTCGAAACTGAAGCAGAAAACTTCGTTCGTGACTATGACAACCAGCTCAGAATGCAGGGACTTGATCTCAAGACATACTTCCAGTATACAGGTATGACTCTTGAAACACTCCGTGCACAGTTCCGTCCTCAGGCAGAAAAGCAGGTTAAGGCAAGACTAGCTCTTGAAAAGATTGCAGAACTCGAAAATCTTACCGCTTCTGAAGATGATATCAATGGTGAATACGCAAGAATTGCTGAAGCATATGGTATCGAAGTTGAACAGGTTAAGGCATCTATTGATTCTGAATTCATCGCTGCTGATATGAAAGTTAAACTTGCTCTTGATGCTGTTAAGGAAAAGGCAGTTGTTAAAGCTCCTAAGAAAAAAGCAACTAAAAAAGCAGCTCCCAAGACAGAAACAGTTGAAGGCGAAGAAAAGCCCGTAAAGAAAACAAGAAAAACAACAAAGAAAGCTACTGAAGAAACAACAGAAGCTTAATTCCCTTATATAATTTCAAGGAGGTCATTACTATGATGAATAATTCACTTGTCCCAATGGTTGTTGAACAGACTGGAAGGGGCGAAAGATCCTATGATATTTTTTCAAGATTGCTTAATGACCGTATCATTTTCCTCTCCGATGAGGTAAACGATGCTACTGCTTCCCTTGTGGTTGCGCAGCTTCTCTACCTTGAGGCCCAGGATCCCGATAAAGATATTTCCTTTTATATCAACTCCCCCGGTGGCTCTGTTACCGCTGGAATGGCAATATACGACACAATGAATTTCATCAAATGTGACGTATCAACAGTTTGCATCGGTATGGCTGCTAGTATGGGTGCATTCCTTCTCTCTGCTGGAACTAAAGGCAAACGTTTTGCTCTCCCCAATAGTGAGATTATGATTCACCAACCACTCGGTGGTGCTAAAGGTCAGGCAACTGATATTAAGATTCAAGCAGAGCTTATTCTTCGCACACGAGATAGACTTAACACAATCCTTGCTAAAAACACTGGCAAATCCGTTGAGGAAATTGCGCGTGATACCGAAAGAGATAACTATATGACTGCTGACCAAGCACTTGCTTACGGTCTTATAGACAAGGTAATTGATAAGCATGCTTAATTGAAAGGTAAATATTATGGCTGAAAATAAAAAAGCCGACGGAAACGGCAATACCCCAAAAAGGTATTGCTGTTTCTGCGGAAGACACGAAAATCAAGTTAATTTCTTAATTCCCTCACCTAAGGGAGTTTATATTTGTGATTATTGCGTTCTTGCCTGCTCGGATATTCTTGATGAGGCATTTGCAGATTATTCGCAAAACACTGAAACATTTAAGCTTGAAGAACTACCTAAACCAATTGACATCAAAAAAACACTTGATGAATATGTAATTGGTCAAGATGAAGCAAAGATAGCACTTTCTGTTGCAGTTTATAATCACTATAAACGCATACTTTCAAAAGCAGATGCGCAGAATGATAAGGAAGCAGACGGTGTTGAACTTCAAAAATCCAATGTTCTCCTTATAGGACCTACAGGTGTAGGTAAAACTTATCTTGCTCAAACTCTTGCTAAAACACTTCAAGTTCCCTTTGCTATTGCAGACGCAACTACTCTTACTGAGGCTGGTTATGTGGGTGAAGACGTTGAAAATATCCTTCTTCGACTTATTCAAGCGGCAGATTATGACATTGAACGAGCTGAAAAAGGCATTATTTATATTGATGAGATTGATAAAATCTCGCGCAGAAGCGAAAATCGTTCAATAACACGTGATGTTTCCGGTGAAGGTGTTCAGCAGGCGCTTTTGAAGATTCTTGAAGGAACTACTGCTAATGTTCCACCTCAAGGCGGAAGAAAGCATCCAAATCAAGAGTTTATCCAAATTGATACCTCCAATATCCTTTTCATTTGTGGAGGGGCCTTTGATGGTCTTGAACAGATTATAGAAAAACGCAAAGGCAATAATGTAATTGGCTTCGGTGGAGAAATCAAGAAAAAAGAAGAAAAGAAGAAAAATGGCATTTATAAAGATGTAACTTCGCACGATATAGTTAAATATGGTTTAATTCCTGAACTTACAGGTAGAATTCCTGTAATCGTTGCTCTTTCTGATCTTGACAAATCAGCTCTTACAAAAATCATTACTGAGCCTAGAAACTCACTTCTCAAGCAATACACCAAGCTTTTTGCAATTGATAATGTTGATATTGAATTCGACAACGAAGCTATAGAAGCTATTGCCGAACTTGCTATTGAACAAAATACAGGTGCAAGAGGACTTCGTTCAATAATTGAGAGCTTTATGACAAATATTATGTTTACAGTTCCCTCCCGTGATGATATCGAAAAGATAATTATCACAAAAGAAACTGTAATAAATAAAGCAGAACCCAAATACATTCTTAAATAATAAAAATAAGGGCTGTTGCAAACGCAACAGCCCTATTATTATTTACATCCGCAGCCCTTATTGTCCTCGTGTTTCATTTGACGAGGAATGGGAGCACTTCCACTTGTAAATTCATGTGTCGGAAATGCCATGCATTTAAATATATCACAAGGATTTTCTTCAGAATGTGATAAGCATTCCTTGTCGGGTACTGTATATTCTGTCGCATTAATAATAAACTGAGCAGGTCTAACTATACGCACTACCGAAAAAACGCCAATTGATACAACGAGAAAACGTTTACCATCATCAGAAAGAGGCCCATTTATATTTCTAGTTACACCCTCGGGAATATCACAACAATTGCAACAGCAAATGCAATGATGATCATGCCTTTTTTCAATTATTTTGGCGTTAAGTATGATTGGATCAACCACCTCAACTACAGCGGTAGGAATATTTCCCTCTACGCAACAAACATCCGTAGGCATTTCACAGAAACCTGTTGTGCCATTGCTCTTGAATACATTAAGATTACTCTCTCCACCAAACAAAACAACATTTTTGTCGATTACTGCAACACCGTCAAATTCTTGAATTCTACCCGGAGCCAAACAAGCTTCAAATGTTATTTTGATGTAGAGTCTTAAATTTACTGTGTAAAAGCCTTTATTAAAAGCTATGGGATCAACAGTGATACTACTCCAAGTTATGCAAGAATCCTTCACTCTGATATTTCCCGTTCTTTCAATGATTTCATTTCCAAAAGCGGTCAGAAAAACTTGAACATTCTCATAGCAATCTCTATCCCTACAAGAATCTAGAACGCGATTTGCTTCTATACAAACCGTATCTTTGCCCAGTCCTTGACCTGAACAAATAAATCTATTATCCGGCATAAATCAACCCTCCAAAAAAGTTATAGGAAGAAAAAATCTTTCTTCCTTAACATATTATGCAGAATAATAAAGTATGACAATATCGTCAAAAACAAAACTGCTTTCTCATTCTCTCAAGCGCGCCTTTTTCAATTCGTGAAACCTGAGCTTGAGAAATACCTATCTCTTGTGCTATCTCCATCTGCGTTTTATTTTTATAAAATCGCATAGTAATAATTCTATGCTCTCGTTCACTTAAAGTTTTCATTGCGTCTGCTAATGCTATATTTTCAAGCCATTTTTCATCTCTTGACGTTACATCACTTAACTGATCAATAACATATATTGAATCTCCGTTTTCACTATAGACGGGTTCGTACAAAGAAATTGGAGCAATTATTGCTTCCATAGCTCGTACTACAGTTTCCTTACTCTCTCCGAGTTTTGAGGCAATTTGATCTACGGTTGGTTCATTTTCATTTTCTCGTGAAAGTTCCTCTCTTGCATTAAGTGCATGGTATGCAAGATCTCGCATTGAACGACTTATTCTAATGCTATTGTTATCTCTAAGATATCTTCTTATCTCACCAATTATCATTGGAACTGCATAGGTCGAAAATTTGACATCAAGATCAACATTAAAATTATCTACTGCCTTGATAAGTCCAACACATCCCACTTGAAAAAGATCATCAACATTTTCATTTCTATTCATAAATCTTTGAATTATGCTCAATACTAATCGCAGATTACCATAAATAAGCTCTTCTCTCGCTTCAAAATCTCCATCCTTGCATTTAAGCAATAGTTCTTTCTTCTTATCATCGCTTAGAACAATAAGTTTGGAAGTATTCACACCGCATATCTCAACTTTATTATAATACATACATTAACTCCATATAATCATTTTTATATGATAAGTATTGACTTAATATGGATTAAATTATGCAAAGTAAAGTGGTGTAAAAAATGGAAAAACAGCCACATATGTGGCTGTTTTTGTTAATCTATATCTTCAATTACTTCTTCAGGTGGATTTTCAAGAACTGTAGGATTTTCAAAAATCTTTTTCATCATTTTGAAAGCAGATGCGAAATAATAACCATCGCAAATTCTTTCATCGGTAGTTACTTTCATTTCAATATAGCGATATTTCTTTATTTCACCATTATCATCCATTTTTACTCCGTGTTGTTTTGCACCATAGGCAACAAAAACAGGAAGATTACCAAAGTCATAAATATGATGATAAATTGGTCGAATACCAAGCGAACCCATTGAAGTAATAATCATAGAACCGTGGAATGGGCTAATGTCAAGAATAGCTTTAGGCAACCAACCGTGATAATCAAGGAAATTAAGAAATTTAATAACTAATCTTATAAGCCAGTTGGGAATACGATTCAAAATCTTAGCGATCTTACCTGTATCATTATCTTCGGCATCACCTTTATTTTCTTCGATCGCCTTGTTAAATTTATCATAAACATCATAAATAGTATCTGTGGGTTCAAATTTAACCTTAATAGATGCCTCTTCACCGTCAAGAGCCATTTTTTTCTTAATTGTCATAAGAACTTCTATATTATTTCTAGCATAAATTTTCTGACCACTAACAAATCTATTTATGGCAGGACGTTGTGAAACAACTCTTATGTACGAAGCAACTATAACGTGAAGAATTGAAAAATTCTTTTTTCCTGCTCTGATTTGTTGACGACAAAATTTTTCAGCCTCAGTAATATCCAATTTCTCAGTGAAGAAATTTTGAGAATCACTTCTTTTTTTCATTATGTAAGGCATCAATTTAAATATCGGATCGATAGTTCTTAGTCGTCTTCCTTCTTTTCTATCTCCAAATCTGCGCTTTCTTTTTGTATTAGACATTTAATTTCTCCATTTCTTGATTGTAAATAATATTCATAATATTGAATATTATTCATAAAATATTCACAACAACATAAAGTATTTGTATTATAACCCACCAATGTTGATTTGTCAACATATTTCGACAAACATTGTGAATTATATACAAATTCAGCAGTTAATTTGAATAAATTTAACTATATTTTTGGTGATAAATTCAATATTGGAATTTTCTGCCACAATATCTTTCTCTGTATGTATATGCGGTGTATACAAAATTCCACCTTTTGTTTTTTTGCATACAACACAAGCAACACCCATGGGGAAATTTTTATGATCGGAATTGGAATCAGCATCTTTATATGTTAAAAATGAAACATTGTATGCATTAGTTTGATCAAATGATTCTTCGAATGCAATATATTCTGCAGAATTCACAGCATCTTTTTGCGCAATAAATAAGATATTGTTACCATTTCCAACACAGTCGAAATTAATAAGAAATTTATCTTTCATTGCATCTTTATGGTCTTTAAAATACGCCTTTGAACCTTTCTTACCCTTTTCCTCATTATCAAAAAGTATAAATGCTACATTTTCAAGTTCATTTTTAGATAGCCCATCAATAATGGTCAAAATAGTTGCAACACCCGATGTGTTATCATTGTAATTATGCTTATTTTTGAATGTCCTCATAATGCCAAAAAATAAGCCGTAATAAACAATCATAAATGATATAATATAAGTTCTAAAATCGTTAAAAATAACATATCCAACAATATGCGCAAAAGTGAATGATACGACAAGTAAAAATATTATCGGGACAAATTGATATGCATAGAAAAGAACTCTGTTTTTCGGAATCATTATATTAGGAAACATCGAACGCGCAGGGGTATCATAGTGAGCAGTAAATACAGCTTTGGCAGTTGTTGGATCACCAACAACTATATTGTTATTTTTGCCATCCTTTGTTAATTCAACATTTGCTTCAATTTCCTTTTTAGTTAAGCTTTCCTTAACATAATCACGAAATTTCTGCTTTTCTTCATCAGTTTTTCTTGCCGGATGATTTTGATTTATATAATCCAAATGTGACATAGCTTATTTCCTTTCACACTCAATTTCAATGCCTAAAACGCCATATCTGCTTTGCTTTTCTATAGAATAATAGACTTCCATATCACTTGGTTTAGCAGTATCAACATCACTATTAGTATATCCGCATTTTAATAATGGTAAAGACTCATACAACTCATTAAAAGTATCAAATTTGTGTAGATTTATAACGGTTGCAATAAGTTTTTCTTGTGTGTTTTTATTGCTAAATACAATCTTATCTCCAATCTTAATCAGTTGACGTTTTTCATCGTTCAATCGAAGTTCAATTGTTTTCTCACCACTATTTATTTTATCAAAAGGTGATGAATTAAGATTCATATTGTGTATATTGTAACTGCGATTTAAACACACCACATTCTCAATATGCCCTGTCCTTGGGAACATATCAACAGGGTCAACTTCACCGATTGTATATCCAAGATTTGTGAACATTTTGCAATCTCTTGCAAGCGTATCTGCATCGCAAGAAACATAAACAATGTGTTTTATATTGCGACTCGAAAGAAATTCAATAACTTCAGGAGTACATCCCTTTCTCGGTGGGTCGAGTATAACTACATCGAGATTTAAAGTACCGTGCTGCGCTTCAACCGAAGCAAACAAGGACTCAATATCCTTTGCATCCCCTGCATAGAATTTAGCATTTTCAAAGTCGTTGAGTTTAGCATTTACTTTAGCACATTCAACAGCGCCCTCAACGATTTCAACACCAACTATTTCATTGGAAATATCAGCCATAGAAAGACCAATAGTACCCGTGCCGCAATACATATCCACAAGTGAAATCTTATTATCATTGCCCTTCATTGCCTTTTCTTTGGCAAGTCCATAAAGAATTTCAGCACCATCGTGGTTAACTTGATAAAATGATTCGGGAGTGATACGAAAACGCACTCCACAAAGTATGTCTTCAATGTATCTTTCACCAGAAATGACCCTATATTTATCACCCAAAACAACATTAGTATTCTTAATATTTGAGTTAATCTGAATACTTGAAATGCAGTTGTACTTTTCAGTAAACATCTCTACAAACTTGCTTTCACAAGGCATTTTCTCACCATTGATGACAATACAAAGCATAATTTGTCCTGTTTGTTCGCCAATTCTCATATAAAGATGACGAAGCAAACCCTTGCCTGTTTCCTCGTTATAAACAGTGAGTTTATTATCGTTTGCAAAATCGCAAACGTCACGCAAAATTTCACCAAAAATCTTTGGTTGAAGTGCGCACTCAAATGCAGGCACAACATTGTGCGTTTTAGAAGCATAAAATCCTGCGACAATGCCATTTTTAGTCATTGCAAAGGGATATTGTGCCTTATTTCTATATGCTTTTGTCTTGTTTGTGCTATGTACGTCATTTATTACAACGTCGGGTAAGCCCGCTTTAATAAATGCGTGTTTTACATAGTTTTTCTTGATTTCTTTTTCGTGCTCATAGGTTATGTGACGATAAACACATCCACCACAACTTTCACTAACCGTGCAAAAGCACTCGTTTTCTCTAAAATCGGAGGGAGAAATAATCTCTTCAAGTCGAGCAACTGCAAAATTAGTATTTAGTTTAATAATTTTTGCTTTGATTTTGTCACCGGTTACCGCACCACGCACAAAAACTACTCGTCCGTCTTCAAGGTGTGATACTCCTGCTCCAAGATTATTAATATCTTCGATTAAAAGTTCAACTGTATTGTTTTTCTTAAAATTATACATAATATTCGTCATTAGTTTCAAGGCAAACGCAAACGACATCATCGTTCTCACTCATATCACAAGCAAGTGCGATATTGTTGTTTTTTGCGTTTATTTTTCCCGCTCTACCAGTAGGTGTATGTTCATAATCAAGATATCCAACAACCATAGTTTTGTCAGAAAAATATGTTTTTTCGATATCCAGATAACCATTCATAAAGTCGTCGAGCTCATAATCATAAAGGTCTATATTTTCATCAAAATTATCAATACCACGGCATGTTAAAACAAACTCTTTGCCATTTTTAAGAGATATTTCTTCGAAGACAGGAAGGTCAGAAAGATAGTCTAAAAATCCTTCTTTTGAATCTACATCGGTCTTTTGGAATGCTTCAAGAGTAGCTTGTCCACCATTTTGTGCCCAAGCAATCATTTCTTTTGAAAAACTAACTGAAGGAGCTCCCCCTTCTCTCAAAATTCTATCGAATTCTGAGAGCAATAAGTATGCTTTATAATCGTGTTCACCAAGCACAGAATAAACGTTATATCTTGTAGCAAGGTCGTTCACTAGTTCAATTGATTGTTCACCAAAGTCAACTATATTTCCAAGAATATAAAGATTATCACTATCTTTTAAATTGATTTTATTGATAAGTTTTTCAAATTTATCAAGTCTGCCATAAAGGTTAGAAACAACAAAAGTCATAATTTTCTCCTTATATCTGTTTGATTACGTTGGTTTCATAGAAATCACACTCAACCGATGCATCTACATCAAGTACAAATTTTGCAAGATTTTTAAGGGAGGGATTTTCAGTAAAATAATGTCCTGCTTCAATAAGATTTATCTGCATATCCTTGCAATCAGTAAGATTGTGATATCCAATTTCCCCAGAAAGATAGGTGTCAGCGCCAGCATGATGGGCATCTCTGATGTAACTACCACCACCGCCACCAAGAACCGCCAGACGACTAACTTTTCCTGTGTTTGATGCAAAATTAAGATGGTCACAACCAAGTTTTTCCTTAACAAGATCAACAAATTCTTCAATTGTCATTTCATTCTTAAGGTTACCAACTCTCATCATCTCTATGCCATCGCAAAGAACCTTTTCAACATCAGTTAATTCGAAAATTTCTGCCAAAGCATCATTAACACCGCCATCAACTGCGTCAAATCGAGTGTGGAATGATATAACTGAAACATCGTTCTTTATCAATTTGATTATTCTAGAAGGAATACCAAAATCACCCGATACACTCTTGACTCCCTTGAAAATAAGGGGGTGATGGGAAATTATGAGATCGTATTTATTCTCTATAGAATAATCAATCGCTTCGGGGGTAACATCCATACAAAAAAGAACTTTTTTTACTTCTCTATTTCCGTCAGGACAGCACATAAGTCCGTCATTGTCCCAAGTGCATGAAAGCTCTCTTGGTATTCTTTCATTCATATATCTGTTAAGTTCATAAACTGTCATTTTTATTACCTCTCTATGTATTCGTTAATATTATTTACCATTTCCAATTCATAAGAAACATCTTCGCCACCTGATTTTTTGCCAGAAATCTTGCGCTCAAGCTTGTTTTTTGTAATTGACATAAGTTCAATTAAAAGATCATTCTTGTTTTTAAGAATATATTCACCAAATGTATACGTGAAAGCATCATATTCGCGAATAATTCCATCATATTGAGCGCATATTGTTTGATATATCTTGTCTCTATCAAAAGAAAGTGTTTCTCCAAGTATAAAAAAACCATTTTTCGCAAGATATTCTCTTAACTTTTCAGGATGTGTCATCGGTTGTAATATCAAGCGTTTTTTGGAGTCTTTTACCCAACCGGCTTCGTCAACAATTTTAATTATTAACTCACCACCCATACCAAATATTGCTATGTCATCTACTGAGTCGGGCTCAATTTTTGCAAGTCCATCACAAAGTACTGTAGATATACTATCTTTAAAGCCATATTTATTTATGTTTTCTTCCGCCTTATCAAGCGGGCCTTGATTTATATCTGCCGCAATTGCAGATGAAATTATGCTTTTTTTCATAAGATAAATGGGCAAATATGCGTGATCCGTTCCAATATCAGCAAACCTTGTCCCCTTTCTTACAAAAGGAACTGCAGTTAATAATCTATCGTTAATTTTAATCTGTTCCATATAATCTCCAAGAGTGAAAAGGGGGCTATCAAAGCCCCTTTTCATTAATTTCCAAGAAAAGCGTTAATCTTTTCAACAAGCTTATCAGCGTCTGTGCCGTGAACTGCACAAGCATCTGCAATGCTTTCACCACGAGATGCGGGACAACCAAGGCAATGCATACCTATCTCAAAGAAAAACTGAGCAGTATCGCGATTATAATCAAGAATATCGCCGATAATAGATTCTTTAGTAACTTTCATTTTGAAATCTCCATTCGTAAAATATTACATGAAATATTATATAATATTTTAATGCACATGTCAACAAAAATGTTATTTTTCTGATGTTTTTTATAAAAATTCTTTCATTTTTTCTATATTTCTTTCCTCAAAAGCTACAATTTCTTTCGCCAAAGAAACAGAATTTTTACATTCGGGACATTTTTCATATACACTAACCTTTTGCAAAAGGTCAGTTACATCCATTGTTGATCCCTGCACCATCATCTCTGCCATATGACTTGTTGTGCTATCTTGAAGTGATTTCATTTCCATTCCAATCTTTGCGCCAAGTTTTGAAACCGGATTCACCTCTTTGGGTTGAATTCCCTGCGAAACCAGTTGATTTTTAACATCTTGTGCATACTTTTCGTACTGGTCAAGCTGGCTTGTCATAAACATTTTCATATCATCATCTTTGATTTTGGGAAGCAAGTTAATTATGGAATCTGATCCCATTTTTACATTTGAATAGATGTCTTGCAATAGCTCGGCATCCTTGTTTTTAGGTGTATTATTCATATATTTCTCCTCAATAAATTTGGTAAAAATATTCTCCCCAAAATCAATAAAAATATGCAAAAATATTGACAAGATAATAAAAAATGTTATAATAATTTAAAAGAGGTGATGTTATGAAAATTGAAAAATTATATATATTCCCACAAGACGAAAATGCGCATTTAATTACATATATTCAAGATAATCCACCCGAAATGTCGAACGAACCAAGACGAGCAATTTTGATATGCCCTGGTGGTGGTTATCAATGGACTTCTGACCGCGAAAGTGAGCCCGTTGCACTTCAATTTTTGGCACGCGGATATAACGTATTTGTGCTTAAATATTCAGTTGCAGAAATGGCAAAAAATTTAAATCCTTTGCACGAAATTGAGTTAGCAATAAAGCATATTAGAGATAACGCAATCACTTATAACATAAGACCCGACAGGGTTTTTGTAATTGGCTTTTCTGCAGGCGGGCATCTTGCACTTTCAAGTGGAACTTTAGCGCCTAAAGAAGCACGCCCGGATGCTATGGTTTTGTGTTATCCCGTAGTTACTGCTACTTGTGATACACACCTTGGTTCTCTATATAATTTCTGTGGGACAGAAACTCCATCAGAAGAACAAAAACACATATTTTCACTTGATTTACATGTGGATTCTGAGACCCCTCCTGCATTTATATGGCACACTGAAAATGACTCTTCGGTTCCCGTTCAAAACTCAAAAAAATTGGCGGTGGCGCTTGATAAAAATGGGATAAAACATGAGCTAGTTTTGTTTCCCGACGGACCACACGGGCTCTCTCTTGCTACACACGAAACTTGCAAGGATATTCCCGAAAATGCGCCTCACCCTTGCTCTATTTGGGTTGATTTGGCTGATAAATGGTTAAAAGATTTGTAAAAAACATTGAATATATACGAGTTACAACGTAGGTGAAATATGAAGAAAGTTTTCAAATATATAGGTATAGTATTTTTAGTATTGTTTATTGTTTGTGCGATTCTCGGGAAGGTTAAAACGACAAGCGCTAACGACTTTGAATATAGTATTGACCATAGCACAAATACGGTAACGATAACAGGGCTTGCTGACTCTAAAAGCCATAAAGAGCATATTGATATTCCTAAAAAAATAAAAGGATATCGGGTTACTTCGATTGCCGATTATGCTTTCAAAGGTAATGAAAAAGTTCTTACTATAAAATTTTCCAAAACCATTTCATATATAGGAATAGGCGCGTTTGAAAACTGCAAAAATCTTAAATCCGTATCTGGCTTGGAAAAATGTAGTGACCTAAAGACTATTGAGAGCAAAGTGTTTAGCGGGTGCTATAGATTACGAACAATAAATTTACCAAACAACATTACTTCAATCGGCAACTGTGCTTTCGAGTTTTGTCGTGATCTTAGAAAATTGTCAATTCCAAATTCGGTTTCTTATATAGGTGAGAACGCATTTAGTAATTGTCAATCTATAAAGAATTTTACAATACCTCAGGGAGTTAGTAGAATTGAAAAATTCACTTTTCTTGGGTGCGATTCAATAGAGTCAATAACATTGTCTCAAGGAATTACATATATTGGCACAGAAGCTTTCGGTGCGTGTGGTAAACTTGAGACTGTGGTAATTCCGGCTACTGTGACAACAATAGAATACGGTGCATTTACAAGATGCTTTTCCTTATTAAGTATAGATGTGGCTCCTGAGAATATTGCATACACTTCTATTGAGGGAGTTTTGTACAATAAAGAATTAACCGAATTAGTTGCTTATCCTACGGGCAAAACTGATAAAACATTTTCTGTTCCTCAAGGCATTACTTCAATTGTTAAGGGCGCTTTTACTTATAATCAAAATCTTGATACCTTAAATCTTCCTAAAAGCCTTAATACTATACCCAACTTGTTTCTATATGAGACACTGATTAAAACTATCAATTACGAAGGTTCAATTTTGGATTGGAAGAAGATTGCACCAATGAGTACCTTGGATTGTGGGGATTTGTTTGAGATGATAAATTGTACCGATGGTCAAATTACCAAAGACGGTACTGTAACTTACAAGTAAAAATATATGGACAGGTCTATAATTTATATGGTTGCTGTAGATGTAATGAGACATAACAAGACCTTACACCACATTTGTGAAATATTATTAGTATAGCCATATTAATATTTTTAGGCGAGGATTTCTCCTCGCCTCTTTTTATTTGTTTAGTAAGAATAAACCTCGTTACCCATAAGAGATGCACCGCGCTCACGCTGTGCCTTTTCAACGGAAGATGCTACCTACTTGCCGTCAAGGGAAATATAATATGATAAAAGGCAGACCGTTGGGTCTGCCTTTTGTGTTTATTAAAGATTGATAATTTCGTCAAATTTGCCGTAAGCAGTTTGGTTATTACCATTACCAACTGAGCATTCAGCATTTGAGTTTTTGAATGCTTCGAAAACAGGAATAAATGCTTTGATATCTTCTCTACTGAATGAAAGAACGTCTGCCATATGCTTTGCTTTTTCTTCATATGTGTAGTTTGCAAGATATCCGATTTCGTTTTCAATTCCCTCTTGTTCAACTGACTTGGGATTTACGAAATCTGCAAGTGTACTAATGATACATCCAAGGATTTCACCATCAGTGAACTCGTTTGTTGCAAGGTAATTTGCAATACCATCATAGATATCGTAGGTTTCTTTAACCTTGGGGTCACGATATGAGTAAACGTTCATTGCTCCACGTCTTGCAAAGCGAAGTCCTGTACCATAAGCACCACCAACTTCACGAATATTATGCCACAAATAGCCAAGTGAAAGAAGATTTGAAAGTGCCATATGTTTACCACTATATGGAAGAATATCACTAACATCAAACGAACGAACGTTAAAGCTGATTCCTGCAGGGATAGCATATGCTATCTTCTTTGTTTCGGGATTTGTTAATGTTGCACCCTCAAGCTTTGCTCCATCATTTAGAGTAAGTGTATTAGCAACAAGGTCTTTATTACCTGTAAGTCCTGTGTAGCAAAGATTATTTTTAGCAAATACATTAGCAAGTAGTGATTTTGCATTTTCACAGAATGTATCCGGCGCACCTGCATACTCCTGAATCTTAGTATACAAGGGGTATCCACCTGTAAGTATGCTATAGTAACCACTTGCAGAAATAAGAGATTCTGAAGTGTTGAGAGCAAGTCCTACGCCGTTGCCCATAAACTGCATCTTTGTATTATTGAGATCACGAGCAAGGACTGTTTTAGCAGTTTCTTCATCATAAGTTGTTTTACAAATAATCTCACTAACTATTTCAAGCGCCTTAGGTGCATTCTTTTCAAGGCACGCTACACTTGCAACAAGATAAGGTGTTGCAGTTTGCATTGTGGGAGAGAGTGTTGTAATTGCAAAGTTCCACTTGCCTGCATATCGATTAAGCATATTAGAAAGCTCTGCAGGAGTATGATCTACAGTTGCAAAATCTCCCATTGTGCGAGCCATAAGCTCAACAGTCATAATCTCATCAGCACTAAGTCCTGCAAGTGAAAAATAGAAACGATAATATGCCACTCCATTTGTTTCTGCTGGAGTATGAAGAATATTGCCCTCAACATTAAATTCTTTCTTTGGAAGCTCTTTGGTAAGCTTATCAAGAGAAAGAGTGGGCATTTTGGCAACTACTTCGGGTGTATCGCGTTCCATAGCAAGTTTTGTGCCATCAACAAATCTTTGGAATGCTTCATCCTTAACTTCATTTGAAAGATGTGCTGTGTATTTTTCAACGTTAGCAAGATGTGCAGCACTTGATTCTCTTTGTACGGGGACGAGTGTAGAAATAGCTGTTATATCATTTTCAAAGAAAATTTCACGAAGAAGGTTTTCAAAATATCCATTGTCGAGCTCACGTTCAAACTTTTCAAATGTTTCATCAATTTCAAAATATGTATTGATTGGCAAGCCGTAGAATACATTATTTACAATATTGATAAAGTCGTGGATACAAAGACCTTTTACGGCATTTCTTTGTTCCTTCATCTTAAAGCGAGTTGATGAAATTTGAGAAAGCATAATTTCTTTATCGATGCCATTATCAATAATCCCTTGAATTGTATCATCAATTACTTTTTTAATTGCATCACGATGGTCTTTTTCAGTATTATAAGCAGCAAAACCCCAAGATGTTTGGATATCGTCAGTTGCTGTATAAATATCTGCGTCTGTCATAAGTCCGGTTGATGTAAGCGCCTTCTTCAAAGGAGATGCGCTATTATCCATCAAATAATTTGCAAGAAGATCTGCAGCCATTTGTCTTTCAGCATCATTATACATACCTACGCTATAGCCGTAAATAATGTTTGTCTTACCCTTTGTATCTTCGGAAGGAGATATTGGGTATTCGTGCTCGCAAATCTTATGATTAGCTCCTTGAACTGTATGCTTGATTTCACTTCTCTCTTGAGATGCGCCTGCAAGCCATTCGTCAATGATATCAGTATATCTATCAAGATCCATATTGCCGCGAAGGAAAAGAACACAGTTAGCTGTGCTATAGTATTTTCTATATGCCGCAAGGTAATTTTCGTATGTAAGAGAAGGAATTACAGAGGGCTCACCACCACTATTATAACTTTGATATGTATCGGGATAGAGGTCGGATTTCATTGCACTATAGAGTTGACGTTGCATTGATGCACCAGCACCCTGCATTTCGTTATAAACAACACCTTTTATATCATATACGTTTTCAGATTTTTCAATGTGCCAACCTTCACGAAGAAACGTACCTTCTGCAAGAATAGGATTGAATACCGCATCAAGATAAACCTTCATAAGATTTTCAAAATCATCAGGATTGCAAGATGCACAAGGATACATTGTTTTGCCCTGGAATGTCATAGCATTAAGGAATGTATTCATTGAGTTCTTGAGCATGAACAAGAATGGCGAATTCATAGGATAATTCTTTGAGCCATCAAGAACTGAGTGTTCAAGAATATGGAATACACCTGTTGAATCATCGGGAATTGTCTTAAATGCAGCACAGAATGACTTTTCTTCTGTGCCAGAGTCGATGTAGATAAGCTTTGCACCACTGATATGTTCATATTCGTAAACGTCATATCCGCAGGAGTCAAATCTTACCTTGTTTGTAAAAGTAAAGTTTTTCATAATTTTCTCCTTTATGTAAGTAAATTGTTAAACTAAATTATTTTCCAAGCATAATTTTGATAATCTCTTTATCGGTTGTGCTCATACCATCGCGAGCAAGAAGACCTACATTTCTTATGGTATTCTCAACACCCTTGGTAACTATTCCGTCACCACCCATAAATTGCTTTTTAGCTTTTGCCATCTCGCAACCGATAAGTCCTGCTTCAACGGCCATTGCAATTTTAGCCGCGCATGAGGGCTTGGCTCCATCACAAATTGTTCCCGATAAGATTGCAACAGCATTAACGATTGTGTGAGCTATGGTATGATATCTGCCACCTTGCATATAGCATATACCTGCCCCTGCACCAACTCCTGCACTTATTGCTCCACAATATGCAGAAAGAGTTCCAATTCCCGTCTTTTGGTGAATTGTTATAAGGTCAGAAACAAGAACCGCTCTTAAAGTCGTATCTTTGTCAACATTATGTTCCAAAGCATAAACCATAACCGGAACTGATGCAGTAATTCCTTGATTTCCACTTCCCGAAATAATGCATACTGGCAACTCACAGCCACTCATTCGAGCATCACTTCCTGCCGCAGCATACGCTTTGAGCTTGTCCTTGATTGGCGCTTCGCCATTACTATAAAGTATCTTGCCGATAGTTGCTCCATAATCATTAGTCAATCCCTCTTTGGCGATAGCCATATTCATTTCAATTTGGCGCTCAATATAGGGTTTCACTCTTTCAAGATCAACTGTATCTGCAAATTCAACTATATCCTTAACGTTTAATAGTGAACGGTCTGCGTTCTTTAAACTTTTTCCTATTTCATTCTTTTCGTTTCTGTATTTTTCAGTCAAATCAATATTATTCTTTAATACTGAAACTATGTTTGTATGATAATCAGAGATTCTAACTTGAACGCAAGAAGTGTCAGCTTCTGCATATATCAACAAATCAAAATTACAAGGGCTATCAAGTTCATCAAGAATAATCAGAGTATTTTCCTTATAATTTTGAATTTTATGAATATCATTTTCATCAAGTGCAGATAAAAGCTCAAGTTTGAGATCGTATCTCCCAGATATCACTCCTGCAGCTATTGCGCTCTCTATTCCGTGCATTCCACCTGTTGAAGGTACGATAACACTTTTGACATTTTTGATAATATTACCACTAAGACTAACAACTATCTTATGTGGTAATTCACCCAAAGCATCTCTTGCAATTGATGCAGCGTAGGCGATTGCAATCGGTTCGGTACACCCCATCGCCACCTGCAGTTCTTCAATTAAAATATCTTCATAAGTTTTAATAATTTCTTTTGAAAGCATAACTACTTCCCCTTAAAAATAATTATTATAATTTTAGCATAAATGATTTATTAAGTCAATAAAATAACTATATTTTTTCTTTTTATTCATATAAAAATAAAAATATGTTCAAAAGCTATTGAATTTTATCGAAAGGTGTGTTATAATGTATGCTGTATTTTTATGAAAGGAGTTTACTACTGTGGACCCATTACCCCGAAGTTGCCTCGTGACTCGGATTTATAACGACAGGCATTCCAATTTGTTCAGATGCTTTTGCTCGTTTTCGGGCAAAGGATTTCACTCACCAATAATTTCTTGAGTGTAATTTATTTTATCATTTTATTGAACAATATCTGAATTTTTAATTGGAGGAAATATGCCTACTATACTAAAACAACTTTTATTACAAATCGTACTTATCGCACTTAATGCTTTTTTTGCCGCTACTGAAATTGCGGTTATCTCACTCAACAGCCAAAAGATGAAGGCTCTTGCTGATGATGGTGATAAAAAAGCTGCAAAAATCGCTAAAATTCTTGATGATCCTACAAAATTTTTATCAACCATTCAAGTCGGTATAACTCTTGCTGGTTTCTTGGGCTCTGCTTTTGCTGCAGATAGCTTTGGTGATTTGCTTGCAACTGCTATTGCAAAGAATGGTGGAAATTTTGAGTTAGTCAAAACCATTTCGGTTATTATTGTAACCCTTGTTCTCTCTTACTTCACACTTGTACTTGGCGAACTTGTTCCCAAGAGAATTGCGATGAAGAATAAAGAAAAGGTTGCAAAATCATTCTGTGGTGTAGTTTCAGTGCTCACCGCTGTACTTAAACCCGTTATTTGGTTTCTTACTGTTTCTACAAACGGAATCCTTAGATTGTTTGGAATTGACCCCAACGAAAAAGAAGAAACTGTTTCTGAAGAAGATATCGTAACAATGCTTGATGCAGGCGCTGATGAAGGTGGTCTTGACGAAGACGATGTTGAATATATCAAAAATGTATTCAAACTCGACAATCTTACCGCCGCAGATGTAATGACTCAACGCTCTTCAATCGTTGCTATTCCTGACGATATTACAGAAAAAGAACTTATTAAAATAATTAAAGAAGAAGGTTATTCACGTATTCCCGTTTATACTGATAACTTGGATAAAATCGTTGGCGTACTTTATGCCCGTGAATATCTTCTTAATCATACCAATCCCAAATACAAACTTGAAAATGCAATGTTTGCTCCCAAATATGTGCCAGAAACGATGCACCTTGATGCTCTTCTCAAAGAAATGCAAGATACTCACAACCATATTGCAATAGTTGTTAACGAATATGGTGTTACATCCGGTGTTGTTAGTATGGAAGATATCATCGAAGAGCTCGTCGGAGAAATTTGGGACGAATTGGATGAAGCTATTGAACCCATCAAAGAAATAACTGAAGACAAGTATAGAGTTCTCTCTACTGTTTCACTTGATGAATTCTTTGACTTTTTTGAAATAGATATAGACGAAGAGAGTGATTCTACCACCGTAAATGGCTGGGTTAATGAACGCGCAGAGTCTATTCCTGAGGTTGGATTTAGCTTTGATTATGCAAATCTTTCTGTAACTGTTACCAAGGCGGACGATATTATGTCGCACGAAATTGAGGTAGTAGTTAATCACGCAGAAGTCGTGCTTGAAGAAGATGATTCTAATGAGTAAAATTGCACAAAAACGCAACAGAGTAAATTCTGTTGCGTTTTTTATGTAAAAAAACCATTTTAATTAATCATTTTTGTATTTTTGTTCATGTATTATTTGTTGGAATTGTCTTTTATAGTATTGTTTTTTGTATCTTTTTTGTCAAAATGACGAAATGTAAAAATTTCTTTTATTTCACGAAAAAAAGGGTTGTTTTTTGCAGAAGTTTGTGCTATTATGTATATAGGATAATTTTATGATTTATACGTATGCCAACTTCACTTTGCATGGTTGTCCTATTAATATATAATGAAGGTTTTTAAATTATGAATTACGATTTACAAAAGGCAAGCCTTATGAAACGTTTCTCGGCTTTCTTGCTTGATTTTATTTTAATGGTTATACTCATAACTGGTTTTGCTTGGGGAATATCATCAGTTCTCAATTTTTCAGATAAAGCAAATGAGTTGAATTCAGTTATCTCTACCTATGAAGAAAAATTCAATCTTAATTTTAGCATATCAAACGAAGAATACAATAACCTTACCGATGATGAGAAAAATTATTTTAATGATTCATACTATCAAGTTATAAAGGATCAACGATACATCTATCTTACAAACATGATTTTTTATTCGTTGTTGACTATTGTTTCGTTAAGTTTCTTGTTCTCTTATCTCATACTTGAGTTTATAGTTCCCCTTTTATTCAAAAATGGACAAACTATAGGTAAAAAAATATTCTCTATAGCAGTTATGAGGGTTGATGGAGTAAAAGTAAACGGTGTTGTTCTTTTTATTCGCTCAATAATAGGTAAATATACGATTGAAACAATGATTCCCGTCATCATTCTTCTTATGATGAGATTTGGTGTAGGCAGTTATGTAACTTTGGGTGTTATTGTGCTTATAGGATTATTTCAAATCGTACTTTTAATTGCAACCAAAACAAATTCTATTATACATGATGTTCTCTCTTCTACTGTTGTTGTTGATTTCCAAAGTCAAATGATCTTTGACTCCGTTGAAGCAAAACAGGAATATCAACGTAAGATCCACAGTGAAGAAAGTAAAAACGCTAAATATTTTTAGTTCGTACTAACTTTAGTCCAAAAATTTTTTATATATGAAATGGAGATTATATGAAAGTTGTTTTGCAAAATTTAACAAAGATCTTCCCTAACCGTGACAAGAAAAAGGTTAATGAAGATGTTGTAGCGGTAAATAACTTTAATATCGAAATTCCCGATGGCAAGCTTGTTGGCTTACTTGGTCCTTCAGGATGCGGTAAAAGTACTACCCTCTACATGATTAGTGGTTTGCAAAAACCATCCTCTGGTCAAATATTTTTTGGTGATGAAGACGTTACTAATCTTCCAACCGAAAAACGTGGCGTTGGTTTGGTTTTCCAAAACTATGCTCTTTACCCTCATATGACGGTAAAACAGAATATCTTGTTCCCTCTTCAAAATCTTAAGGGTGACGACAAACTTTCTAAACAAGTGATGCTTGAAAGAGCTCATGAAGCAGCTAAACTTGTGCAGATTGATGAACTTATGGACAGAAAGCCAAGTGAACTTTCTGGTGGTCAACAACAGCGTGTTGCTATCGCTCGTGCACTTGTTAAAATGCCCCGCGTTCTTCTTCTTGATGAACCCCTTTCAAACCTTGATGCTCGTCTTAGACTTCAAACACGTGAAGAGATCAAGAGAATCCAGATGGAAACTGGTATCACAACAATTTTCGTAACTCATGACCAGGAAGAAGCTATGAGCATCTCTGATTTCATCGTTGTTATGAAACTTGGTGTTGTTCAACAAGTTGGTAAGCCTCAAGATGTTTATGATGATCCCGCAAACCTCTTTGTTGCAAAGTTCCTTGGTACTCCTCCTATTAACGTATTTGATGGAGAAGTTAAGGACGGAAAACTTTTGATTGGTGGCGTTGCTGTTCTTGAAACTCCCGGTGTAGATGATCAAGCGGTTGTTGTAGGTATTCGTCCTGAAGGATTTAACCTTGATCCTAACGGTCCTTTCGTTACTAACCTTTCCAACATTGAAGTTATGGGACGTGACGTAAGCGTTGTTTCAAGACATGAAAACTCGCAGAACCCCGTTGTAAGATCTATCATCAGCTCTGATGCTAACATCGATATGGCGGCTTCTACTGTATCCTTCTCACTTAAGCCTCACAAGGTATTCGTTTTCAATAAGGAAACTGAAGAAAGAATTAAATTCTAAGGAGATCGATTATGGTTGATAATAAACAACAATGGAAGGCCTGGTTGTATCTTTCTCCTGCTCTCATTTTATTGGCAGTTTTCACTGTTTGGCCTATCATCAACACGGTGCTTATGGCATTCCAAGAAAACTACAACGCTCTTGAAGCAATGAATGGTGCACGATATGTTTGGGGCATAGGTAACTTCAAAACAGTTTTGAAGGATCCCCAGTTCCTTGTAGCCCTCAAAAACACTCTTCTTTTGTGCATACCCACGGTTCTTCTTTCAACATTTTTGGCACTTGTAATTTCTGTTTGCCTTAATGCCATTAAACCTTTGCAAAGATTCTTACAAACTATTTTCTTTCTTCCTTACGTAACCAACTCAATTGCTATCGGTATGGTATTTGCGGCTATGTTTAGCGTTGTTGGCAATCTCACCACTGCAAGACCCCACGTGGAGACTTACGGTATTATTAATAATATCATCACTATGTTTGGCGGAGATCCCATTAACTGGATTAGTCCCGGTTCTTCATACGAGGCTAATATTGCAGTAATGATTATTTACATTGTATGGAATGCTCTTCCCTTTAAGATTCTCATTCTTCTTGGCGGATTGCAAAGTGTAAATAAGCAATATTACGATGCTGCAAGAGTTGACGGTACATCCAAAGTGCGTACATTCACCAGAATCACTGTTCCGCTTCTCTCTCCTATGATTACATACGTTGTTATCACAGGATTTATTGGTGGATTTAAAGAATATACCAGTATCGTTGGTATTTTCGGTGATAAGATGGGTCCTGTTGGAGCGCCCGGACGACTTAATACGATGGTTGCTTTGATTTATGACTCACTTGAAGGAATGGATACCGGTATGGCATCTGCTTCTGCTCTTATACTGTTTGCTATTATCTTTGTTATTACAATGATTAATCTTCGCATCAGTAATAAGACAACACACTATTAAGGAGGTAACTGAAATGACAGATAATATCATAAATTCAAACGTTACCCCCAACAATTCTTCACTCAAGGTTATGAAAGAAAAAAATATGAAGAACGTTACAACAACCGCTAGAATAATGGGCGTTGTTGGAATGATTGGTACATATTTATTTCTTTTCGTAATGGCTATAGTTGTACTTTTCCCATTCTATTGGATGCTTATTTCTTCTGTAAAAAGCGTTGAGGAATACAATCGCGCTATTCCCACACTTTGGCCTGAGGTTATTCACTGGGACAACTATGCGCAAGCGTTAGTTGCGGCGAATCTTGAAAACGTATTTGTAAATACAATCTACGTTGGTCTTGTATCCACTGTGCTTTCTTTGATTATCACGGTGCTTTGCGCATTCGCGTTTGCCCGTCTTGAATTTAAGGGTAAAAACGCAATGTTTGCTGCACTTCTTGGTACTATGATGATTCCCGGTGAGCTTTTCACTATTACAAACTATCAGACGGTAACTTATTTGGGATGGATTAATATGGATAAGTACGGTTTTACAATTCTTATCGTTCCCTTCCTTGTAAGTATCTTCTATATATATCTGTTAAGACAAAATTTCTTACAAATTCCAAACGAGCTTTATCTCGCAGCTAAGGTTGATGGTGTAAGTGATCTTAAATATCTTTGGAAGGTTATGATTCCTCTTTCTCTTCCCACACTTATTTCCATCACCATTCTCAAAATGATGGGCTCTTGGAATACGTACGTATGGCCCAACCTTGTTGTAACGGGTAAATATAGAGAAAACGGTAAGTTCCTCTTGGTAACCAACGGTATCCGCAGCGGTGACTACTCAGTTGACGGAGATATCAACATGGTTAACTACCCCGTTCAGATGGCGGCGGTTGCTTTAGTATCACTTCCCCTCTTCCTCGTATTCGTTTTGTTACGTAAATACATTATGAAGGGCGTTTCAAGAAGCGGTATTAAAGGATAATTAATCGATTATTAGCCGATGGGCAATAATAAAATAAATTTTATTTATGAAAGGACGACAAAACCAATGAAAAAGTTAGTCTCACTCTTACTCGTTTTCCTTATGGTGTTTACTATGCTTGCAACAACAGCATGTACTCCCAAAGAGGAAACAAAAGTAAAACAGCTCCCCAAATTCGAGCTTGCTGATGGGGAAACATACGACGGCAGTGCAGTTGAGATTGAATTCTCACACACAATGGGTCAAAATCTTACCGCAGTTCTTGATGCATACATCGAAGAATTCAACGAGATCTATCCCAATATCAAAATCACTCACTCACAGGTTGGCAATTACGACGACGTTCGTGACACTGTTTCTAAGCAGATTCTTGCAGGCACACAGCCCAACATTGCTTACTGCTACCCCGACCACGTTGCACTTTATAATCTTGCAGGCGCTACAGTAACTCTTGACCAGTTCATCAATAGCCCCGAGCTTGGTATGACACAGGAGCAAATCGATGATTTCATCGACGGTTACTGGAACGAAGGTAAGGCATATGGTGACGGCCTTATGTACACACTTCCCCTTTCAAAGTCAACTGAGGTTCTTTACTACAACAAGACATATTTCGAAGCAAACAACATTTCAGTTCCCACAACTTGGGACGAGCTTGAAGCTGCTTGCAGAAGAATCCTTGAAATTGAAAATAATCCCAACTGTATTCCTCTTGGTTACGACTCAGAGGCTAACTGGTTCATCACAATGTGCGAACAGCTTGGCACTCCCTATACCTCTGCTACAGGTACAAAATATCTCTTCGACAATGCTGAAAACAAAGCATTTGTTGAAAGATTTGCAAAATGGTACTATGAAGGTCTTATGACAACACAGGAGATCTTCGGTTCTTATACATCCGGTATGTTCGTGCAGCAGGATACGGCAAAGACATATTCTTATATGTCCATCGGTTCTTCCGCAGGTGCAACACACCAGAGACCTACAAAGGGTGCTGATGGATACCCATTCGAAGTAGGTATCGCTCCCATTCCTCAGGTAGATCCTTCCAACCCCAAGGCAATCTCTCAGGGTCCTTCACTTGTTCTTCTTAACAATGAAAACAGACAGGAAGTTATCGCATCTTACCTCTTCATGGAATTCCTTACTACTAATGTCAACTTCCAGGCTGAATTCTCTATGGCATCCGGTTACATGCCCGTTCTTGAATCTGTAATGAATAACGAAACATACAAAACAGACTTCCTTGACATAGCAGACGGCGGTGACAATATCGCGGCACTCTCCGTTAAGGTTGGTCTCGACCAGAGAAACGCATACTACGTATCTCCTGCTTTCACCGGTTCTTCCGTAGCTCGTGACGAAGTTGGTAATATTATGCAGAACGTATTTGTAAACTACGGTGCATACGCAGACAAGAACGCATTGCTCGACGAACAATTTGCTAACGCTATCGCAATTTGCGAACGTAAGTATCCCAGCAACAAATAATTAAAATTTAAATTATTCAGAGATATTCAATTATGAAGAAAAACATTAGAATTATATGTCTTCTTCTCCTTCTCTGTACAGTTCTCACCTGTCTTACTGCATGTCCTTGGGACACAGAAACTACAACTACAACCACCGCTCCGGCTAAACCGGAGTGGGTGGATTACGTATCCCAGGTTAAGCTTGATATGAACTCTGACCGTCTCAGACAGGAAGTAACCGTATATCAGTTCGTTGACGGAGACACAACACATTTTAAAGTACCTAAGGATATCGCTGCAAACGGTATCTTGAAGGCAAGATATCTTTCAATTAATACTCCCGAATCAACGGGTGCTATTGAAGAATGGGGTAAAGCGGCTTCCAAGTTTACAAGATCTAAGCTTGAAAAGGCTGTTTCTATCATTCTTGAAAGTGATACAAGCTCTTGGAATCTTGACTCCACAGGTGCTAGACACCTTGTTTGGGTATGGTACAAGGAATCTGAAGATGCTGAATACCGCAATCTTAACCTTGAAATTCTTCAAGAAGGTCTTGCAATAGCTTCCAACTCTGCTAATAACACATACGGTACATATTGTACTGCTGCTATTGAACAGGCGCAAGCTTATGAGCTTTACGTTTACTCTAAAGACAAAGACCCCGATTTCTACTACGGTGATGCAATTCAGGTAACAATTAAAGAGCTTGCTACAAATCCCGAAAAGTATCTCGGTATGGACGTTGCATGTGAAGGCGTTGTTACTTATGATGACAGTGGAAGCATCTACGTAGAAGAATATGACGAACTTACAGGTATGTATTTCGGCATCACATGTTTCAAAGGATATAATCTTCCCGGTAAGGGTCTTGAAATTATTCAAGTAGGTAACAGAGTTAAAATAGTTGGTTCTATGCAGTATTGGGAACAAGGTCAGCTTTACCAGATTTCCAATCTTACTTATAGAATTATGAAGCCCAATGATCCTGATAACATTCAGCTTATCAGTAAGGGACATACTCCCTCTTACACACTTGTTGATCCCGAAACATTCTGCAACGGCAAGGTTACAGTAACAATTTTTGATGAAGACGGCAATGACGTACAAAAGGAATTTTCTTACGTAGAAGCTGCTCTTAACACAACAATTGAGATGCGTGGTCTTTACGTTTCAGATACTTACACAACTAACAACGGCGGTAAGAGTGACGGTGCTATGACACTCACTTGCACATACACTGCTAACGGCAAGACTTATACTATTGAAGTTAGAACAGCCGTTTTCTATGACGCAAACGGCGACAAAATTACCGACGATTACTTTTTAGGTAAAACTATCGACGTTAAGGGTCTTATAGACGTTTACAAAGGCGACTATCAGATTGCTTTGCTTTCACTTAACGATGTTGTTATTAAATAACCAACACTAAAAAATTAATTTAAATTAAGGAGTTTTTATGAAAAGAATTTTAAGTATTTTACTCATCTTGATTCTTTCACTCGGCGTGCTTTCAGCATGCAAACCCAAACAGCCCACTGAGTCTGAATATGACCTTGGTGCAGCTGTTGATTACGTTCGTAGCTTGTACACAGACTTGGATACAACAAAAGTTGATTTTAGCGTTGTATCTTTGGTAAATTTCTATGGTGTTAAATTCACTGTTGAATGGTCTGTAGATAACGAAGCTATTAAGCTTGAACCCTCTGAAGATGGTCTTGAAGTAACTGTTAAGGTTCCTAGCAATCCTACAGAGGATATCAACTATAAACTCACAGGTAAGGTTACTACTCCCGACAATTTCTCTGAAAATGTAGTATTTGACCTTGTAGTTCCTGCTCCTAAGGCTGATCCTGTGCTTGATTTGATAGGTAGTTCTAATCTTATTAGCAAGTCAGAGGATGCAATTGTTTATTCCGCAAATGGTGTTACTTTCACTATCAACAAGGGTGAGTACAATAGTACCACTACTCCTTTTACAAATGGAGTGCAGGAAACTTATGCACAAAGAGCATATGCAAAAACAACACTTAAGGTTGCATACAATGGTATGAGAAAAATCGTAATCACTTGTGATGATTACGAAGGTAACGGTCAGAAGTATTATACTGGTATGGACGGTATGACAGTGGACGGTGCTGTAATCGTTCGTAAAGATGCAGTTATTTCTATTTACTTCCCCAATGGTCCTGTAAACGAATTCCTTACCACTCCTATTGCTTCTCAGCTTCGTATTGAGAAAATTGAAGTATTCACATCTTTGACAGCTGAAGACCAGGCTGCTATCAGCGGCGCTGGTAACCAGGGCGGTACAACTGAGACTTATGAAGCTCCTGTTGAAGGTACTGCTTATAAGCTCTACCTTTATCAGGTTGATGCTGATGGAATTTATTACTTCAAGGCAGGTGCACTCGACAAAGGTCAATTCCTTCCCACAACTACAATTTTTGATCAAGCAACTGATATTTTCTTTGAAGTTGTTGACGGTGGATATCATATCTACTACATGGATGGAGAAAATAAGACTTACATCAATGCTGAAGGTTATAAAAAGAGTAGCGGTTATCTTGGCGCTAAATTTGTAGTTGGCACAGAGCCCAACTGCGTATGGACATATAATGAAACATTCGGTATTTTTGAAGTTGAACTTGCATCTGACGAAGTTACCCAGGGCACAAATCCCGATACATTCTTTGCAGGAACATACACTCAAGACGGCATGGCTCCTTTTACAACAGTTAGTTTGTCCGGTTCTTACTACAAAGACCAGATTACAACAGGAACACAGTATCCTGCAAGAATTTCTGCAAGCGCTAACGGTGCTGTAAGCAAGCCCACAACAAATCCTGACCAGGGTGGCGATCAGCCCACAACTCCTAATTATACAGCTCCCGAAACAGGTAAAGCTTATAAGTTCTACCTTGAACAGAAGTTACAAAACAAGAATTTCTACTTCAATGGTGGCTCTGAATCATACGGTGGTGGCTTTATTTTCCAAACAAGCGAATCAAGCGATGATGCTGTTGAAATCTTCTTCGAAACAAACGGAAACGGTTACAATATCTACTTCTACGATGCTAACAATGTAAAAACTTACTTTGATGTTGCTCCTTACAGTGGTGGTACACCATTTAAGTGTCAGTTTAAACTTTCAACTGAGGTTCCTAGTACAGTATGGACATTCGACACAACATACGGTGTTATCAAAGCAAGTGTTACATTTGAAGGTAATACTGCAGAATTCTATGCTGGTAACTATGATTCTGGTACAACTATTAGACTTTCCAACTATAGCTATGTTGGTCAGTTGTTGGATACAACTAAAAATCAGTATGCTGCAAGAATAGTTCCTGCTGATGGTACTATTGTAAATCCTGAACAGCCTAATCCTGAACAGCCTAATCCCGAACAGCCCGGTGAAACAACTGGTGCTCTTACATCTCTTAAGACAGGTGACGTAGTTTATATCGTAGCTCCTGCTTACAATATGGCAATGTCCTCAACTCTTGTATCTACATATTATCAAGTTGCAGTAGATGTTACTAACGGATTCTCTGGACTTACAGATGCCGAAAAATGGACTGTAACAAAGAATGACGATGGTTCTTATACTTTTACATCTCTTACTAACTACAGACTTTCTCAGTCCGAAGGATATAATTCATTCAATTCAACTACAGAAAATTATAAGTGGACACTTGAAGAGGTTAGCACAGGCGTATTCAAGATTAAAAATGCAGATACTGCAGGTTATATTGAGTATTATGCTACAAAAGGTAACTGGAGTATCTATACAAATCCAAACGATGCTCAATATGAAATCGCATTCTACTCTGTTGACGGTACTGTAACACCTCCTTCTACTGACGACGGTGATGATAATGAGGGTAGTGGAACTACTCCTCCTGCTGGTGATGAAGACGGCAACGAAGAAGGCGTTATGACTCACGCTGAATATCTTGCAGTTGCAAAGGGTGGCAGCGTATGCATTAAGGGTTACGTATCATACATTTCCGGTAACAACACATTCCTTGTTGATGCTGAAGGTAATGGTTATTATCTTTACGGTTCTGCAGTTGACGCAACTGTAGGTGAAGAGATTATCGTAACAGGCACACAGGATATCTTCAATAATTTGTATGAAGTTAAAAGCTTCACATATGAAAAGACCGGTAATACAACAACAGTTGCTCCTGTTGATTACACAGAAACGCTTGCTGCTAATGGCTTTAATGTAACAAAAGAACTTCAAAACAAGCTTGTTGTATTCACAGGCACTTTGACTGCTAGCAAAACCGTTACTGTTGGCGGTAAAACAGTTGCTCTCTACTATAAAGGTAGTGTAAATGAGCCTGCTGTAGGTGCAGAAGTAACAGTAATTGGTGTACTTTCTGTTTATAACTCAAATAGCCAGGTTTTGGTATGGAATCAGGATGGTTTGAAAGTTGCTGAGCACACATGTGAAGGTCAATATCCTTGTTCTTCTACATGCAAGATTTGTAACCAAGCTGTTACTGCAGCTGACCACACATACGAAGACGGATTCTGCGTTTGCGGACAACCTCAACCCTCTGCTGGTCAGACAACTGTTACAGTTTCCATTGCTGATTACGCTACTGCTAACAATTGGGCAAATGGTGTTGCATATAATACACTCACCATGGATGATAACATTACTGTAACTGCTAATAAAACAACTGGTAATAACTCGAATACTGGTAAATATTATAACAATGGTACTAACTGGAGAATGTATCAAAACGAAGCTCCAGAAATCAAGGTAACTGCTGCAGAAGGAAAAACAATAGTATCTATAAAAATAACATATTCTAATGCTAATACAGGTATTCTTACATCTAATGGCCAAAACATTACTTCTGGTACAATTGTAACAGTAAATGCTAATTCTATAACATTTAGTGTAGGCAATACAAACAGTTCGACTACAAATGGAAATATTCAAATTACTAATATTGAGGTAATTTACCAATAATTCAAATGAATTATTATTCTAATAATTTTTTGCACACACCCTTCAGGGTGTGTGCTTTTTTATATAAACAAAAATAGCAGGGACTTTTCCCTGCTGGTTTTATTGTCATTCTGGAGCGAAACGAAGTGAAGCGATAGAATCTCGTTTTTATTTGGTGTAGATTCTATCGGTCGTTACACTTACTCCAGAATGACAAGTAAATGTTAAAATTTCATATTCTTGAGTTTTTCAAATGCCGGCAAGTCAGTTCTCTCTTTTGTCATTGGAGTTACCGATATAAATCCTTCGCCAAAGGCAACGCTATCACGTGTTTTATCCTCGGGACAAGTATCGCATATCATTTGTCCGTATTGTCTATAGGTAATTTCATCAACTTGATAGAAGGCATCAGAGAAAAATCCGTCACCCTGTTTCGTTATCTTAATTCCCTTTACTTCTTCTGGAATGTTAACGTTATAAAGGTCGGAATAATCAAAAAGATTATTCTTAACTATAAAATTGAATGCATCGTCAAGATATTTTGAGGCGCCTTCGAGATTTTCGGGAGTTGTGGAGAAAGCTATTCCCTTATGGTGCTGATTTCCTGCCTCAAAAATTGCGCCCATCGTTCCCGAATAGATTATATCACCACTCATATTTGTACCACGATTTATGCCGGAGAGGACAACGTCATATTGTCTGTGTAGTCCAAAAATGCCAAATCTTACACAATCAGCCGGGGTTGACGCCATAGACCATGCTTCAACACCCTCTAAAAAATCAACGCGTTTAATTTCTATGGGATTCATAAAGTCGATAGCGTGGCTTTTTCCACTTTGCTCATATTTTGGAGCTACAACAGTTACTTCTCCATACTGTAAAGCCCATTTCGCAAGAAGCTTAATGCCCTCTGCATTGATGCCGTCATCGTTTACTATAAGGAATCTCATAACCAGCCCTCATTATTCTCTTTAAATTCCTTAATAAGAGCGTCAGCATCTGCGATAAACTGTGCCATTTCTTCTTTTGAATGAAGTGTAGCACCACAAGCGCACTCGTGTCCACCACCGCGATATTTTTCAGCAAGAGGATTTACGGGAACAAATCTTGAACGCAATCTTACGCGTATTGTTCCGTCTGCATTATCAATAAATGCAATCCAGATGATTGAACCACGAATGGAGTCCATAAAACTAACAGATGCAGATGCTTGCTCATTTGTAAGTGCAAATTTTTCTTGCATTTCTCTATCAATATAAAGGTATACAAGTCCATTCTCTGTCATTTCCATCTTTTCGTGAGCATAGGATTCGAATTTGAACTCATTGAACTCTTTAAGGTAAAGATTTGCATAGAGGAGATCAGTGTCAATACCCTGGTCGAGCATAAGTCCAGCTAAACGAAGTGTATCACCCGAAACGTCACGGAAACGGAAGCGACCACTATCGGTGACCATACCACAGTAGATATATGTTGCAGCTTCTTTATTGATTTTAAGCTCGTCTTTGAACGTATCATAAAACTCTGCAATCATTTCACATGTTGAAGATTTTTCTTCAATAACCCAATGATAATCGCCATAGTGTTTATCTACAATATGGTGATCAATTTTAACTATTTCTTTGCAAAGAGCATATTTTTTGTTAGAAATTCTATCTTCAGTACCTGTATCAAGGACTAAACCAAGTGCATCTGCATAATATTCGTCGGCTACCGGCTCGTCCTCACCACCAAGGAATTTGAGGTAATCTGAATAATCCGAGTTGAGCAAAAGAATTTCTTTTTCGGGATATGTCAATCTCAAAATTTCACGAAGTCCTTTTGTTGAGCCTGTAGCATCACCATCAGGACGAAAATGACGGAAAATTATGATTTTATTATATTCTTTAATTTTATCAAGTATCTGTTTTTTTCTTTCAAAATTTGTCATGTTTGATTCCTTTCTTATTTGGTCAACGCGATAAGATCAGAGAGCATATTCATTGCCTCTTCTCTATCTTTTATGGTTGCACCACTTGCTTTAGCGTGTCCACCACCACCGTATTTTACTGCAATAGGATTAATATTATACTTATTTGAACGAATTTCGCAAAGAACTCCGTTTTCAGTTTCAGTAAAGTTTACCCAAATGTCAATTCCTTTAATATCACCCATAGTATTAACCATTCCGCGTGAAATTGTGAAGGTATCAGCATTATAACCCTTTGCTTCTTCAAGTGTGGTATATATGTATGCAACAGGATGCTCAGTTTTATTAATTTTAAGAACAAATTTTGCTCTTAATTGAACCGAATTAAGTTCGTCAGCATAGAGATTTGAGAAAATATCGTTAGTGTTGAACTTTTGCTCCATAAGGAAAGATGCTACCTTGAATGTTTGTGCACTAACGGAATCATAGCGGAATCTTCCTGAGTCGGTAATCATACCTGTATAAAGTGCTTTAGCTGCTATTGGTGTCAATTTAAGGCCTGTTTGCATCGTAAACATCCCTATAAGACCACAACAAGATTCGAATGATGTGTCAATAACCTCGATATGTGCGAATTCTTCGCAGAAAATGTGATGATCCATTTTGATAACAGTATCTGCAAGTTTATATCTTTCATCACTAATAAGGGCTGTTGCGCTTGTGTCAAGAACAAATGCAAGTGCGCCATTGTAATATTCATCAGGAATTGTATCAGTAGCAGAGTCCTCAATAAAACCATAGCGCTTTGATGCATCCCCAACTGCATAAATTTCCTTTTCTGGATAATTCTCTTTTAATATATGCTTTAATCCTACCTGGGAGCCAATAGCATCACCATCGGGATTGGAATGTCTGTGAATTATTATTCTATCATATTTTTCAATAGTTTCTATAACTTTTTTAAACATTATTTTATTCCTTTCATACTTTATCATTATATTATACTATAAAATCAATGATTTTGCAAACATTTTTTGAAGGTTTTTGAAATAATTTTATTAATATTGCAATTATTTTATAGTAAGTACTTGAAAAATAGAAAAATATAGGTTATAATTAATTGGATAATAATGTAATTATTTATATTAGGAGGATATTTCTTTGAATAATTCTAAGAAAAAACCAATTATAGCAATTTGCTATGACTTTGACAAAACTCTTTCTCCCGATGATATGCAGACATTTACTCTCATTCCCTCTTTTGGTGTGAACGTTGGTCAATTCTGGCATGAGTCGGACGAGCTCGCAAAAGATAATCGCATGGAAATGAACCTTGCTTGGATGTATGAGCTTATAAAGTATTCACAGTTTAAAGGTAAATCTCTTAAGCGTCAGTATTTTATCGACAGTGGCGCTGAGGTTAAACTCTATGAAGGTGTTAAAACATGGTTCCAAAGAATCAATCAGTACGCTGAATCTAAAGGCATTGAGGTTGAACACTATGTTATTTCTTCTGGGCTTCGTGAAATTATCGAGGGTAGTGAAATAGCAAGCGAATTCAAGAAGATTTATGCTTCATCTTATCTCTATAACGCAGACGATGTTGCTGTTTGGCCCGCACAGGCAGTTAACTACACAAACAAAACTCAATATCTTTTCAGAATCTCCAAGGGCTTCCTTGAAGAACACGATGAAAGAGTAAACGATAGCATCCCCTCTAACGAACGCAGAATTCCCTTCTCAAACATGGTTTACATAGGTGACTCTGCTACTGATATTCCTTGTATGCACCTCGTTAAAGAGCGCGGTGGTTATACTATTGGCGTATTTGACCCCGTAAAAGACAATCGTGCAAAGGTTTACAAACTCCTTACTGAAGGCAGACTTACTTTCTATGCACCTGCAGATTACACTGCTAAGAGTGCTATGAGCAAATATATGAAGCAGATTATTGATACTATTGCTCTTAATGAAAAAATCAAAGAAGAGCAAAGACATCTTGAACAACCTGCTATTGACTTTATGATTGCTAAGCAAAATGCTGACGACGATCAAATCCAAATTCTTTAATAACCACAATACGGTATGCACAAATGTGCATACCGTATTTTTTATTGCTTTTTCATTTGTCTGCAAAATAGAATTATTGCAACTACTACAGTAACAATTACATAAGCTAATACTACAAATAAATGTGGAAGAATATCACTAAAATTACCGTTTAATGCTGCTCTTTCCAATTCCACCGCGTGCACAAAAGGAAGTGCATATGAAATCTTTTTAAATGCTCCCCCAACAAGTTCAAGATCAAACCAAACTCCAGAAAGCCATGCAGAAAGATTTGTGAGCAATGCTCCACATATTCCACCCACTTGCTTATCATTCAAAACACTTCCACAAAGAAGTCCTAATGCGATATAAAATATGGATACAGGAATAATCAAAAGTATTGCAAATAAAATATTTATGCTAAATTCGAGTCCCAAGATAAGAGCTACAATGTAGCATATTAGTGATTGAGCAATAGCAATTGGAATCATTGGCAACGCATAGCCAAGAATAAAATCAATAGAAGTTAATGGTGTTGTATATAATCTTTGTAACAATGAACTGCTTCTATCTTTAGCTATTATAGTAGCAGAAAACAAAGTCATAAATGCTAAACCAAATACAGTTACACCAGGTGTTAACTTTTCAATTTCAAAAAGTGAAACAGGCACATTTGCTTGAATTGCGCTAAGCAATAAAATCAAAACAAGTGGAAATCCAAGTTCAAAGAATAAGTTGAGTGGATCTCTCAATATTTCTTTTGTATTTCTTTTGGCAAAGGACAACATTTTCATTTATATGCCCCCCTTTACAATATTGATAAATGCTTGCTCAAAATTATCTGTTTGAGCGCTTTTCTTAATATTTTCAGCAGTATCACATATAAGAAGTTTACCATCTTTCATTATTGCAATTCTATCTGAAAGTGCCTCTGCTTCTTCCATATAATGAGTAGTTAAAACTATTGTAATCTTTCCTTTAAGTGAACGGATTAAATCCCAAAGCTCACTTCGAGCTAAAACATCAAGCCCAAGTGTTGGTTCGTCGAGAAACAAAATTTGGGGCTCACTAATCAAAGCCATTGCTATGCTAACTCTTCTTTGCCATCCGCCAGAAAGTTTGCCAGCTTTTTTATTAATTATCGATTCGAGCTTGAGTAATTCAGTTAATTCGGTAATTTTTGCGTTTTTCTTATCTTTATCAAATCCATGAACACCACACATAAGTTCAAGATTTTCATACGTCGAAAGTCCCGGTGCAACTGCCGTTTCTTGAGGAGAAACAGCTATAATAGCTTTGACGGATGCAACGTCTTTAGTAATACTTTTGCCATCTAAAAATGCATCTCCACATGTTGGTTTTGTAAGACCGGATAACATCTTGATTGTTGTCGTTTTACCCGCTCCATTTACTCCCAACAAAGAAAACAATTCTCCCTTATCTATTGTCAGTGAGAGATTATCTACTGCTAATACATCACGATATTCCTTTGAAAGATTTACAATTTTAATTGCGTGCATCAATTTCTCCTCCATCTAAATGTTTTGACAAAACTCCGTGATAAACATCGCTTGTCATTTGGCTAATAACGTCCCATTCTAGTTCGAAAAATGAAGTTGCTATCATTGTAGCAATACCGTGAACACAAGTCCACATTTCAAAATGCATAAATTGTGCTTTTTCATAACTCAAACCCGTTGATTTCATAATCATTTGAACAGATTCTTCAAAATCAATTGATATAGAATTTTCTTCATTAGTTCTATCTCGCATAAACAAAATTTTGAAGAGTTCTCTTTCTTCTTTGGCAAAGCGAATATAAGCCATTCCATATGCCTTATATTGTGGATATTTTTGACTTCTAGCTTCATTTGTTAGGAATGAAAGATAAATATTATATATTCCAACTATAACCTCTTGCTCTAATTCTTCCATTGAATCGAAATTTGAAAAAATAGGTTGTGTTGAACAATTTAACGCATTTGCAATTGCTCTAGCATTAATAGAACCATCACCATTGGTGCGTATAAGCTTTATTGCAGTGGCAATTATATCATCTTTTGTTACTTTTATTCTTGGTGCCATATATTTAATCCTCCGTAATATAACACTCGTTATATATCATATGTTATTTTACCACATGTATATTAATATGTCAATAGAATTATGAAAAAAGCACTAGAATAAAAATCCTAGTGCTTTAGTTTTATTTAAGATTATATATCTTTGAATATTTTTCTTCAAGATAATTTGTAAAATATGTGGGGTCAAATTTTTCACCAAGTGCGCTTTCTAAAAGTTCATCGGGATTTTTCAAGCAACCATATTTCCAAATATGTTCTCTATTCCACTCATTTATAGTAGCAAAGTTTCCTTCTGCAAGGCATTGTTCAACATCAACATCTTGTTTCATTTTGTGAAGAAGATGTGCACCATAGGCAGAACCTAGTGCATAAGATGGGAAATATCCAACACTACCGCCTGACCAGTGACTATCCTGAAGAACTCCTTCTCTATCGTTGGGAACTTCAACACCCAAATATTCTTTATAGAGCTTCTTCCATTCAGTTGCTAAATCTTTGACCTCGAGCTCACCACTCATAACTCTCTTTTCAAGCTCGTAACGAATCATAACGTGCAAACAATAGGTCACCTCGTCCGACTCGGTGCGAATCAAAGAAGGAGTTACCAAGTTTATTGCTTTATAAAGATCGTTTGCTGTATATCCCTTCATTTGTTCAGGGAAACATTCACAAACTTTTGGGAAAACGTAGTTTACAAATGCTTCGCTTCTACCAAGCAGGTTTTCATAAAAACGGCTTTGGCTTTCGTGAATGCCCATTGATACACCACCATCAAGATAAGTATAGGCATAATCATCTTGTGGATTCATTTCATAGAGTGCGTGTCCACCCTCGTGAATTACGCTAAACATTGATGAAGCAAAGTTTTCTTCATCGAAATTAGTTGTAATTCTTACATCGTAATGCGATCCGATGCTCGTCGTAAAAGGGTGCTCTGTTGTGCCAAGACCACAAATACCAAGATCAATTCCCATTATTTTCATGAGTTCTCGAGAGAATTTTTCCTGTGATAATTCATCAAAATAACCGTGGATACAAGAATCATCTACCTGTTTTGTCTCACCAATTTTTTTAATTAGAGGAACAATTCTTGATTTTAGAGTTGCAAAAAACTCATCACATTTTTCCATTGTTAGTCCCTTTTCGTACTGATCAAGACAGTAATCGTAAGGATGCTTTTCGGGTGCGCAATAGTGCGCAATTTTTTTATTATATTCAAATATTTGTTCAAGATATGGACGGAATAGTTCAAAATCGTCAGTTTCTTTTGCAGTGTGCCACACATCACCTGCATTTACAAGCAATTCTTGATATGCAATATAATCTTCAAGTGGAATCTTTTTCATTTCCTTCATTCCCTTGCAAGCAAGATACACTATTCTCTGCTCTTTTTCTTCAAGTTCGTTAATATGTGCATCCAAAAATTCAAGCATAGCAACAGTATCTTCGTTGGTTGTGAGATTATATGTTTCTTCACTTAAAATTCCCAATGTATGAGCTCTATTGGCTGCGGTTTTCTTTGGAGCAACAGTTGCTCCATCGTAATAAATAATGGACATTGCGTGATTATATGCACTTAGTTTATTTTGCCAAGCATATAATTTGGCAATAGCTTCTTGTAAATTCATATTTTCTCCTTAAGCACAAAAAGTGCTATCAAAATAATATTTTTTATTGTAATATATAAATGCAACTTCAACATATTCAATACCTGTGTTTTCTGTTGCGCCAATATAAAGGTTCTTTCTTACAACTGCAACATAAGGTGTGGGATTATAATCATATTTGCTTGATATTGTTCCACCTCCGGTAATGTTGCCAAACATTTCTCCCCAACCACCTTCATAGTTGAGATATTCTTGGAAATCATTATAATGGTTATATGTATAGAACAGATATTTTTCGTTAATATCAATTATTTTATCACCATTTTTATCATATCTTGTGTAAACGATACGAGCAGCCCCTCTTGTGATTTTATAACCATTATTATAAATAGCTGCGGTATATTTAGGATCACAATCAGTGCCAGTTGTCCCGATATCTATTTCATAATAATCAAGTTCACCACCACATCCTGATATATTAGGAAGCACTGGTTCATAGGGATAGCTATAAGTATTTCCTGAAAAATAAGTATTATTAAGACGAAGATATTTTCCCCAAGGATTACTTGATGGGCTTCCACTCTTTTTATTTGTATAGTTAGCAGGGATTTCACCGAAAGCAAAAACGTATGCCGCGACCTCTTCTAGAGTAACATATGCTCCGCCTTTAAAAACTTTATTAACTACTTCACCATTCGAATTGATTATGTAATATACGTTTCCATCAGAAGAATAGAGGGCACTTGTGTTTCGTATGAATAAGCCGTTTTCCTTCGGCTGATTTTGTGCAATAGTTGGCTCTTGATCTTGCTCATCTATTGAACCTGACATTAAATAATGTTGTGAACGATAATAAGCATCCCAATAATTTTCAGCAGGAGTATAGTTTGCATAAAACTCAGTTTTATCAACATTTTTATATGGATCTTCAGCTGGTTCTTCTGTTATATCCATATCGGGATTGAAATTATCTATGGGTTGTCGAGTAGTTGTTAAGATTGAGGATTGGGAAGATTCCGTGGTACTATTTTGAACAAATAGATCGCATGAAACCAAGCTCAAAACTACTAAAAGTATTAATAGTGATTTCAAAAATTTCATAATTTCTCCTAAATTTTTACTATAAAACAATTATATCATATTTTTATGCTTTTGAAAATAGATTTTTGTTGAAAATTTGTGAAATTTGTGTTATTATTAAAATATAAAATGAAAGGAGATAATTATGAAGTTTATTTCTTGGAATGTTAATGGCTTTAGAGCTTGTTTAAATAAAGGATTTGGCGATTTCTTTGCCAATGAGGATGCAGATTTCTTTTCTATTCAAGAATCCAAAATGCAACCCGGTCAAGCAGAATTTAATGCCGAGGGTTATTATCAATATTGGTACAGTGCTGAGAAAAAAGGTTATAGTGGCACTGCAATTTTTACAAAGCACGAACCCCTATCTGTTAAGTTTGGGCTTGGAATTGACGAACACGACCACGAGGGACGCGCAATCACGCTTGAATATGAAAACTTCTATCTTTTGAACGTATATACACCCAATTCACAAAGAGAATTGACTCGACTCGATTATCGTATGACTTGGGAAGATGCGCTCAGAAATTATATGATGGAGCTTGATAAAGTTAAGCCCGTTATTTACTGTGGAGATTTGAACGTAGCCCACGAAGAAATTGACCTTAAGAATCCCAAGACAAACCACTTTTCCGCTGGATTTACTGATGAAGAAAGAGGCAAATTTTCAGAGCTTTTAGCAAGTGGTTTTTCAGACACCTTCCGTTCGCTTTACCCCGACAAAGTGGAATACTCTTGGTGGAGTTATATGTTCCAAGCAAGACAGAAGAACGTTGGTTGGAGAATTGACTATTTCGTAGTTTCAAATCGCATTTTAGAAAAGGTTAAGGAAGCAAAAATCCATACCGAAATTATGGGTAGTGACCATTGCCCCGTATCCATTGAAATTGATATTTAAAAAGATAACCCGACGGAAATCCGTCGGGTTGTTTTGTTTATTCTTTAGTTGCCTTTTTCCAGCAAGCGTGGCACATTGCGACATAGGAGTCATTACCACCGATAAGTATTTGTCCACCTTCGGTTACAACCTTGCCATTGCCATCAATTCTAGCATTAACAACTGCCTTTTTACCGCAAGTACAGATTGTTTTAATTTCAGAGATAGAATCTGCCACCTCGAAAAGACGATGGCTACCTTCGAAAGTATGTGTCAAGAAGTCAGTACGAAGTCCGAAGCAAAGAACCGGAATTTCAAGCTCATCGACAATTCTTCGAAGCTGGTCAATTTGCTCTTTTGTAAAGAACTGACATTCATCAGCAATTACTGCGTGAGTGCTAACGTGACTCTTAAATTCTTCATAAATATCCATATCAGGAGTGATAATCTGAGCTCTCTGCTCAAGGCCAATTCTTGAACGAATAATATCAGCACCATCGCGGTCGTCAATAGATGGTTTAATAAGCCACACTCTCATTCCTCTTTCTTCATAATTGAATTTTGTAATGAGTGCATTTGCTGTTTTAGAAGAGCCCATAGCTCCATATTTAAAATATAATTTAGCCATTTTTAGTTCCTTTCAGCATACGTTGCATTGATTATGATTCTTTCAACAATTTCGACTACTTTATGAAGTGATTGAACAGAAAGGTATTCAAATCTTGAGTGGAAGTTTTCTCCGCCTGTGCAAATGTTAGGACAAGGCAATCCCATAAATGAAAGACGTGCACCATCAGTACCACCGCGAATGGGCATAATAATAGGTTTAACTCCAACCTGCTCCATAGCTTCAACCGCTCTATCAATTGTATACATATGGTTGTCGATAATTTCTTTCATGTTAAAATAGGAGTCTTTAACTGTGGCTACACAACTTTCCTCTCCATATTTAGCATTAATTTTATTTGCGCATTCAAGAAGAAGGGCCTTTTTATCATTGAACTTATTAATATCGTGGTCGCGGATGATGTAAACAAGTGTTGCATTTTCACATTCACCATTCATTTCGATAAGATGGAAGAAACCTTCATATCCTTCTGTCTTTGCAGGAATTTCATCTTGTGGCAAAAGCGCATTGAAATCCATAGCCATAAGAGATGCATTCTTCATTTTATCTTTAGCAGAACCTGGGTGGATTGAAACACCGTTGAATTTTACTACTGCTGAAGCAGCATTGAAGTTTTCATATTCAATTTCACCTAAAGAACCACCATCAACTGTATATCCGTAATCTGCGCCGAATTTTTCAACATCAAAATGGTTTGCACCACGTCCAATTTCTTCATCAGGAGTGAAACAAATTCTAATCTTTCCGTGAGCTACGCCACTTGCGATAATATTCTCAACCGCAGAAACGATAGCGCAAACGCCTGCTTTATCATCTGCCCCAAGAAGTGTCGTACCATCAGTTACGATAAGGTCATCGCCAAGGTATTTGTTAAGCGAAGGATATTCCTCTTTAGTAAGGTAAATTCCCTTTTCTTCATTAAGGCAAATATCGTTACCATCATATTTAACAATTTTGGTTTTGATCGGATAATCTGCGCAGGCATCACTTGTGTCAACATGCGCAACAAGACCAAGAGTAATTGTTGAATTTTCAACATTTGCAGGCAAAGTAGCATAAAGATACCCCATATCGTCAAGCTCAACATCATCAAGTCCCAAAGCAATAAGCTCCTCTGCAATCGCTCTGCTCAAAACCAACTGTTTTTTAGTGCTTGGCACAGTTTCACTTGTTTCATCACTCATTGTGGGGTATGAAACGTATTTTAAAAATCTATCAGTAATTTTCATATTTCCTCCATAAAGTAAACTTTAATTAATTATAGCATATTTTTATTTTCTCGGCAATAGCAAAACTAAATAAAATAAAATTATTTTACTTTACAAATTCGGATTTGTGTGTTATAATTATTATGTATATTTATATCTAAAACAGGAGTGTAATGTATGAGCTATATTTTGACTTATAAAAAGAAGGAGTTTTATCCCCTTGAACCTAAAATTGAAGATATAGACATTGAGGATATTGCCCATGCACTTTCTCTACTCTGTCGTGCTAATGGACATTTTAAACACTTTTATTCGGTTGCATTGCACTCTTTAAACTGTGCAAATGAAGCGCAGGCACGAGGATACTCTCAAAACGTTATTCTTGGTTGCCTTTTGCATGATGGAAGCGAAGCATATCTTGCAGACATAACTCGCCCCGTTAAAAAGCATCTTCATAAGTATCTTGAAATTGAGGATGTTCTCCAAAACAACATATTTGAAAAATGGATTCCCTCTCTTACAGAGGAAGAAAGAAAGCAAATTTTTGATATTGACGATGCTATTCTCTATTATGAATTCATCACACTTTTTGGTGAAAAAATATTTAACTATGTGCCTGAATTACAATCTCAACCACGATTTGAATATATTGAATTTTCTAAAATAGAAAATGAATTTTTAGGGCTTTTTTATAAACTCACCAATACTAAATGATAAGGAAGTAATCAAATGAAGGGCTATAAGGGCTTTAATTGGTTCAAGCTTGATAATGCTGCAAAGATATATCCTGCATCACACAACAGATATTGGAGCAATTTGTTCCGACTGTCTGCAACGCTTTACGAGGATGTTGACATTAAAATTCTTGAACAAGCAATAAAAAACACTATACCTCGTTTTCCGAGTATTGCTGCACGACTTTCAGAGGGGCTTTTCTGGTATTATTTGCGCCCGATAAATACTCCGCCCGCAATTTTAGCGGAATACAGTTATCCACTTGCATATATGACAAAAAAAGAGATGAAAACTTGTGCATTCAGAGTTATAGTTTATAGAAAACGAATAGCTGTTGAAATATTCCATGCACTTACAGATGGTACGGGCGGATTGATATTCTTAAAATCTCTTGTTGCAGAATATCTTGAACTAAAGCATCAGATTGAAATTCCTTGTGAACATGGCATTCTTTCAAGAAAGGAACGTCCCAAACATTATGAAATCGAGGATAGCTTTCTTAAAAATTCTGCTCCTATTAAAGAAACTCGCAAGGATACAAATGCATGGCGAATTGACGGTACGCCTGAGGATGACGGATATCTAAATATAACCAATTTTCAAATGTCCTGCCAGAAAATTCGTGATATGGCTCTGGAGAAAAACGTTTCAGTAAATACGTTTTTGACTGCAGTAATGATGAAGGCAATTTTGAATCTTCAATTAGATTTAATTCACAATCCCAAAAAGTACAAGCCCGTCAAGGTGCTTGTCCCAATAAATTTGCGCCGAATTTTTGATAGTAAAACCTTAAGAAATTTTGCGCTTTACACCATACCCGAAATCGATCCTCGTCTTGGTGACTACACCTTAGATGAAATTATAAACATTGTGCATCACAAGGTTGGAATGTATGCCACAAAAAAGAATATGGCAAAAATGATAGAAACCAACGTTGCAGATGAAAGAAATCCATTTTTGAGAATTGTTCCTCTATTTATTAAAAATCTTGTTATGAAAATGGTATTCAATTCAGTTGGCGAGAAAAAATCCTGCCTTAGTTTCTCAAATCTTGGCGAAATAAAATTACCCCCAAATATGAAGGAACACATCCAAAAAATCGATTTTATTTTAGGGCCTCAGGCGCAAGCACCCTATAATTGCAGTGCCTATTCTTACCGTGATATTCTTAACGTAACTTTTTCGCGCGATATTAAAGAAGCGCGTCTTGAAACATATTTCTTCCGCGAGATGCAAAATCTCGGTGTTGAGATAACTGTACAGACAAATCAAAGATAGGAGGATTCAATATGTATTGTGCTAATTGTGGCGTAAAGCTTGCAGATACAGAAAAAAGATGTCCACTATGTGGAACTGAGGCATATCATCCTGATATCGAACGACCCGAAATTGCTCCGCTATTCCCCCAGGACTTTGTTCCCAAGCGAGAATTGAGCAAAACGACTATTCACATAATTATTTTGACTTTGTTTTTAATACCGATTTTTCTAACTTTCTATTCGGATTATTACATAAATCAGAAAATGACTTGGTCAGCGTATGCTATCTTTGCAATATCGTTGGTATATATAATATCAATTATGCCTTTTTGGTTCAAAAAACCAACTCCAGCCGTATTTGTTCCTATTGATTTTCTCTTGCTTATCCTTTTCTTACATTACATCAATTTTTCAACTAATGGAGATTGGTTTTTAACCCTTGCGTTTCCCCTTGTAACTTATCTCGGGCTCATAGTAACAGCCACATCAATTTTACTATATTATCTAAAAAAAGGACATCTCTATGTTATCGGTGCTTTCTTTATAGCACTTGGATTATATATGGATATTATAGAGCTTTTCCTTGTAATAACATTTAAAGTGAATTTTGATGGTTGGTCGCTTTATCCTATGATTCCCCTTGTTATTATCGGTCTTGGAATGATAGGAATTTCAATTAGTAGAAATGCTAGAGCAGCTTTGGCAAGAAAGCTTCATATTTAATAAAAGTTAAGGTGAAATATTTATGATTAGTTTTGAAAATAGGACTTTTAAGCTTGATACATTATCAACAAGCTACATTTTTAAAATAGCAGATAATGGCAAGCTCGAAAATCTGCATTATGGACCTTTGCTTCGTACACAGTCATATGATGCATTAGCTCTTAAAAACACTATAATGCTTGGTAGTTGCGTTGATTATAACACCAAATCAACTATCTCGCTTGATAACGTGCTTCTTGAATACAGTGAGAATGGCAAAGGTGACTTTAGACATTCTCCCATAGAAATTATAATGCCCGATGGAACTTATGTAAGTGATTTTGTTTATCTTTCACACGAAATTAACAACTCTGCTTACTCTTCAAAAGACCTACCAACCGCTTATGGTAAGGCACAAACTCTTACAATCACTTTAAGAGATAAGAAGTTTGCAAGTATTTTCTTAAAACTTTCTTATACTGTTTTTGAAGAATCCAATGTAATCGTTAGAAATACTGTTATTGTCAACAACAGTTCGTCTGCTATAACTATTAACAAGTTAATGAGCTTCTCACTTGATTTGCCATCAACCTATTACAACATTGTAACCTTGAATGGCTCATGGATTAAAGAAGCGCATTTGAATTCCACACCCGTTAGCGAAGGCATTTATGTTAATTCTTCAACTGTAGGTGCATCGTCCAACAGACACAACCCTGCATTTATGCTTGTTGGCAAAGGTGCAGATTATTCTCACGGAAATGTATATGGATTTAATCTTATTTATTCGGGCAATCATTACTCGGCTATTGAAGGTTCTCCTACAGGAACAACAAGAGTAATGAGTGGTATCAATCCTCATTGCTTTAAATGGGTAATAAATCCTCGTGAATCCTTTGAAACTCCACAAGCGGTAATGACATACTCTTCAAAGGGCATCAACAAAATGGCACAAAATATGCACGCCTTTGTTAATGAAAATATTGTTCGCGGAGTTCACAAAGGTAAAGAGCGTCCCATTGTTATAAACAACTGGGAAGCTATGATGTTTAATTTTAACAAACAAAAAATAATTGCCCTTGCTGATAAAGCAAAAAAACTTGGCGTTGAGATGTTAGTTCTTGACGATGGTTGGTTTGGTGCAAGAAATAGTGATAAAGCAGGACTTGGAGACTGGATTGTAAACACTAAAAAGCTCCCTGGTGGCTTAAAATCACTTGCAAAAGCTATTAATCATCGTGGAATGAAATTCGGACTTTGGTTTGAACCTGAATGTGTAAACCCAGATTCTGACTTGTACAGAGCACATCCTGATTGGGCAATTGCTGTTCCCTCTCGCATACCATCTTTGGGTAGAAACCAAATGGTACTTGACTTAACTCGCAAGGAAGTTAGAGATTATATTGTTAAATCTGTTGATGATATTCTTTCAAGCGCTAATATAGAATACGTAAAATGGGACTACAATCGTCACATCAGTGATATGTACTCTGCAACGCTTTCCAATCAAGGTGAATTTTATCACAAATATATTCTTGGTCTTTATGAGGTGCTTGATAGAATTTTCTATCAAAAGCATCCTAATATACTCTTTGAAAGCTGTTCATCTGGTGGTAATCGCTTTGACCTTGGTATGCTCTGCTATTCACCTCAAGTATGGACAAGTGATGACACAGACCCTATTGAGAGACTTGATATTCAAGGTGGTATGTATAATTTTTATCCACCATCAACAATTTCTGCTCATGTTTCGATGTCACCTCACGCACAAACACTTCGTGCAACACCTCTATCAACAAGATTCAATGTCGCTTCCTTTGGAGTGCTTGGATATGAGCTTGATTTTGCAGAATTGACACCGGACGAGTTAAAGCAGGTTAAACGACAAATAGCTTTTTATAAGGCGCATAGAAAAACGTTCCAATATGGAAAATTTGAATTTGTAAATGTGGATAATCCCAGTCAACTCTCTTGGCAAATATCTAGCAAAAACGAAATAATTGCTGGCCTTTTCCAGAAAAAAACATGCGCCGCTCCCTATCGCGACCGTTTGACAATTCCCTCTGCTAATCCCGATAAAAAATATAGCGTTGAATGTGTTAAGCAAAATCTTCGCATAAAAACTTTTGGTCCTCTTATCAATCACATCACCCCAGTAAAACTAAAGGCAGATGGATTTATTTTAAGAACCATAGACAAACACTTTTCACTCACTGACGGTCACGAATCATATGAATGCTATGGTGATATTCTTAATTTCGGAATTAATCTTGAGATGCAATATGAGGGTACTGGCTATAACGAAAACATCAGATTGCTTGGCGACTTTGGAAGCAACCTGTATTTAATAAAGGAGAAATAATTTTATGAAACTGACCACAAGAAACAAAATCTGCTTCGGTCTTGGAACTGTCGGCAGAGATGCATTGTATTCACTTGTTAGTATGTACCTCTTGGTGCATTTGACTGACGTTGTAAAATTTTCTGATAAGGGTCTTGGCGTAATTGGTATTATGCTCACTCTTTTTGGAACATTCGATGCAATTATCGACCCCTTTGTAGGTGCGATAGTTGACAACACCAAAACAAAATGGGGTAAATTTAAACCTTGGATATTGATTGGTATGATTGGCACAGCTATTCTCACTGTTTTAATGTTCCATAACTTTAAGATGGACGAAACATCTCATATCGTTCTTCTTGCAGTAACTTACCTTCTTTTTAGCATATTCTTCTCACTTAACGACATCTCTTATTGGTCACTTATGCCTGCGATTTCTAAGGATCAAGGTGTTCGTGAAAGCGTAGGTGCGTTTGCAAGAATTTGTGCAAACGTAGGTATGTTCTCAATGGTTCTTATATACCTCAATGTTCCCGGATTCTTCCCCAACCTTAATAATCGTGATGCATACTTTATTTTTGCAATTATAGTTGCTATTATTATGATGGTTTTCCAAAGCATTACTATCTTTGGTGTAAAAGAAGACCGCTCACAACTTGAAAAAACCGAAAGAACTACTATAAAAGATCTTTTCCGTGCACTTTTCAAAAATGATCAACTTATGATAACTGCAGTTTCAATGGCACTCTTTATGATTGGATATTGCACAACTACAGGATTTGGTACATACTACTTTAAGTATGCCGTTAAGAACGAAGATTTGTATATGATCTTTGCTGCAGTTCTTGCGGTAGCACAACTCACAGCTCTCTCTGTATTCCCTCTTTTTAGAAAGAAATTCACAAGAAAACAGCTCTACACTGGTTCAATGATAGCAGTGACTATTTCTTATGTAATATTCTTCCTCTCCTTCGAGTGGTTGCCCCTTATCATTATTGCTGGTCTTGGTCTTTTCTTTGCTCAGGCGTTTATTCAACTTCTTATGCTCCTCTTCCTTGCGGATGCTGTTGAATACGGTGAATGGAAGCTCGGCAAGAGAAATGAAGCTGCAAGCTTTGCTGTTCAGCCTTTCATCAATCAGTTCGGCGGTGCAGTAAGTAAGGGTATTGTATCATTTACACTTATTATTTCCGGAATTAATATGATTGCACAATCCCTCACAGGAGATAAGATTATTGACGCAGAATACATCATGAATAACACTTCTGATACTTCTGTATGGATAATGAAACTTTCTATGATGATTCTTCCTCTTATTTGTATTTTGATAGGCTTCTGGCTCTACCACAAGAAATTCAAAATTGATGAAAAGATGTATGCGCAAATCTGCAAGGATCTTGAAGAAAGAAATAAACAATAAAAACCAAAAGCCCTCGGCAACACCGAGGGCTTAATTTTTTTAAAAATTTAATTCAAAAATAAAAAAGCATAACATGAAATTGATTGTGCGTGATTGATACCATAAGCTTGATATTTCGCTGCAAACAAATGACTGTTATGCTTCTTTTATTTTGTGGAAAACGCGTATTGGCCCATGCGTTCCACTACGAGGGTTATTATACCACAAAAAAATAGATTTGTAAATTATTAAAATTGCCAAATATTTGGCTAAAATTTCGTGGAAATTCATAGCAAGTAGAAAATTTGACACATTTCGACCTGATTTTTTGTGTATTTCGACAATACTTTTTCTTGTTTTTCATTATTCGATATGTAACAAAAAATATGTTGTGTGAAAATACAATTGAATTCCTGTAAATAAACTAGTTTATAAGTTTATCACGAGTTAGAAAATGACGAAATTTCCGAGCTTATGCCTTATAAGAAATGGCAAAATAGAACATACAAAAAATTTGTTAACGCTTGATGACTAATAAATTAAATAAATATATATTTTTTAAATTTTTTTTACAAAATCTCTTGACTTTTGTCTAAATATATGGTAATATATACAAGTCGAAAATCTAGGTGTAGCTCAGCTGGGAGAGCGCTACCTTGGGGTGGTAGAGGCCGCAGGTTCAAGTCCTGTCACTTAGACCAGAAAAAACCTTGAAAACATTGAGTTTTCAAGGTTTTTTCTTTTGCCTGTTACGCAGTTTTTAAGCGGGGTGTTACACAATTTGTTACGCAGATTTGTATAATGCCCTAGCTTTTTTATTGTGTCTTTGTACATACTTTATATTGCCCTATTCAAATTAAAAGTCTGTACTAGTCTTTTTTTGATTTCTTTTTCTTTTTCAACAAATCCTTCAAAATTGGAAACAATTTTTTCAAGTTGATTTATTACTTCGTCTGTTTCATATCGGGTATCTTCATCGCAACTATCGTCAATATTTCCTTCTTCGTTGTATGAAACAAATCCGTATTCAATCTGGATAAAACCTTGCGCAGGCTCATCACTTCCATACAGCTTCAAACACAATGTATCTTCGCCGCCATCGTCACACGAAAGGTAAAGTTCATCCATCTTTATTCCAATAAGTTTTTTGTTTTCATTATAAAAATAAAACGCATCACCATAATCAAAACTATCTGACAACTCTCCAATACATTCAGAGTAGTCCAACTTTGTGGCTTGTTCATTTATATATTCAACGACAGCGAGTAGGTCATTTACTGTGCCTTCAATATCATTGTCATCCACAAATGCTTTCCATTTTTCAATAAAAAGTGGCATATTTTCAATTGGAATAGACAATACATGATTGATAAGGTCATCGCAATAAAACAAATTTAGTTCTTCTAAATCATTGTAACATTTTCGTATTCTTTCTGAAAATGAAACAATTTCATCGGCAAATTCTGATTCTCTAAATTCTTCAATAAACTTTTCCTCATAGGTACCCAACGAACTTAATCCAACAGATTCACGAGCAATGTCCTTCACCTCAGAACAAAAGTCCAAATACTCCTGTTCTTTCTGCTCACGCATTTCTTGTTCGAACTCTTCTTTAAGAGATGCATTATTTATTTCCACGGAAAGATCGTTGCCGATTAATTTTTCAAAATGTCTAGTAAATACTATTTGTTCAGACAACCCCTTTTCCGCGATATCTTTCAGTATATCTTCGTGTAGTTTCTCGCTTTTAACATTTTCACAAAAATCACTTGCATTACCTGTAACTAAATATATTCTGTCTTCAGGGTATAATTCAACGATATCTTTTATATTCAATAATGTTTCAATAATCAATGCGTCGGCAAAGCAATCTTTGGATTCGTGATGAAATGGCGCAATTTTATAAATTCTGCGTCTTAGACAAGCTGAACGTAATTTGTCAGTATCCTGAACGACCAAACTATTTCGATGTTCGAATAAGTTCTTAATTATAGATGATAACTCTACCGAATACTGAGATAATTTTGACTCATAAATAGTACTTAACTCGTGTAAAGTTCCTCTTGCCTTTTCCTTGTATTCTTTTACTTCCAAACCATCAATAGTACAACCATTAATTCCGTATATTTCGCCGATTGCTTTCTTGGCCTCTTTTATAGTTTTCCCTACCTTGGACAATTCATCACCAATGTGCTTGTACGTTTCATGGACAACAATAGATGGAAGCAAGAGCTTGATTTCATCATAATCCAATAACTTAATAAAAGATTTAAGCAATGAAGATGAAAAATTGTTTTTTCGATCAATAATCATATCCAAAAAAATATTTGTGTCTATGAGTAAATATTTCATTTCTTTCCTCCAAAAAATTACTCTTCAGTAGGTAATGGGTTTAAACCAATAATAAAATCAGTCAGCAGAATAGCATTAAGTGATGCCTTCTTATTAGGATAACGCTTATATTTGCTATGTGAAATGCCATTCCTATTTGGAACTCCTTCGATAACTTCTTCAGGAGTATCGCATTGACTCATAATAAAGTTGTCGTAATACTCACCGAAAATGGGTTCAAAGTCATTTTCGGTTAATAACTTTCCAAAGTCTTCTTTGGTCTTTTTAGATCCCTGCCTACCGACTACGTTTGTTTTTTTGTGGATCAAACCTTCCCACATTGTAGCTAAGCACGTAATCGTTAATGCATATTCTCCGCGCAGGTGCGCTTCAATAGCTTGTCCTAATATCTTTTTTGTGTGTGGCTCTAAATCAGAATTTCTCCACCCGCGCTTTATGATCTTTATTTCTTTGGCTGTGTAATAAGATAAAATCACTTTATCAATACGCTTTTCTCGCCTCTGACTCGCTCCTCTGCTTGACACTATGATTTCATTGACCTCGGCAAAAAGCTCTATGTTAACAGTCCATCCTGCATAGGGAAACCATTTTGATTCGTACATAACTTGAAGATATCGTTCGTTCAATTCACGATAACGTTGCAAAACATCGCTATCAAAATTGAGGTTTTCAAGTATTGTTTTTAATGGCGTAAAATCGAAACTGCTGATCCATTGTACAAAAGGAGAATTTACATAAGTCTGCAGAGCAACAGTACAACTCTCGATCACAGCATGCATTGAGTTATATAACGAGGCCGATGCTTCACCTATACTTTGAACGGCTGAATATATAGCTGGATTGATTTGAAAATTAGCAGACCATACTGCAAATTTGGTTAATGCGGATACTGTTTCTGAAAGCATCGACTCTCTATAACTATTTAACACATTATTATTTGCTACTTGAGTTAAGGCTGTAACTATAGATGGCTGAACTGAAACAGTAGGCATTACCATCGTAGTTGATTCAACAATAGCTCTGAACTTTTCTTGCCTTTCTAATGCTGGCGTTATATTTTTTTGCAGTTGTTCCATACCCTCATCATTTTTACTAACAACCTTTTCAATAGCATCGTAGTTTTCCTTGTCTGTAATCATAATGGCCTCCGTTCCTTCCAAATTACCCTTCTATAATCATATTAGTTCATATGTCAAACGCCATTTATTGAAGTTACATAATTATATCACATATCATCTGTTTTTTCAATACAAATAATCAAATGCAAATATATATTTAATTTGCAACATTTCTGCTAACAATTCCCTTTTGGCGTTCGCGGGTGGGAGAATTCGCGATATAATTAGCTTAACGTTTTATGGGAGGTTAATTATGAAGTCGATACTTGAGGAGTTGTTTTACGGAAATATATGTCCTAACACGGACTGCAGGGGCAATGATGAGCAAACGAAGGAGCTTATGGTTTACATAGCCGATCATCGCAATACGCTCAAGGGTGAACTCACGGAAAAGCAAAAGGAAATTTTAGAAAAGTTTGATGATTGTTGGAACGAGCTTACTGATATTAACGAGCGCGAGATATTCATTTATGCCTTTAAGCTTGGTGCTCGGATTGCCATTGAAGTCCTCTCAAGCAAGGAGTGAGGTGGCATTATGACAGGTTGTGTTGCGGAGCGTAATGGTGTATATTACGTTCGGTTAAGTTATTACGATAGAAATCACAAAAGGCGGGACAAATTCATAAGCACTGGGCTTTCGGGTCGTGGTGCTAAAAAGAAGGCAACTGCTATGATCGAGCAATTGATTGAAAAATACAAGTATCTTGAGAAAAGTGATCATCCATCCAAGATGGCTGACTATCTAATAATGTGGAAAAATCTTCGCAAAAGCGAGGTTGCTGAAACCACTTATGACGGATATCACACCTATATTGATAGGCACCTTGTTCCCTATTTTAGAGATCTCAATTTGAATATTCAAGATATCACTGCAGGTCATATTTTTGATTATGTCAATTATCTTTCTAATGACGGTGGCAGAAAGGATAACAAGATTGGCGGGCAATCTAACACCTCAATTAGAAAGATTATCAGTATTCTTAGACAGGTATTTGAATATGCCGTTCTATATGGAGATATCAAAATCAACCCTGCCCTTCAAGTGCCCTTGCCCAAGAAAACCAACAAAAAAGATGAGCGTCAAGTTTTCTTGACATCCGAAGATGCTCAAAAGATGCTTGACGCTTTTCAAAACGAGGAGATTGGGCCTATTGTTTATGTAACGCTTTATTATGGATTAAGAAAGTCCGAAGCGCTTGGTCTTCGTTGGCAAGCCGTTGATTTTGATGCTAACACTATCACGATAAATCACACTGTGGTTGGCAACGGTCATATTGTAAGAAAAGATACCACCAAGACATACACAAGCCGACGAACTTATGAGTTGCTCCCCGATGTTAAGGCGTTACTTTTAAAACTAAAAGACCAACAAGATGACTACAAGCGCAGGCTTGGTTCAGGCTATCATATGAACGATTATATATTCAAGAATCCTAATGGCGTACCCTACCGTCCCGATAGCCTCACACGGAGTTTTAAGCGCGCCCTGGCTCGTCACGGACTTCCTCAAATGCGCTATCACGACTTGCGACATTCGACCGCCTCTATCCTTGTCGATAAAGGTTGGGACATCAATGATATAAAGGAGTGGCTCGGTCACGCTGACATCTCAACCACGGCGAATATTTATGCGCATATTAGCCATAGAAAGAAAGTCTCGCTCGCTAAAAGCCTGAATGGGTCGCTGAGTTTTGAGCAAAAATCTGAATAATATATTTGCAAATTAAATTTATTGTGTTATAATAAAAACGAGGCGGTGAAAATATGGATATTAATTCTTTAGAGAGATTTATCGAGGCGCAAGAACGCATGTATTCTTTTGCATTACAAGAAATAAAAAATGGTAGAAAACGCTCCCATTGGATGTGGTATATCTTACCTCAATTGAGAGGGCTAGGCAGGAGCTCCATGGCTCACATATACGGCATTTGTGGACTTGAGGAAGCCCAAGCATACCTTGAGCATCCGGTGTTGTCTGCGAGATTATACGAGATTTGTGGCGCGTTGCTTGAACACAAGGGTGCAAATATAGTTGAAATATTTGGGGATATTGATGCCCTTAAATTACGTTCATCTATGACCTTGTTCTCTCTTACAAGTGAGGACTATACAATATTCGACGAGGTACTCAATTGCTTTTTCGATGGTGAAATGGATGAGGCAACTTTAAAGCTTTTATCATAAATCTTCTCTTAAATTTGCTAAATTATATAGGATGACAATATTTTGTCCTCTGTTGACATCCTAGTAATTTATAAATATAAGGAAGTACTATTATGGAAATTAATAAAACTGCAGAAAAACAAATTAATAAAACCACTGAGACTTTAAGAAAAGAATTAGAAACGATGAATAGCTCCGAACTACATGATATGTTCATGGTTTTCTACAAGCTCAACTACCGCCATGGAAATATGATTTATGGTGATAAATTCAATGAGTTTCTTGAATCTTTCACTAGCAATCCTTTTAGGCTCAATGAAGATAAGACCTTCAAAAAGGAATTAATAGATAACCTAATCAGCTACAACACTGAACACATGAGTCTACTCACTGCAAGTCTTCTTATAAAGAAGAAGTTTACTATTGAAGAGGTAGTAGATAACTACTACGCCAATGTTGATGCCTTTGGTAATGATATGTTTTATTAAATAAAGTAGGGATTGATAGGACAAAATATCAATATTGCTTTTACTGATCATAAGAGTTGGTGCTAGTCCAGGCACCAACTTTTTTCTTTTTTGTTTAAAAATTTGCGCTAAATTAATTGAAGAATGTGTAAAGTCATAGTCAGAGGTGGGTCTAGATATGGAAGAAGTTTATAAAATGAAAGACGCGCCACAGACATCTAAAATGATATTAAAATACAACCTAGACAGGTTAGACAAAAACAAATTTAAGATGTTTTATAGCATACTGGTGCACTATTGGGCCAACTATAAATACTTTATCGATATACGTAGTTTCTTCAACCTATGGTGTGAGCTTAACGAACTTTGTCATGAGGTGGATAAAAGCTTCCCTGACCAATATTATGATCATAATTTGGTGAAGGATTTCTGCATCGAGCATCCGTATTATTTTATAGATATCCTCGACCTAGGACTTGTCAAAAAGCTCTTCTGTCAACACCTTAATGACCGAATTGATATACTTTCAGAGGTAGTTAATAAACTATACACAGAAGGCCTAAAAGCCACCTACGAGTACTCTAATGAGGCTCTAAGATTGACTGAAGATGTTGATAATTTGGTCGAAGAAACAAAAAAACTTTTAAATGCCTTTAATGTTCCCCAATAAAGGAAATAAATTTTTAGTCACAAAAAGCATTGAGAACCATATGAGGTCTCAATGCTTTTTTATTTCCACTACCACGCCCTCTCTCAATCTTTCAAAACAATGCAGTTTGTATCCTATAAATAAAACCATTTTTAACTACCCTATTTATTTCTATCTCAACTCACAAAAACAACTTTTATTTTACTAACAAAAGACAGTTTTCTGTAAAGTTTATTTAACAAATATAAAGAGTAAATATATCAAAGATAATTTAAAGTTTCAAGAAACTTTAAATTAAAATATTATTTTTTATTATTATTCTTTATTATTATTTATGTTTAATTTACAGACCAAATAAGTTCAAAATATGAACCACTATAGTTTGATTTTTAGTCATATGTATTTAAAATTGAATTGTTTTTTATATATAAAAATACACCTGCACATATTCAGTGCAGGTGTATAAAGTTATTCAAATGGCATTTCTTCATCGTCATCATTGGCATTTGAGTGCAACTCAAAATCATTATACAGTTTATTAACTGCACTCATGTCGATTTTAAAGTATCTCTTTTTAGGCATACCATGATGCTTTATTTTAATTATACCATATGACTCAAGCTCTTTACATGCCACTAATTGCTGATGCTTGCTAAGCCCTGTGTTATTATACATATTTTCAATAGTGCTATAGAACCAACCTCCTGACTGCAACCCACCGCGCTCATTCCAATATGTATATTCAGAATAAATTTCAGATAACATAATTGCAGTGTTAAGATTGAATCGCCTGATAAATGGTCGTGGCAGTCTTATAAAGTCATATTGGAACATTTTTTCTAAATTGTTTTTCAATTACTTTATACCTCCGTGTTTAGTATCTATTCATTTTCTCAAAGACAAAACTAAATTGATTGAAGAAATCTCAAGACATAGCTATAAATAGATCTTTTTATAGCTATGTCTGAAAGCAAATTATACTATACACTAGCAATCAATTACCACCGTAGAAACAACCAAATCTTTAGCATTTGTAAAAACGTTGTAAGTATTAACCGCATAGTGTACAAATATATAATTCTAATCTAAAAAGTTTTGAACATTACCGTCTCCCTCCATAATTAGAAGGTAAAGTCTTTTCTTATTAACTATGAAGAAAATTCTACTCGATTTTATATCAAAATACCAACCCATTAAATGTAGCGGGGTTATCGAGTGGCTCCAATGTTTCCACCACCTCACCGTTTTCGGTGATTTCCAGTGTTACACGATGTCTCATTTTTTCCTTGACATACTGTTCCATATATGAACCACGTGGTGAGCGAATAACAATACCGTTATAACAAGAAAGGCAATAAACATCCTCCACATTTATGACGCTTGCGGGAATCAGGACAGTGCCATTCACATCAGAAAGTGCAAAGACACCAAGCGTTTCGGTACCGTCGGGCACGGCATAGAAATCCTCCAAAATTTTGGCATGTACAAGCTTTTTACCGTCTTTCGTAAATATAGAACCATCCACCGACTTATAATTAGGGTTGTCGGTGGACACCTCCGCCTCATAGAACAATCCGCCCCACTTGTACTGAGGTTCGATATGCGTAACAGAAGAAGGAATACATAGCTTTTCAAAAGATCCGTCAGATAGTTGGAAAGCACTGCCACCGATCGACGATATGCTCTCCGGCAAAACTCCTTGAATCTCTACCGCACCTGGTGCATAAGTCAAAAGCTCTCCTTGGCGACTGCACAGATGTCCTTCTATTGCCACGTATTTGGGATTTCTCTCCGAAACAACAAATTCTTTAAGGTCTGGTGCCGGACCGTCAAAGCCCTCGCACCAAAGACGTGTCATAGTTGATGGAATTACAACCTTTTTGCATTGTGATAAATTAATACGATCATTGGTAGTGGTTACACCTTCCGGAAAAACAAGCTCATCACCGAACTCGCCTAACTGCCTAACGTTTCCATGCTCATCAACTATCATAATGCTCTGCAAATCTATAAGATATTTATCGGCATTCTCATCTAGTATAGGAGTTTTCATAAAATCTTCAATCTCATACTCCTTGATAACATGAAATTTCAAACCGTGCTTATCACAGTATTGTTGAGCAGCACTTCCCTCTGCTCCTCCAATCACTATGTCATTATCGATATACGGACACTCAAAACCGCAAATCTGCACAAAGAATGGATATGTGTCATCAGGGAATCCCTCAACGCCTGCGGCAAAATAGATATGACGCAGGTCTCGGGCATTAATAAATGCACTTTCATTGATTGATACACAATTATTTCCCACCTTCAAGCACTGCAAATTTTTGGCATACTCAAAAGCGCATTCCCCAACATTACACACGCGTTCGTCAACTTCGTAATAAAGCTGTGGTTTTGCAGGACAGTATTTTACGAGTGTTTTATAATTACTTGTAAAAAGCACATCATCCTCTGCAACATACCATTTGTTGTTTTCGTCAACCGTGATACTTTCCAAATTCGGGCACCCGTAACTATAGGAGTGATTTTTACCACAAAACGCCTCGGGGGTGATTTTTTGCACATCAGCACCGATGTGTACGCTTTTCAGATTTGGATAGTCATCAAAAGCGAGATCCGAAAGCACGGTAATACTGTCGCCAATAATGATTTTCTCGATTTTTTCTCGACGGTATCGATTAATTTTTCGATTGGCATTTTTGATAACAATATCCGTCATCGTATTCTGAACGCACGGAGCAAGAATCATAAGCACTCCGTCAACAAATCTAATACTATAACCCTTGTCGCTCTCATCAATGAAAAATTCAGTTTCACATTCAATCTGTTCACGTAATTTTCTGCGAAGCTCCTCTTCGCTTGCAGCATAGAAGCTCTCCACCTCGTCTTCATCAACTTCAACAAAGTCTATGTTTCGTTCGTTACAGTATTCCTCAATAACAGAACCTTTCGCACCACCGACAGTGCTAATGGGATAATAGCGTCCGCCGTCATCACCACCTACATCAAATATCTCACCTTCAAGCTCGGTGACTGTTGGTGGGATATAGATTGTTCTCAGATTAAAATATCCGTCACTCATCAAACCACGATTTCCGATTTTAGTAATGTTTCTGCCAATATCAATGCGAAGAAGCTCTGGCGCATCTGCAAAGCAATCCGCGGCAATTTCAGTTGCGAAATCAGGAATCGTATAACGCGACTCCCCTTCCTTATTGTACTTCACGACTATCTTTCTATCCTTGGAAAACATTACTCCGTCTTCGATAACATAATTTTCACTTATATATTTCTTTCTATATTCCTCAATGGTTGATTTATTGGCAGGCGAATACTCGTCTTCAAACTTCAATGGTTCCGCTTCCCAATTACAATGAGGGCAAACAAACCAATCGTCAAAGGTCTCGTCGCCGCAAATAGGACAGCTGATAATATCTCTACCCAAATCAAGGCACATTTGATATTCGTCCTTGCCGATTATTTCAATTAATTTTTTCTTTGTTGTCATTTTTTATTCCTTTCTGCCATTATGGCATTAAAATTTGTATTATATTATTGAGTTTTCTTTTTTTGTGGGGCCATGGTACTATACTATAGCCCGTCACAATACATATTTTTGATTTTTGTTTTATCCTTTTATTAATTTATCAACTGCATTTAAGTGTCATTATAGTGTTTTCTGGGAAATTATTCTCAATCACAAATTCTGCCAATGTATCGAAATATTCAAAAATCTCTTCGGGCACATCGGTTTCCATAATAATCTCAAAGTTATAGTAATTGTCTCCAACCTCCCATACACTAACAAGAAACTTATCGGGACCTTTTACGAGGTCGTTTTCAAAGTAGTATCTTATCATTCCACCCGTATCATCAAGACAAGTAGGATATATCCCGTCTAGCGGAACGATTCGATACATCGCTCCTTCGCATTTAGTCTCCACCTTAATATTAGTCCACACAAAATGTTTTGTCTTACTTATTTTCATTTTATTAATTCTCCTTATTATAAATTAAATAGCGATTTATGATACTAAGCATTTGTTTTGAAATCATGATAGTATTTTACTTTCATATATTAGAAGCTCAATCCACCAAATTTTCTAGGGGCACAAGGGCTTGCTATAGGGGGCTGAACTACTTCTTTTTCACATTTTTTTGCCTCATCAGTAGAGTTATCATCCGGCCATTCTGGAAGATCTTTCTGCTGATTGCGACTTAAGCAAAACTCAACCTTTGCAATCGTACGACCTTTGTATTCAGCGTGTACCACGCGAACCGCACCACGTTTATGCCACCAATCAACAAGCGCATCTTGTTCATCTTCTCTGATATCAAACGAATTGAAAAACTCACCAATAAGCTGGTTCGTGCGAGCCGGATTCTCGGGGTTATACCAAATATAATGTCTAAGTTTGTGAGTGAATCCATTTACATAAAGCTCAATTTCGAGCCCTTTTCTACCATTGCTAGCCATTGTCTCACTTACGAGATCAATTTGAGCTCTATAATCTCCCTCAGGAAGAAGGTTTGATTTGCCAGTCTGGCTTTCGTTATACTGATTTGAGTTGTAATTCCATGTAAATCCCATGATAATTTCTCCTTTAATATATTTTTGATTTTATTGCTTTTGATAATTGAATTAAATATAATCAGCAGATCTTTTTATTTCAAATTACTTTTTTGTTAATGTTAATTTAATAAGTAGTTATTTTTGTTTAATATAATTAACTTCCTTCCACTTTGGAAGTTTCTTTTGATATTCTTTATCAAGACAGAAAGCGATCTTAGCAAACATTTTACCCTGATATTGTGTATGTGTTATTCGAATCGCTCCCGTTTTGCGCTTCCACGAATCTAGGTTATCCTGCTCACTATAGTTAATATCAAACGAGTTATATAATGCTTTGAGTCGATTGTTAGTGTGCTGCTCGTTACTTTCATCCAAACAAATGTGGTAAGTAAGTTTTCTAGCGGTGCCGCTAACATCAAGGACAATTTCAAGTAGATCATTGTTGTCACTATCGACTGTAATAGATGCTCGGTTAATTCGAACTCTGTAGTCCCCCTCTCTCATTATAGGGAAATTGGTATCAGTAATTAAATTTAAATAGTGATTCATAGTTATAGACCTCATTTCATTAGTAAAGTAATAGAGTAAATAATATAGGGGGTTATAAGATAGGTTTGGATATGATATAGTATGGGTATAGGTAGGGAGAGAGGAGAGATGGGTAATAAAGATTGTATGAAATATAAATATTTAATAAAAAATGTAGCGTAAATAGTAATTTGGGGATAAGTGTGGTTAGTGGATTTGCTAGTTTACGGTGATTTTTTAGTAAATAATATATTTATTTTTCAAAGAGCAAAAAAATGGGCAATTTTTATATATAGGGACCTCCACTGGACCACATATATATTATACAAAATGGGAGGTTTACTTTTATAGTCGCGTTGCGACCATTTTTATAATAAAAAAAGCAAGCGATGAACCTCGCTTGCTTTTTTCTGCTATTCTATTTAAAATAATGGTTCGCACCCATTTCTTTCTAAAGTGTCATTTATTTCATGTATAATAAATCTTCTCGAGCTATTACATTTCAAAATAGCCTCTATAACCACCTCTTCTTTTTTATTGCGTCGAAAATCATATCCAATACTCTCTAGTAATCTTTTTGCATCTTCATAATCAAGTTCCAACGCAAAACACAATCTAAATAAAATCCTACGGGAAACTGTTCCATATTTTTCTCTTCTTATTGAATTAAAAGTATCAATAGATACTCCATAAGTTGTGGTTAAAGAATCTTTAAATTGCTTTTTTAAAGCACCCCTGGTCTTTTTTCCATCTTTATACTTGTCATAATATTTTTCAAGCAGTTCATCCAAAACATTATAAAATGATGTTTTTACTTCTATGTTTTCTATGGCAATATAGTTTGACATTGTTGTATCTTGGCCTACTAAAAAGCACTTATCACCATCAACTATTTCATCCGAGCGATAAGTATCTTTTACATATTGGTCAATCCAAGCGAATATTTGTACTCGAGTATTAATCAAATCCATTACAAAATATTCTTGATTTGTTGCATAAGGAGTGGAGAAATTAGCCATCAAATCATCATAGTTACGAGTTCTCTTTTTTATGGCTACTTTGCTTCTATCCGCAAATCCAGCTTTTTTCAACAAGTCTTCTATTATTTCAATATCCATATCACTGCGAAAAGCCCTGAGGTTCTCCATACAGTATTTGCAAACAATATAATCTTCTTCTATTGTCCATCTTTTTGCCATAACATGAGCCCCCTAATAAATTTGGTACAAAGATAGTATATCATACTTTTGGTACTAATTCAATATACAAATATCTTAAAATCAGTACCAAAAGAAACATTTGTGAACAAAGTACTAATTTTTATCAAAAGGGGCTCCCTTTTAGCTCAAAACACGACATAATATAGGTATAGAAAGAAACTTTAGTTTGATTTAATACTGAAAGGAAGCTTATATTATGATCTACGCTTATTGTCGTGTTTCAACTACACATCAAAGAATTGCTAGGCAGATTACCAACATTACTGCCGTGTATCCAAACGCCACCATTATTCGTGAGTTCTACACCGGAACGAAACAGGACCGCCCTAATTGGAATAAGCTCATGCATATAATTAAAAAGGAAGACACTATCGTTTTTGATAGCGTCTCCCGTATGAGCCGTAATGCCGAAGAAGGCTTCAAAGATTACAAGATGCTATATGAATTAGGAGTACATCTCATTTTTCTCAACGAACCATTAATAAACACTTCCGTCTTCGACTCAACACGTAATAACCTATTGAGTGTCAATGTCGAAACTGGTAATGAGGCGGTAGATAATTTCTTTAAAGGAAATATTGAGTTAATCAATAATTTCCTAATGGCACTCGCTGAAGAGCAAATCAAGACCGCATTTGACCAGGCAGAAAAGGAAGTCACAGACCTTCACTCAAGAATATCTCAAGGTATCCGAGAAGCTAAGAAAAATGGAACACAGATAGGCCTAGCCAAAGGCACTTCCCTCACAACCAAGAAATCGCTTGATTGCATCGCCATCATCAAAAAGCACTCAAAAGATTTCGGTGGTACTCTCGATGACCCTGATGTAATGAAACTCTGCGGTTGCTCCAGAAATTCTTATTATAAATATAAAAAGGAAGCAAAGTCAAATTAAGGAGGACATTATGGACAAGGTTAAAATTGGAGATACCATTAAAATCATCAAAATGGAAGGCGAACCTCACTACACCTACCGAGAGGGTGTAGTTACTCACATCGATGACGCAGGTCAAATACACGGAACCTGGGGTGGTTGTGCTATCATTCCATGGGTTGATACTTATATAGTCTTAAACAATAACATCAAAAAAAGAACTTGACCATTTGAGTCAAGTTCTTTTTTTACCTTATTAAATTAATATGCCATTACAATGATCCACCTCGTGTTGGATGATCTGCGCTGTCCAGCCGGTGTAGGTTTTGATGCGCATTTGCATTTCAAGAGTTTGATATCGCACCTTGATGGTATTATATCGCTTGCACTTGCGTGGGCCACCGAGTAGCGACAAACAGCCCTCTTCGGTATCGTACGCGCCGTCCTTCTTGATGATTTCGGGATTCAGCATCACGGTGTACGTAGGAGCTCGTCCGCTCTCGTCGAGAAAGGCGATAATGCGCTTGCGCACACCGATCATATTCGCAGCCATACCGACACAGCTTTCTCTGTGCGCTATCAGCGTGTCGAGCAAGTCGTGTGCCACCTGCAAATCTTCTTTCGTTGCAACCTCCGACTTTCCTGCAAGAAATATCGGGTCGTGCATTAATTCCTTAATCATCTCTCGTTACCTTACCGTTAATTTCTTGTACTCATCAATTATTAGAATTAGCGATCAAATATTTTTTATTATCGCAATAGTCTTCCATACCTTGAATAATACCCTGTAGAAATCTAATGATTATGTCTTTAATTGACTCCAAATCAGACAAAGTAAGATCTCTCGCGCACTGACTAAAGCTTTCATCCCCATGTGCCAAAGAATTTCGCTTCTTTCTTACTTCTTCAAGCTTGTTATCGTCATCAACAACAGTATATCTAATTCTATGATCATCACAAATATGTTTGATTCGCCCTGCGTTTAAATTGCCGTTTATGTTGAGCATTCCTTTTTCAAGAATAAAAGGGGCGCTAGTCGTAATATCATCAACGATGTCTTTTACTCTATTGGTATATGTTTTTAATTCTGTTGAAGATGAATAAACTTGCTTAACCTTAGCATCTCTCCATATAGTTTGAAGCTCTTGAACCATATTTTTATATGTACAAGAATCATTTTTTATGGATTCATAAATTTCCAACATCCCAGTCGATACAGTAGATTCAACCAAATTATATAACATCAAAATAAAATTGGATTTCATTATTTTGAATAGTCGTGCGTTATCTATTGTATGTATTGAAGAATTTTCTTTATCTATTTCTACTAAAACAGAATAATAAAATTCTATCTCACCTTTTCTTTCTTCAAAAGTTTCCTTAACGTTAATCATTTAACTTACCCAAAAGTATATCCCTTACATACTCAATTCTACCAATTAGTTTGTTTTGATTATTACTTGCATCCGATGTTGTCAAATGCTTAAATTCTTCAGAATTTATCCAATCCACATTATCAACTGTAAGGTCCGGTTGCTCTCGCAACGCCAAAGCGACGCCAACAGATATTGCTTCAAACCTTACACGTGGGGTTGTCGAAGCATTTTGTGTTTTGGCAAATCCAAACTCGAAATTTGCATCAACAAACGCTAGCATACGAGCAAATTCTATTTGATATTGTTCTTCATTGAATGTTTCCATATTATCAATCAAGAAGTCATTCAAAAATCCATTCACCTTATGAACGAAATTTTGGTAGTTGTTTAAATAAGCAAAGAAACGAAGAATAAGTTCAAAACGTTCTTGTCTCAAATTCTTTCCAGTAGATACAGGACAAAGTCTAATGAAATCAGCATTTTCTGTACAGTTCTCAATGAAGGTAGTTAATGGACCAGGATAGGATCCACGGCGCACCTCAGAATCAGTAGCCTTCATTCCCGAAGTGTTGATTCTATTAAACAAATCCTGTCTAACATCAGAAGTTGTCTTTTCATCCAACACAATAACTCTAAATGCTTTGTTATTGAACTTTCTTTGTTGGGCTTCGGTCAAATCCTTAAACCTAAATCCGTTAAGATATGTCAGCTTTTCTAGATTAGAAAGCCTCAATTTATTACTAACGAATTCAACAAGAGTTTGCATTCGTTGTGCACCATCGACTATCTCAAGGCGCCCATCATCACACGCTGCAAAGAACATAAAAGGGATAGGCAATCCCAACAAAACAGATTCAATAAACATCGACTTATTTTTAGGACGCCATACGAATTTTCTTTGATATCCTGGAATGAAAAAGTCTTGCTTGTTAAATTTATCAACCAAATGTTCGATAGTATAATCTTTTGTATCGTATTCAATCTGTTTTTGAAATTCTTTAATTTGAAGCTCGGCTCTTTCTATTAATTCAGATGTTATTTTAATTCTCGGCATTATTGTTAACCTCCACAATATGATTTAGAATTGATTCTCCAATGATTTCGCCTAAACGCACAGGAACTGCGTTTCCGATATGTCTTGCAATATCACTAAAAACAAAATTAGTTTCCGGATTAATGAAATTATAATCTGCAGGAAAAGTCTGCAATAATGCTCCTTCTCTCAAAGACAGAGCTCGATCTTGCTCCGGGTGTCCATATCTGCCCGTGCCATAATTATAAAACTGTGTTGTTATAGTTGGGCCAATCTGTTCCCAAGTCATTCTACCATAAACAGAGCAATATGTTTTGCCGCTCTCCTTCTTATGGCATTCGCAGCGTAAATCCTCTGGCCAATCTCGCCAAGATCCTCCTGGCCTAGAGTGCTGAATTCTTTTTAGATTTAGTGCGTTCAACCCAGCGGCTCTATGCATAGGATCATTTGGATCTGTTTCTCCTGCAGCTATTTGAGGTAGATTTTCAATAAAATCTCTTACATGAATATCTGCGCTATCGTGCGTAGGTTCAATGATTCTTATCTCACCCAACAACGATCCAACCAAAACGAAACGACGTCGTGTTTGTGGAATTCCGTAATCAGGACAATAAATAACTTTTGCATCAATTTGATATCCTAAACGTTCTAAAATAGCAAGAAATTCTTGATATACACCTGTTTCTTTTATTTGAGGTACATTTTCCATCGCAATTACAGATGGATTTGTCTCTTCAATCAATCTTCCAAATTCTAACAACAAATCATACTTGTCGTCCTGTTCATTTGCATCTCTTAGTTTAAATCTCATCTGTGAGAACGGTTGGCAAGGAGCGCATCCAACTAATATTCTAGTTGCATTTTCGTCATATAGTGCGGCTATTTCCTCACCTGTAACTTCACGAATATTTTTCAAATGATAATCCACATTATTATTGTGTTCGTAAGTGAATTGGCATGTTGCATCAATGTCAAATCCTGCTATCACATTGAGGCCTGCATCAAGTAAACCACGTGTCAATCCTCCAACGCCACAAAATAAATCCACAACTTGTATTGGCATCTTATTTCCCTCTTAATAATATTATTGTTTGATAAAATACAGTTATTGCCTCCGAGGCAAACTCTGCAGTTCCCGCGCCATACTTGTCGATGTTTTTCTTGAATCGCTCATCAGCTACGTACATCTTTCCAAGCCCTACGAGAATCTCATCTGTGCAAGTGTAGTAGTTCTCCGTGATATGTGACTGAAGCATGGCAACAAGTGCCTGCGCTTCATCAGAATCGGCACTCACTCCACTATCCTTGCACACAGCAAACTCGGCAAATATGGCCATCAAATCCTCATTTGCCTCAGCCCACTTCTCTTTTGTGTAATTCTTTGTCTTTTGCTCGTACTCACGGTAGGGTGAGGTGTTGCCATAGCGCTCACGAGCTTCCGTCTCGTAGTTTTTCATATCTTTCTTATTTAGATCTATCTTTAGTAACAAAAACAAACATAACATCAATTACACTTTGAAGATCATCTATAAATATCTCAATATTGTTACGTTTTCTACTACTCATTAATCCGTAAACACTACGTATTATCCAAATAATAGCATATATCAAAAACACAATGGCAATCAACCCCAAAACATATCCAATAATATCTTCAATGTTAGTCTGACTTGAAATAAACGTAGTAATTATAGCAAGCATTAATGGAATAATCAAAGTTTGCATCCATTTGTCAATTTTATCACTTTGCTGCCTTTTGAGTGCATCTTGCTTTTCCAAATCGTGCGCTAGGCGTGATTTGATTAATTCTATATCTTCTTGTGTAGTTATAGAGTATTCGGACAACCAATTGTATAAATCGTGAGCCGATGTTCTAAAATCATCATAATGTTCGCGACTATACTTAATTTTCCACTTCTCTTGAACCCAATAAAGTATAAAAGCAACAGTTGCTTCTATAAAAGTAAGTATATAAAACCACTCGTTAATACCAATAGCAAAAATATTAATAATACTTGCTACAAAGCATAAAACAGCCAATATTAGTAGCACAATAATATACCACGGTATTTTCTTGATAGCATTAGTAAATGATCCACTATGGTCTTTTTGATATTTCAAATAACTATTTAGCAAATGATACTCCACTATGAATCTCCTTTTTGTTATGTTATTAAGAAACCATTATACGATAGTTTCCTTTATTTTTTCAGCAATCCTTCTAATTACAGGCACAACAACACTATTCCCACATTGCTTGTATGCACTTGCCATAGGTATCTTAGGGAAACGATATTCTTTAGGAAAACCTTGTAAGGCCAAGCACTCATATGGCGTAATTTTTCTGATACCGCAATCATCTCTAATTATTGGAACCCTATCAGGAAAAGTTCCCATATTGGCAGTCAGTGTTGGGCATACGTAATGCGCCTTTCTTGATACGCCCGAATCGTAAATCTTATATAGCGCATCTTTATTGTCAATAATTCTTTGCAAATCCTCATAATAAACACTACTATCTGTGTAATAATAGCTCTTATCGTGTTTGGCGTTTCTTACCAATATGTCATTCAACTTGGTTGTTAACTTAATCTTTTCAGGAAACTCAAATCTATCACACTGGTCGTTTTCAAGAAATGCCACAATGTAGATGCGTGTACGATGCTGAGGTATATTACTATACTCTATCGCATCCATGACTCTATATTTGAACGTATAACCATAAGGAACAAGTGCATTATATATGGTTAAGAATGTCTTTCCATCGTCATGTTCTAATAGATTTGCAACATTTTCAAGGAAGATGACCGGCGGACGCTTGTCCTTAACAATTCGCGCAATCTCAAAGAACAAGTTTCCGCGCGGATCATCGAATCCTTTTTGCTTGCCTGCTATAGAGAACGGTTGGCATGGAAAGCCGGCAACAAGCACGTCAAAATCGGGGATATCCTCACTTTTGACACTTCTAATATCGCGTTCAACTAAGTGCTCTCCGCCGAAATTATGACGATATGTTCTTGCGGCATCACGATCAAATTCGTTTGCCCAAACAATTTCAAATCCTGCTTGCTGGAAGGCTAAATCTATTCCCCCAATGCCGCTAAATAGGCTACATACTCTCATTTCTCTACAGCTTTTCCTATATCTTCAATAAGTTTCGTAATATCCTCAGTGCAATTTCCTTGCGACCAAACAGAAATCAAGTGTTTAGTATCAATTAAAAATGCACATATACGTGTATGAGATAACGCATCGTTTCTCCAATTAGCTTCTGAATATCCGATATATTCAAGGTCGGAATCATATCCAAATGGATTATTTGCTCTATTATAAGGCATTACAAATGCATTGTACACATATGTTATATTCTCTTTCTTTTGCAAATTACAAATTATATTATCACCATACGTAATTTGCTTTTGAATAGAGGTTGTTGTCGGCAAATCGCTTTCATTACCCGTTGTTCCGAAACGATAAAACTTAGCATCAAGAACATATGCTACCTTCTCATCTGTGCTAGAATCGCTAGAAATCGGCTCTAACCTAATGGTGTCAGGTCTCAAAGAAGAAGCATCTTTAGGAGCGTATGCGTTTTTCTTCAAGTACCATTTGGCATTAGGATTATACTTAGTTATGTCTGTAACATTACTGAAAACATAATCCACCATACGCTCGTATACATAATGATACTTATCCACACCATACACAATCTCTCTCGTTCTATCAGAGTCATCAACGCCTGTAAGAACTCGCAACATGTGATTTAAACGAATCTTTTTTACATCATCAAAGGTACGCGTGAGTTCTGTTTTAATAGCTCGGATATACTTTTTCAGTACAGAGTCCACAGTTCTTGCAACAAAGACACTCTTTTCGTTTAATCCGAACAACCACCCGATTTTACGAACAGAATCGAACACACACCACTTATGTGCTTCGGTTATAATGTCGTCGCAATCGTTGCGCACTTCAACAATAACGTTATTATAAATAATATTACCATTAGAGATGATCGGCTGCGTTTCTAATGTCTTTTTCCAATTTACCTTTCCCTTACCGTTGGTACGGTAGATTTTTTCACTATTTCGATAGTATCCATTAGAAAGATAATCTCTAATAATCCACAGATATGACCTTATGGCGAACTGATCGTTTTGAGCAACACCATTGTCGTTGTTGAAGCTGATATTAGCTTTACTTTTGGCCAACGAAATTGTTCGGATGATATTTACTACATCATGTCTAAAAGCCTTTTTATCTTCTTGTTTTGCTAAATGATATGATTCAGGGTAATGAAAATGAATTTCTCCGTTTCTTATGCGAAGACCGACAAAAGAGTTTTGTTCTTCATTGGTAACCGAATGAAGAATTATCTTCTTATCATCATTCATTGTTTCCCTCTTCTTCTGCACTTACGGCAGCTCTAGCCTCAAATATACCTGTTTTGAAAACGCCTACTCCACCTGTTTTATATGCGTCAATAAGGTTTTCTAAAGTGTCATACGGATTGAAGAAGATACCGTGATCAAGCTTAGCTACATCGCTCCACAGGTAGTCAAATACCTTATATGCAAACTTTTCAGCGTCATTACTTGCCAAAAGATTTTCTTTTACAAAGAACGCTCCAATCTGCTTATCCTCATTGACCTGAAGATCTTCCAAATGCCTTGCAATACATTTATTGATACTTGTAACAAACTCTTCCCAAGTGTACTGTATCATTCCCGGAACAGGCATAGCTTTAAATTTGCAATTTTTAAAGGAATTCTTAATCTTTTCCTTATCCCAACGACGAACAAATGCGGTATCTAACGTATAGACATTTTGGTCACTTGTGTTCATAGTTGCAAAGATATCCATATTACCAGGAATTTTAATTTCGCTGAAAGTATAACGCTTCTTTTCCCCATCAACTATAAACTCATAAGCATTGAGATAATCTATCATGCTGACATTGACAATCCCATATTCACTGATGCTGTTTTCATCTCTATCCAAAAGTTGGAATATGTCTCCGAAAATGGCAGGAGCATTTCCTCTGTTGATTTCTTCAATAACAAGAGCAACCTTTTTACTAGGATTACTGATTGCCTGAATCAATGCAAGAGTGAACGGACCGGGGTTGAATATGTACTCAACAGTATCTTTCTCTCCGTTTCTTCCTTTAACCACCTTAGGAAGAATCTGACCAACAAAATCAGTATTAGAATAATCCTGATAGAAAGTGGTTCGAATTACTCTTTCATTACTATATGGGTCAACGTATTCCTTGGTAACTTTATCCTTACCTAAAATATCGTGCTCAATGTGATACGATTTTCCACAACCAGGTGTACCAAAGAATATCTTGTTGATTCCTGATCCAACGGTAGTCTTATAGTCAAAATCAGTTGCCGGAATTACCTGTTCGGGCTCATGGAAATGAATACCATACTCATTATCTCTTACAGACTTATAGATGCTAATTCCCTTATTAACTTCTACATGATAAGAATTTTGTAATCTAGAAGCTTTAACTATTTGAGTTGCGGTATATCCTTTACTAATGATTATCGCGGCATACTTGAAGCCAAACATATGAATAGCAGTTGTCTTGTTATCTGCAGCATCATACATATCAGAAAGGATTTCTGCCAACTCTTCAACGGTATAATCTTTTCCGATATCATCCGCCTCAAGTTCTATATCTTCTTCAATTAACAAAGATTCATCTTTGACGTATGTGCCATTCAATAAATCGTTAACTGCCGATTTATAATCGTTGAGTCTGAAAACAGACATAGCAGCACCCAAAGAGTTTTGGAAGACTTCCGACAAATCGCTCTTGCGAATATCCTTTTTAAGCCACTCAACATCTCTAACGTTAACGTAATCCGGATCTTGGTTTGCGTTTTGTGCATTATCAAAGTAATAATCTGAAGCTATGCGACCAATATGACAAGTGTCACCATTAGAGAATACAACGTAGTCGCCAATTTGCATTTCCTTAACAAAACGCCAAATCTGACCCAAATCCTGAGCCTTTTTTCTTACTTTTTCGTTAGGATAGGCAGATTCATATCTTGAATCAAGATCTTCCCTCGTGGTAATGTCGGATATGTCCCCTATCTTAGACCAACCAATACAGATGTGAGGCTTAGTATCAGATAAAGCATCATTCTGAAGTTTGATATGCATACCGTAAAGATCATGAACAAAAACATCATCGCACAACGAATTATTGGAATCACCAGTCGAATTTTCAATATCCATATAATTCTCATATGAAGATCTATTAGTCACATAATTTTGATTAGGATCTGGTGACCAAAAACGAGTGTATGTCAATATATCAAACAATACCGCTTTATTATCTGTGGTCAGATTATCATGCTCTATGTATAGCTCTTGACGTTCATTTTCAGATATACATCCCGAATACAAAAGGAGCTTTACCATTTCACGAATTTGACGGTCTTCATGTTTCCAAATTCTTTTATCAGGATCTATCTCTACTGTTGTAGGTAGGGTTCCTGTTTTTCTGTATTCTATAATCTGCTGTGCCAACTCTACGATATTAGGAGTTTTACTTTTTGCAACTACACTGTTATAGAAAAAGAAATGCAGTATTTCATCACGTGTCAAATGAGCAGCACCCGGGTATAACATATGCATGTTGTAAAGAACTTGTAAAACTAATCTCATGGGTGCAATGGTAATACCATCATTAAATGCATCCAACATAGACTCTTGGGTGCGTGGATTGGGAAATTGGAATTTTTTAATAAAATTCAACACAACTTTTCTTACATTCCCATTCTGACACTCCTTGGCACAATTGCTTGTTGATGTTAGATTGAAATAGAAGCCAAGCGTCTTCATATTGTTATTTTCACTTTTATCTTCACTGGCAGATGGAACTGTATCTGTAACAAAGCATGTGCCAGCTTTTGTTAAGGCAGACTGCAAGCTAGATATTCTCAAATCATTCGTAAATAAATAGTGATACATATTATAACTCTCCTATCAACTCAAAAATTGCATTGGCGATTGCTTTTGCCAACATTGGAGGAACTGCATTTCCAATCATCTGATATGCTCCTCCTCTGCTAGCAACAAATTCAAAATCGTCTGGGAAGGATTGTAATCGTGCGGCCTCTCGCACAGTTATTGTACGTTGCTGCTTTGGATCATAATGAATAAAGCGATTACCATCTTTATATAAATGTGCGATTATTGTTGTGCTAGGTTCATCCGGGGCAAGAACATGATATCTATGAATAGGCGACTTAGAACCAATTTTCTGTTCATAAAGCTCACTAATTTTTTTGCTATCATATTCGAATTTGCCAGAAGAAACATCTTCAGCCAATAACCTAAATGTATCCATATCACGCAAGTTGCTATAACGGGGAGTATGCCATGAAACATTTGATATGGGAGTAGAGTGAGAGACTCTCTTGCTATGATGTTCCAAATCAAAATATGGTTCACATGGTGGTAAATCACCGATAGCCTCTTGTACTGTAACCTTTTTTTGACCTTTATATTTCGGCAACAACTCAGTATAAAATTTATTCAGCAACGATTGAATATCTGTGTTCAAATCCTTTCTGACACCAACAATTACTACTCGATTGCGGTTTTGTGGTACATTATAATCACTCGCATTTACCACAGCTCGATGCAAATCATCTATAATCTCATAGCCAATTCCATCAAATCCGCTCTTGATAAGATCTGTTATTGGAGTTCCATTAGGAGTTGCGCTTAAGATCCCCGGTACGTTTTCGAAAACAAACAGTAAGGGGCGATAACGATTTACCACGCTTAAATAATGTTCAAATAAGTAATTGCGATAATCGTTTTTCATGCCATTTTCGTCTCTAACTCGTCCAGCAATCGAATACGCCTGGCATGGTGGTCCTCCAATGATAATATCAATACCACCCACCGCATTAACATAATGATCTAATCCTTTATTAGAGCCATACTCACAGTCATTCCAGCCGCCAAATAACTCTGCTTCACGCTGTATGTCAAAACGCATTACACTTTCATTAGCATGGGAAATATTCCAATGTGTCAGTAATCTGTGTCTCAATGTATCTATTTGAGGTCCTAACCACTCAACTGCCGCAACCTCGCTATAATGACCAGTTTGCAAAAAACCCTCTGTCAAACCGCCACATCCAGCGAAAAGGTCTATCATTTTAATCTTTGACATTTTATTCTTTCTCCAGATAAGGAATTAATTGTTGTGCAACTACATAACCCAACATAGGAGGTACCGCATTGCCAACTTGACAATATTGCTCAGCCTTGCTACCATAAAATATAAAATCGTCAGGGAAACTTTGCAATCTAGCACTCTCTCGAACCGTAGGAATTCTATTCCATTTGTAATGAAAATGAGAACGATGACCAGTGTTTATTGTAAGAGACGGCTTTTTACTATGATATCTAGTTAGTGCTTCGTGATACTTAAATCTTGCACTCAATTCAGGAGGTAACGCTTTGTAATTTTTGCCTTCCGGAATAAGCTTGAGTAACGCAACAGTCTTTTCCTCATGAATGCTTCCAATATGATTATATATTTTTTTGGAATTACATCTCATTTTCTCTTGGTATGAACTTAACGGAGGACATTCATAGTCTTGAACTTCTTCTCCATATATTCCCTCTAGTGCCGGTAAATCTCCAATGGCTTGCTCGCATGTTATATATTCTTCAGGTGCAAAGCGAGGACTAGGAAATTCAAAATTGATTTTCGAATCTAACAATCCGACAAAAAATACTCGTTTACGAATTTGTGGAACGCCATAATCGGGGGCATATAAAATCTTGGCATTCATTCGATAACCCAGAGCTGAGAAATCTTCTATAATTCGTTTGGCACCAATACCATCGTTAGTTTGAATCATTCCAGGAACATTTTCCAAAACCACGGCTTTAGGTTGAAGAATTTGTGCCAATTTTACCATCGCTAAATAAAGCGAATTACGTTTATCGTTCATATCACGTGGTCCTGCGATAGAAAAACCTTGACAGGGGGGGCCACCCACAAGAACATCAAGATCAATATTTCTCTCGCGTAAGTAATCCACAATTACATTGATATTATCATGATTAAATAAATCTAATTTCATCGCTTCGGCCGAACCGTGATTTGCTTTAAATGTACGCAAAGCTGCATCATCAAAATCAACGCCTAAAACCACATCATATCCGGCATCCAAAAAGCCTCGCGACAAACCGCCCGCGCCAGAAAACAAATCTACAACTTTTAATTTGCTCATATCAATCCACCTCAGCCTTCTTTGGAAGGAATTATATCCATGATCTCATCCACTGTACAGCCCAATGCAGTACATATCTTCACCAATACATCACTGGATACAGTAGCCCCATCTTTTTTCATCTTCGCAAGCGTAGTAGGACTAATTCCTGCCTGTGCAGCAAGGTCTTTATTCTTAATCTCGCGATCAATCATTAATTTGAATAGTTTCTTATAGCTAGCAGCCATGTTTTCACCTCAAATAATTTAAATAATAAAAATATACTATAGTAAAAGTATATCACAACTTGCGTCATAAATCAACATTATTTGAAAAATAATTCGCGATGTTGAAATATTTTTCACTATAGCCATATGTATTTCATAACGGCAAATCGACTACTTGAAGCTGTAAGTTCAGGCTGTTACGCAATCACGCAAACTTTGTTACGCAGGCTGTTACGCAAGGCTATTTGATAAAGCAAAAGCGTACCATCAGAATCGTTTAGATTCTGTGGCACGCTCTGTCTAAAAGCTGTGCGATAAAGCTGGAAAAGGCGATCTAGGTGTAGCTCAGCTGGGAGAGCGCTACCTTGGGGTAACTATGACCGCAAGTTCAAGAGTTTGACCAGCTGAATTACACCTAATATATCGTTTATCCTATGTATTTTATCCTATTTATTAAGATTATTTTATTACTATTCCCTGCTACGCAATTTGAGTTATCCATTCCAAAAGAATTCAATAGTAATATCAAAAAAGACGACCGCGTGGTCGTCTTTTTTTAGTATTTGATTCTATAATAATCTAAACGCAATTTGAAGTTATCCTGCGCTGAAAGACAGGTATCAACGAGGTATCCGCGCTCACGGGTCCATTCTTTAAGTCCGCGATAATAAAAGAGCTTGTGCTTCTCGTCAATGATAAATGGTACGATATTATTCTTCAAGCACTCCTTGAACATAATCAATCGACCGACACGACCGTTTCCGTCTTGGAACGGGTGAATTTTCTCAAAACGCACGTGAAATTCAATTATATCCTCAAGTGTTACGTTCTCAATCGCGTTGTACCAAGCCAAAAGGTTTTTTATTTCTTTTGAAACTTCTTCCGGCAGGGTAGTATCCATACCGCCAACTTCATTTGGCAGTTTCTTGTATTCACCTACCGCAAACCAATCCTTGCGACTATCACTTGTGCCACTCTTGAGCAAAGAATGAAGCTGCTTAATCACAGTTTCACTCAAGCTCGCATTTGCCTTGTCGATGATAAAATCAATACAACGGAAGTGGTTAGTTGTTTCAATGATATCGTCAACGCGCACCGCCTCATCAACAATTCCGATGGTATTTGTTTCAAAAATGTATCTCGTCTGGTCGTGGGTCAAACGGCTTCCCTCAATGTGATTGGAATTGTAAGTCAAATCAACTTGCACTCTATGATAAATGCCGCCACGAAGTTTCGTCTTCTTTTCTTCCTTCAAAATATCAAGCAAAGTGTTGGAAGCATCTTCCCTTTTCTTGCGCACGGGTTTTTCGGCATCTTCTGGAATCTTCCAAGTCTTGCCCTCAAGGATTGCCCCTGCAACACGACCTTCCGCGCAATAATTTCTCACTGCGCGCTCGGACATCCCCCACTTTTTCGCAATTTGGACAACTGAAATGTAATTCATAATATCACCTCCAACATCTATCGGTAATATTATACCACATTATAGGCAAAATATCAATATATTTTGTAAAAATATACGCGAGTTATTTTGCCGATAATTAACAGTAATAAGGCAAGACCGAAATCGGTCTTGCCTTCATTTGGTGTTTAAATTTCACCCATATAGTAATTAATAATTTCAAATGCAATTGATATGTATAATAATACATTTTACTCCTCTGTTATTGCTTCAATTGCATCAGTTTCCACTTTAGTTTCAAGTGTTTTTACCCTTAAATACTCAGACTCAATAGTATCTTTTATTGAATCAACATCATACGCAACAGCTATCCCGCTATTTTCTTGCAAAACTTGCATTGTTTTACCGGTTTTTTTGCTAATAAGTTCTTCCATATATGGAATGTATCCTGCTATTATACCCACTAAACGTGTAGCATTGTAATGTTTAGTTCCTTGAAGATGATTTGATTCAATTCTATTTATTATAGGACTACCTGAACTACCAGGAAAATTCTGTATATCCAACAAATAGCCGTTTTCTCCATATGGTTCTTTTATTTTGGAAACACATCCCATTCTACATAATGGTATTTTAGAATCTACTCCTACTAATCCAGAAGGAAATCCTAACATATATACAATAGTCCCTTCAACAACATCGTGTTCTATCATTTGTTCACGTGTTAACGCATGTTCATCCAAAACAAATGCACTAACGCTTCCGATAGTCTTATTTAGCACAGAACCATTAAGTAATATGCATCCAACATCAGCTGTTGGATGAACAGAAAAAATATCATTACCATTTCCATCTTGCAAATCTAAGAGTAAATCTTTTGCATCAGTTTTACCGGAAATGTTAAAACGAAGGAATACATTAGTTAATCGAGATTCTAACACATGTTTATTTGTAATTAAAAATGCATTATACACTCCATACTCATTTTTTCTAACAACAATAAACCCTGTTGCTATCCACTTCTTTTCATTATTTTGATCATTTATACCGATTGCCACAACGGCATCGCTGAAAAATTGGGGAATGATTGCCATAAAAATTATCCTCCTATATTATTTGATGATAATAGATGTTCTGAAATATTGTGGTTTTCACCGTAAAACCGAGTTGGGTCTTGCCTTAGTATTAGTTTTAATTAGAAAATCTCTTGTTAGGGCAACTCGGGGCGTATTTTTAGTACAGCGCCCGGAGTTGCTATATGTGCGTTCAGCGATATGTTTTTAGTACGGTATCGGAAACGGTTCATTATGTATCAAGCTCAGCGAAGTGTTTTTAGTACAGCTTCGGGAGCATGTGGCGCTCAGCGGTGGGTTTTTATTACGTCACCGGGAGCGCGTGTAAGATTTTCCATTTTAGGATTTGAGCAAGCACGCGGCAGCTCGATTATTTAGTTCGCTCAACGAAGTGTTTTTATTACAACTTCGGGAGCGTGTGGCGCTTAACGATGGATTTTTAGTATGTCATCGAGAGCCATTGTATAGCTTTATATTTTTTGTTAAGTTTTATTTTCAATGGTATCAGTAATTACATCAACTGTACCATCAGTGCCTGTTACCTCAAGCGTAAACGTTGCACGATATGTACCGGAACCGTTAAGGGACATTTCATGATAAAATATACCATCAAGATCAGTAGAAGTTGAGGTCCACGTGCCAACATCATTCCAAAAAGCAAAAAGAAATCTTTTTTCAACTTTAACCGTTAATTTTGCACTAACAAAGCTTGGGGAATACCCTGTATAATTTGCATAGATATATCCAACAGAACTTGTAGCATCAAAAGAAAAGGATGCGCCGCCAATATGTGACAAACGCGGCATCACCTGGTTTTCCGATTCTGCCGCGCAAACAGGAATGCTCGTCAAACACATAAGTATTGACATCAGAATTAAAATGATTGATTTGATTGTTTTTTTCATAACTTTCACCTCTAAAATATAAAAATTTGAGTATTTTTTATATACTCTACATTATACTACCCATTTTTTTGACAAAATTCTTCAAATTTTCACAAAAAAAATAAAAACACCTCAAATTGTATAATTTGTGGTGTTTTGTATGTTTATTTCGTATTAATTCCATTAATGATTAACGTCAAAGTTTGCTCTGGTAGTTCATTGGACACATATAGTTGCATAGCATATTTACCGTCATTCCATATGTAGCAATAACCGGTGTTTATTTGACGATAATATATTCCATATTCGCCTATATTAATAATTTCATAATCACCGTGCTCAATATCAACTGAAAAACTGGAACTATCAAGTGGTTGTTGTATAAATTTAATTGATTCACCCTCTTCATTTGTGAATTTGTATTGAATTCCCATACGAGTAATACTTTCTTCTGTCAAAACATATCCCTCTGGCACATATGTAAGCTCATAAATTTCTTCTATATTTTGGCTTTCATTCTCACCTTCAGAAAAACTAACCTTAACGAAACGTTCTCTAATATCTGTAATAAATTCACGAATTTCATTACGATAGATAATAGCACAACCTGCAAGGAGAAGAATTGCAGCAGCAACGAGAATTGCTATCATTTTCCTATTAAGTGGCTTCTTAATCTGTTTTCCATTCACTATACGCGCCATATTTTTAATATGCCTGCGCGAATAAGTAATTTCTTCATCACAAGCATCTATCTCACGGTCAAGACGCCTATTTACGCCTTCAACCAATGCCTGTTTGAAAAGCTCCTGATTTGTTTTGTTATCCATATCATTCTCCTTTCAAAGCATCTCTCAACATCTTTTTGCCTCTTGAAAGTCGAGTATAAACTGTCTTTTCGGGTATTTCCATCATTTCTGCTATTTCAGTGGGTGAAAGTCCCCTTTCATATTTAAGAAGCAAGGTAGTGCTATACACGGGGTCAAGGTTTTCAATCGCCTTAACAACGTCTTCATACATTAACTTGATGTCGATATCCTCTATAATATTATACCCGTCATCGACGAAAATTTCTTCACGAAATTCTAAATCTTTAACATTTTCTTCAGAAATTCTTATAACTTCATGCAAAACAACCGAAAAAACATAACATCTAAGTTTGTTATCGTGCATTGGAAACCTAAGATTATGTATATATTTTGTTATTCTTAAATATGCTCTTTGAACAGCATCCTCTGCATCAAGGACAGGATTGTGACTATCCATGCTTCTAAATTTGCTAATCGCAAATCTCATCATATCGTCGTGAAAACGATTATATATGTATTCAATCCGACTGTGATATTTTTCGTCGCATAGTGTTAATAGAAATTGTAACATTGGTATTCCCTTTCAAATTGATTATTTGACAAAATTATACCATAAATGACATATATATTCAATATTTTCTACATAAAAACCGCAAAATAAGTAATTATTTGAAGAATTTTATTTAATAAATAGGTAATATATATGTGTTTTTTCGGACATAAGTACTATTTGTATTTTTCTCACTCTCCAATTTTTTGAAGAAAGGAGGTGATGAAATGAATTACAAATACGTACTTACAGAAACCACTTATTACAACGGCGAGTATACCCGCACAAGCTACGGAATAGCTGTTATTAGCACACTTGATAATATTAGTGTTCTTTGCGAAATAACAGATATCACCGACGAGCGCGATAAATCCCAAAAACTTGTGGAACTTTGCAACAAAAAACAATTAGACATCGACCATCTGCAAAATGTGGTCGATGACTTTTTGTGTATGAAATAACAACAAATTAATTTTCATACAAACAAAAGAGTGAATAAGTCTGATAAAAACGGACTTGTTCACTCTAAATTTTTGGAACTCATAGTCTATGATAGTAGGGTGAGCTCTTTTCTTTAATATAATATAAAATTTTAAGATTATTTTGTATTCAATATTGACTCTTAAAAAGCCAAATGTTATAATATATACAGAGATGAAATATACGGTAGTTCCTCTGATTTTGTATCAACTATTTGTATCAACTTGTGATAAAAGTTGAACACGAATGTGACAAAAGTGGAGCGATATCCCATTATTTACAGAAATATATTAACAAATACGGTGATATATTAACAAATATATGGGGAAATTACTCGGAAAGTGGTAAAAATATGCCCCTTGGGGTGGTAGAGGCCGCAGGTTCAAGTCCTGTCACTTAGACCCAAAATGGAGTGGTGTCCGATGTTACGGCCCCCTCCATTTTTCTTTATTTATCAATACTTTAAGGGCATTTTGGAGCTTTCTCCAAAATGCCCTCTTTTCTATTATCCAATTGTTATTTACAGCTTTTTAGACCACAGTACTTAAGCATACCGTCTAAATCGCTGGATGTTGAGTACGCGATTATTTCACCAAGATCATTTTCAATCTTATTATCCTTTAGATAATATTTGCGAATTGTGGTAATTATTGATGTAAAGCTACCCGATGCAACAAAATCACCAAAGGTTGCAGGAACAAAAACAGACTCTCCCTTTTTTATGGGCATATTTCCAATCGTTCCCTCACCATCAAGACAAGTGAAGCAACAGAATGAATTAGTATCATTGGAAAATTCCTTTTTGCCGTTTATATCCTGAGCATCAATAAATTTAACAAGCACAGGAAAGAAATCAAATGCTTTGCAGTTTTCTCCAAGATTTTCTTCGGTCACAACATCGCAAAGCGTTCTACCGTCTTCAAGCATAGTTTTACCATCTTTGTGAAAGGAAAGCTCCCAAGTTTCTGCAAGTGGAGAGATCTCTGTATCCTTGCTATATTCACTTTTCAATTTATTTCCGCCCCAAATTATGCTCTTGTAGGCGGGCACAAGCTTAACTATATTCATAATAATCCTTTTATTAGTATTTGATTGATCTTGTAAAGGTGATTTGCTCGCCCTTTTCAAGAGTTACTACGCCATCTCTTTCTTTGAATTCTTTGATTTCATCAACGTATGAGGGTAAGCACTGCCAAGGCTCAATGCAAAGCATTTTTGAGCCGTGGGGATGCCACAAAAGAAGATTTGAGAAGCCGTCGTAGGTGATTTCAACCACCTTTTCATCGGTTTTCTTATCTTTAAGTATTGCTTTTCTTGAATTGATGTTGCCAAGAATAACAGTTGCGCTATTATCAGTAAAATCATTTTCGAGAGGCAAAATTTTACCCGCTCCGTGATTTACTTTCTCACCTGTGAGCATACCACCTGAATTATGAATAAGAAAGTCAAAATGTTCTTCCTTTTCAAATTCAACGTAGTAGTTTTCTACTTCATTATCGAGCGTGAAGGACTCGTGTCCTCCACAAACAAAAGGAATTTCCTTTGAGTCCTTATTTTCTACAGTATAAGAAACCTCATATCCATAGTCCACAACCTCATATTTCACTCTGAACGCGAATTCATATGGGTATACGGCTCTTGTTCTATCATTTGCACAAAGCTCAAATTCAATGCTGTTTTCAGCCTGTGAAACAAGATTGAATTCTTCACTTCTACAAAATCCGTGCTTTTGAACACCGAAATCAACTCCGTCATAAATAAGACGGTTAAAACCAGCGAATGGGAAAAGGAGTATTGCGCATCCCGACCACTCACCTGTTTCGTTCTGCCAAGCGCGTTCTTTGCCATCATATATTACGCTTCTAACTTCAGCGCCAATTTCACTAATTTGAATCTTTATTTTTTTATTGCTAATTGTATACATTTTAGTTATATCCATTTGGGTTTTTAGTTTGCCAATTCCAAGATGAAGCACACATTTCATCAATTCCATGCTCTGCTGTCCATCCAAGTTCTTCTTTAGCTTTTGTAGCATCCGCATAACAAGATGCTATATCACCCGGGCGACGAGGAGCAAATCTATATGGAACATCATGTCCACATGCCTTGCCAAATGCTTTAACAAGGTCAAGAACAGAATATCCCACACCCGTGCCAAGATTGTAAATATGACATCCTAAATTCTCTATTTTTTCAATTGCAACAACATGACCTTTTGCCAAATCTACAACGTGAATATAGTCTCGTACTCCCGTTCCGTCATGCGTATCATAGTCATTTCCAAATACATTAAGATATGGAAGCTGACCTATTGCAACCTTTGCAACATATGGTGTAAGGTTGTTTGGAATACCTGATGGTGCTTCTCCAATAAGTCCACTTTCGTGTGCACCAACAGGATTAAAATATCTAAGGAGCACTACTGTCCACTCTTTGTCGGCTTTGCAAAGGTCTGAGAGAATTATCTCTTGAAAATACTTTGACGTACCGTAAGGATTTGTAGTTCCACCCACTTTACATTTTTCGGTCAATGGAAGTGTCTCGGGATCACCATATACAGTTGCAGATGAAGAGAAAACAATCTTTTTACAGTTGTATTTTTCCATTACCTCTACAAGAGAAAGAGTACTTTCAAGATTATTTTGATAATATTTTATGGGCATTGAACAACTTTCGCCTACTGCCTTTAAGCCAGCAAAATGAATCACGTATGAAATTGTATTTTCAGTAAATATTCTTTCAAGTAATTCTTTGTCACGCACATCCCCTTCATATAGTGTAACGCTTTTTCCAGTTATTTGACTCACTCTGTTCAGAGATTCTTTCGATGAATTAACAAAGTTATCAATAACAATAACATTATATCCTTTATTAAGCAATTCAACACACGTGTGACTACCAATATAGCCCGCGCCACCTGTAACTAAAATATTCATAATGATCTCCTTTATCAATAACTCATTGTAAAATATTTAAATTGTATCATCCGATTTTAGGCAAGCTTGCGGCCGCTACTGACTGTCCTACTCTTCTTGCCTTTTCGTCTGGAATATTGAGGGTTATCTTTTCGTTGAGCTCGGGGAATTCAGTTGCTATTACCTCTCTTGCTTTATTAAGAAGGATTTCGCCACCGTCACCGCTTGTTACTCGTCCCATAATGAGAACGTGCTTTATATCGTAAAATTCAGCGTAGTAAGCAAGTGAATAGCCAAAATATGCACCGATTGTTTCATAGATTGCCTTGGCTCTTTCGTCGCCCTCTTTCATAAGGTTTTGTACTACCTTAAGCTTTTCTGCGGGAGAAAGATTTTCGTCAAGGTCGATATTTGCATAGGGTGCGAGTTTGATAACTCCGTCCTGTGAGAAATACTTAACTCCACAGCCGTAATCACCCGACCACTCGTCAACCATTGCGTCCTCGTTGTAGTCAACGGGAGCGAATGCAAGTTCGTTAAGCCACCCTGTGATGTTTCCGTCCATATCAACGTAACCTGCCGCCTCACTTGTGCCCATAGCGATACCGAGAATTCCGTTATCCTCAAGGCTCATAGCACCTGCAAGTGCAGTTACGTCACCGTCATTTGCAACTTCGATCGGGATATTTTCACCGATCTCGCGCGCAACGTCGATATACATATTCTTTACTTTCTTTTCAAAATCGTCATCATTTACCTTAATAAAGAGTGATGCGACCATTATCTTATTATCAATGTAAACACCTGCGCTCGATACACCGATAGCATCAACTCTCGGCATGTGCGATGCGGCAGTTTTCATAGCACTCAGTATTCCCTCATAGTGATAATTGGGATCGCTATTGAGTTTAGGAAACCAAACTACTTCCTCGGAATATACGGTTTCACCGTTAACTACTGCAGACACCTTTCTGTCCGATCCGCCTGCATCAAAACCGATACGACATCCATCAAGGTGCTTACCTACGGGAGAAGCAGAGCTTTTTTCCACGGGCGCGTGTTCAAGATCGGTTACAACAACCTCAAACGGTCTTTCATATACTCTCTCCATAAACCTAACATCGAAATCTCTTGTTCCACCATAGCAGAAAGTATTTTTGATATATTCGCCAACGACTTCGCTTCCTGCAACTGTGATCTTATAACCACCTGCTACCCACAAAAGAGTTTTTGCAATTCTATCGATAAATTTGCAGTTTTCTTCGTCGTGACCTGTTCCGTCTTTATATATTCTTGTTTTATAAACGTATGTATAGCCTTGATTTCTTTCAACCGCAACAACGATGTCCTGTCCGTTGTCCTTTGTATTCTCTCTCATTTCTTTGCAAACGAGAGCCATTGGCATAAAGCCACCATCAAGCTTTGTATATTCTGTAGAAAGCATAATAATTGTCTGCTCCTTTAGTCTTTATAAATATTTTTTTACGATTTCTATCATTACGTCTTCATTTTTTTCCATTTCGGAGAGAAGCTTCATTTGTGTTCTACATCTATCCAAATTATGGTGTTCTCTATGAATTCTAAAGTATGTGTCACCGGAAAGATAATCGGTTAAAAAACGCATACCGCATTCGTAAGTCATAAGCATTGCACCAAAATGCATATTGGTTCTTTCGCCTTCTGTAAGCATATGCTTAACAAGTGGTAAAAAGCCTTTGCAATAACTTTCATAATACTCTTTAGAAAAATTAATCTTAGACAAATCAATCTCATCCTCGGCTCCGGTATTTGCACCATAACGAATACTATCTCCGAAATCATAAAGAATACTACCCGACATAATGGTATCAAGATCAAGCACACCAACAACTCTATCGTTTGCCTCATCCACAAGAACATTATTGGGTTTGGTATCATTATGAGTCACGCGAAGCGGTATTTCACCACTCGCAATAAGGTCAAGAATTCTTGAACAATACTCTTTTCTTGATTTAAAAAATTCTACCTCTTCATTACAGCTGTTAACTCTTCCCATCAAATCAGCATCAACCGCAGCCTCAAATTTTTCAAATCTATCGACCGTATTGTGAAAATTTTTGATGGGATCAAACAATTTGTCCGCTGGGTATCCATTAAGAAGATTTTGGAATTGACCAAAACCTCTTCCGGCAAGCTCAAACTGCTTGAGAGTGGCACCGGTTTCTACAGTTTCTCCTGAAAGGAAAGTATAAACTCTATAATAACCTTCCCCATCAAAATAATATGGCTTATTATCAAGTGTTGGAACTACCAAAAGTAATTCCTCTCCGTGATTGGGAGAATTTGCAATATATTCGGTTACTCCACAAATATTTGACATCAGCTCATCCACATTAGGAAAAGTTTTATTATTAATTTTTTGTAATATATACTTGGTTCCATCTTCACATACTATAAGATATGTTGTATTAATATGCCCTGCGCCATAAATTTCAGCAGAAACAACTGTGGAACACAGATTAAAATTATTAGCTACGTTTTTCATCAATTATACCTTTCAAATACTATCTTAAGTTCAATTTTAAGATTCATATCTGAGGACACCTCCGATAATTGTTTTCTTTACGTTAAATTCTTCATCAAGAACAACTATATCAGCATCCTTGCCCATCTCGATTGATCCCTTTTTGTCGGCAACGCCGATAGCATTTGCGGGATTGAGAGTTGCACAGTTTACGCATTCATAAAGCGGAATTGAGGAATTATTATACACATTCCAAACGCCCTTATTGAGCTTCAATACGCTTCCTGCGATAGTTCCATCTTCAAGCTTACAAAGATTGTTCTTATAGATAATCTTTGCGCCTCCGAGTGTATATTCTCCCTCGGGGAGTCCTCCTGCAGGCAAACAGTCGGTGATAAAGCAGAGCTTTCTTCCCTTCATCTTGTAAACCATTTCATAGAGTGCAGGGTCAACGTGATATGTATCAACGATAAGCTCGCAAGAAACGTCGGAATTGAGTGCCGCACCAACAACACCCGGTGCACGATGAGTCATAGGAGTCATCGCATTAAAGAGATGTGTTGCGTGCTTAACACCGTTCTTTGTGCTTTCCATTGCGGTCTTATAGTCCGCAGAGGTGTGTCCCATAGACACTACAACGTTTGTTTCTTCTGCCATTCTCTTTATCTCAAGGAAATCCTTGTCCTCTTCGGGAGCGAGTGTTATTATCTTAATAATATCTGCATTTGCCTTGACAAAATCAGCATCAGGTTTGAGTATAAATCTCTCGTCCTGCGCACCCTTTTTAGATGCGGAGATAAAAGGACCTTCCGCATGCACTCCAAGGATTTGAGAGCCATAATATTCACCGCTATTCTTAACAGAACGGCAAGCGTTAAGTACGCCATTTATAACGGACATACTAACTGTCATTGTTGTAGGCAAAAAGCCGGTTACACCATTTTCAACGATTCCGCCAGCGATTGTTCTGATACTATCGGCGGTTGCATCGCAGACATCCTTCCCAAAATATCCGTGAATGTGCAAATCGATAAATCCGGGAGTTACATAACCGCCATCGCAATCAATAATCTCTGCGCTCTCGGGAATTTCATTTTCTTCTACTATTCCCTCTATTTTGTCGGAGATAAGTAATACCTTTTTCTCTACTATTTCATTTTCAAGTATGAGCTTTGCGTTTTTTATTGCAAGCATAAGCACCTCAAAATTATTTTTTATTAAATATTTAAGCTTTCAATATATGCGGCCAATGATTTAGCCAACTCTTCGTGCGCTTCCTTTGTTGGATGTCCATTCACGCCAGATGCATTAGGAACAAATTCAAAAGGATTGAATATTTACAACAGGCTCTTGGAACAATCCGTCCTCCTTATTATATCACAAAAACAAATAAAGTACAATATTAAAATGATAATTAATTATATTTTTGCACTTTATTTTGCACTTTATTTTTATAATCTAAAATAATATTCCCCTGTTACACAATTTGACTCCTTGTGCTACGCAGTTTGTTACGCAATTATGTTTTTAAATCACTTTAGTGTTCAAAAATTCCGTTAATTCCGCACAAAATATAGGTCAAACAATGAAACTTAAGGTCGTTATTCACTATGTGTAATGACCGAAAGTTTAAAAATTGACCAGTTGGGGTGGTAGAGGCCGCAGGTTCAAGTCTTGTCACTCAGACCATATCGAGTGTTCATAACTGATGTTAGAACACTCGATATTTTTTTGCTTGTATTTACTTAATATTTACTTGTTTTGAGCAGATTCATCTGCTCTTTTTTCTTTGGGTTATACTGCGCTTGGGAGATATTCGATAGCCACTCCCTGCCGTGAGTCAAGCTTGTCGGTGTGCTTGGGAACGATGCTCGGCAGATCGATACAACCTACGAAACGATAATGAATGATAAGTCGATGCGTTCTGTTCTTGCCTGTTCCTTCAATCGGGAAAACCTCTATCTTGTCGATGAGTTCTTGAAGAACAATCGGGGTGAGCGTTTGCATCGTCATAAACTTATGGATTGCTCGGATAAAGCTGCCCGATGAGTTTTGTGCGGTGTTAAGGCGGTCAAGCTTGTTCTTCAAGCCAAACATCTGCTTCTTGAGTTCTTCTTGCTCAACCTCGTATTTGTGAGACAGTCGCATAAACCAATCGTATGTCACCTTGGCATTGACATTATCCTCATACACTCTCTCATATAGCCGGAGCAGTTCTTGACTTCGTGCCGTAGCCGCCGCCAAGGCACTCTCTGCCGTTTTTCTTTCAGCCATCGAGTCCTTGTTGCTCTTTCGTTCCAAAAGCTCTGCAAAGGCATTCTCGTCGAGATCAAGGTAGGTGGCGAGCTTGAACAGTTCCATCTTCACCACCTGCTCCAAGGAATCCTCTCTGACGTAATGCGTTGACTCACAGGTGCCGCGAAGCCCCTTGCAGTTGGAGCAACTGTAAAAGCGAATGCTCGGATTTTGTTTGTTGATGTTAAACCATAGCTTGTGTCCGCAATCTCCACAATAAAGAAGATTTGTAAAGATGCTTTTCTTCACGTTCTCGTTCTTTGGCTTGCAGCGTTTGGAATTCTTGCTTAGCTCTTGTACCCTTTCCCAAGTCTCACGGTCAATGATCGGCTCGTGAACGTCCTTGAAGATCGCCCAATTCTCTTTAGGATTCTCAATGCGGGTTTTGTTGCGGAAGGATTTGGAATAGCTCTTGAAATTGATGATATCTCCGCAATACTCCTGTTGTTCAAGCATCTTGGCTATCGTGATCTTGCACCACTTATACGGATCGGGCTGTGTCTTCTTACCACCTCTACTCATACCCTTACTCTGCCAATAGGCTTGTGGCACAAGAACCTTATCGTCTTGGAGAATCCTTGCGATAGTCTCGTTTCCATTCCCCTCAATACAAAGGCGGAATATTCTCCTCACAATCTCTGCCGCATCGGGATCAATGATCCACTTCTTTTTGTTCTCGGGATCCTATTTCACATATTCATGAAAGGTATTTTGAGAAAATCACAATTGATGATTTGTTACAAATTGCGCATATGTCCCGCACGGTATATATCCAAAAATTCAAAGATATTTGCAAAATGTCGCCCGCCGCTTACATCAACAAAACGCGAATAGAATCCGCATCTGTAATGCTTGCCAACACCTCTATGAGCGTATCTGAAATTGCGTATCGAACGGGTTTTTACGATGCATCTCATTTCACAAAATCATTTGAAAACTTTTATAAAATCTCTCCAATTGAATATAGAAAACAAAAAACAAAATAAAAATTTGATTGATATTTTCACTTCCTTTCGGTTAGATATAATAAAAAGGAGAAGCTCTCGCTTCTCCTTTTTTATTTATTAGTCATAGAATTCGTCAATAAAGTATGCACGGCTATAAGCAGTATTTCCATTTCCGTCCACCAAAGTAATACGAATATATGGATTTTTATTTATGCCCTGATTTTCCATATTCAGATGCCAAGCAATGTCAAATTCAACTTCAGTTAACAGATTTTCTTCATCTCTTTGGGAAAACAGATGTCTGTTATCGGCTGAAAGTCCAACAAACGCAACCGGTGATGTAACGATTTTAACAACGCCGTTATTGATTGAGATTTCAAATATTTCAGGTCCCGTAGAAGCATAAAATTCACCGTTTTTCAATGCTTCAAAAACACTGCTGTATGTCAACTCTTTTGAACCTATCATAACGTATCCGCCAAAGCAATCCCTCAATTTGTGCGCATCGTCAGTAGCCAATGGGAAAACCTTTTCTCCATTTCTCAAAAGATCATCAAACGGCTGTGCGGTATCAAAATATCCATTTCTTGCGCATCCCGTGTTGTAAAGCTCAATTCCCCACAATCCTTTAAGACCTGCATAATCGGAATAATTCTGCAAGGACCACACAGGATGATTATATGAAACCAAGCATCCCTCATCATTTGCCATTTTTATTACCTTGTTGACGTCTTCAACATCATAAATACGGTTATATTGCGATGCTTCTTGCTCTTTTGTAATATATTGATACGAATGTTCAAGCCACATCTTGTTCTTGTTAAACGTACTAAAGCAATTTTTGTTTTCATCAGGGGAATAAATATTTAAATGGTACGTTTTTGCAAATGAGAAATCACAATCAACTCTGTTATTTGTGCTTATCTCGGTTGCCGTAAGAGCAACAAAGTTTTCATCGGTAAGCTCTGGGTGTGGCACCATAACCTCGTGATCGGTAAAGGCAACGATAGAATATCCCTTTTCCATATACATTTGCTTTACTTCTTCAGGGGAAAAATCCCCGTCAGAAACAGTTGTATGAACATGCAAATTTGCCTTATAAAAATCACCAACGTTTTTTAAAAGATATTTTCGCATAATTATTTTGATATAATTTTACTTAATCTTTCAACATCAACCTTAATATTGTGTTCATCATCAAGCAAGCCGTTAACTTCCTGCTGAACATCAGTGAGCTGAGTATAGCAGAAGCCTTGGAATTTACATTCTTTAATACCATCTATAAGTTCTTCCAATCTATTAAAAAACTCATCACAATTTTTCGCTGCAGAATTATATCCCCAGTTGCCGTTTCTTTGGTCTTTTTCAAACATAATTCCACCAAACTCCGTAAACAATACGGGCTGACCAAGATAGGGGTTATTATTTGCAAGAACTTTTCTAAATGTTTGGAAAGCATCATCATATGTCCCTTCGTTATATCTTGCATTTAGTTCTCGACCCAAGCTTGAATAGTCATGTATTGCCAAAATGTCACTGTCGGACATATTTTCCCAGCCGTCATTTGTAGAAACAAGTCTTGAAGGATCAATTGCTTTTGTTAAATAATACAAAGATGATGCAAAATTCTGCTGTTCATGATTAAGCATTATTTTTCTTACACCCCAAGATTCATTAATCGGAACGTAAGTGATGATTGATGAAAATTTCTTTGCGGTATTAACGATTTCCTGCCACTCCTTGGTAATGTATGCTACTTCATCAGCATTGAAATTATAAGCCGAAGGCATTTCGCACCAAGTTAAAAGTCCCATTTCATCCGCATAATAGTAATAGTAAGGGTCCTCAAACTTCTGATGCTTTCTTGCACCGTTAAAGCCCATATCCTTAGTAATCTGAACGTCTTTCTTGATCTCCTCAATGCTTGGGGGAGTAAGACCGGAATCCTTCCAATATCCCTGATCCAATATCAAGCGCTGATAGAGAGGTTTGTTATTAAGCAATACTCGTCCATCTTGAACACTAATCTTTCTCATACCGAATCTTGTGTGAACAGTATCAAGCAGTTCGTTATCTTTATATGCACTAATATCAACATAGAAAAGATTGGGATGCTCAGGCGCCCAATAAGTTACCTCATCAACAAAATTAAGCTCCATCATATTAACACTATAGCGAGTATATTTACCATCTGGGGAAATCATCTGGCGCTTAATGAGTTTATTATCATAATAAACTTTAATTTCAATCAAATCAGCAAGTGAATTTCTAAGTTTGATTTCTCCACTAAAAGAATTGGTATCTATATCTGGAGTAATTGAAAAATCTTCAATGGAATCCTTGCCAACATAGTCAATCCAAACACTCTGCCAAATACCACTATTAGGTATATACCAACAGCTAAATGGATCATTTAACCAAGATTGCTTGCCTCTTGGAATAGTTGGGTCAAGTGGGTCAAAGCACTTGACAACGATTGTATTATCTCCTTCAAGAACAAATTTGGTAATGTCGACTGTAAAAGGAGCAAAACCACCTTGATGTGAGGTCGCAAAATGTCCGTTAACCCAAACTGTAGTGATATAATCACTCGCATTAAATCCAAGTATTACATTCTTATCAAGTTTATCATAAACAAAGCTCTTTCTATACCATAAAGTATCGTGGAATGATTTATCCCCGATTCCACTATCCTCATATTGATATGTAAAAGGAACGTTGATTTCCTTTGAGAATTTCACATTGCCTTTATAAATTCCTCTCAAATCACCATCATGATTATCATCAAATTCAAATTCCCATATTCCGTTTAATGATAACCACTCGTCTCTTCTAAAATGCGGTCTTGGATATTCATTTCTTAATCTCAACATACTAAAAACTCCTATTTGTATGATTTTTTTCATAAGAAAATATATTTTACACTAAATATACTTTATTACAAGAAAAATCTTGTCGGTGTTAAGGCGAAAGACGAAATATGCTTTCGCCTTAACACTTATAATAATTTTATATGATAAAATTGACTTTCTGTGATTTACTAATTAAACCAATATAAGAAAGTATAAACTAATGATTATTTCTTACCGATAATGTCGCCCGAGTTAGAGCCTTCAACCACACCGTTGTTTACATTAGTAGTATTTATCAAATCAAAATGTGTGGTAGCATAGAGCTGACCAACTATACCACCCGCAATATCCGTGGTAGCTTTTACATGGCCGTTGTTGGTACATTCAGTTACCTTTCCGTATGCTTTACCTACTATACCAGCAACTTGACCGGGAGCGGTAATTGTGCCATTATTTACACATCCGGAAATCACTCCATTTGTATCACCAGCGACACCACCAACACCCCATGTGCCTTGAACATTACCAATATTTATGCATTCTGTAATAATTGCCATACCTGTAGCAGATGTATTACCCTCTAAAATACCAAATATACCACCAACTGCAGTAGATGTACCTGTAATATTACCATGGTTTATACATCTATTGATAGTTATTGAATTCTGACTCAGCGTTAAACCAACGATACCTCCAAGCCCCCATGTGCCGTTAACATTACCATAGTTTACGCATCCTTCAATAAGCTTATTGGCTTCACCAGCGATACCGGCAGCTTTGCCACTTGCTTGAATGTTACCGTAGTTATAACAATTTTCAATCTTGCCTGTAGCCTTTGTGGATCCCGCAATACCGCCAACACAGTCACTTGCTGTACTTGTTATGTTACCGTAGTTTACACAGTTCTTGATATCGTGTCCACCTGAACCTGCGACACCACCAATAATATAACTTTTACCGGTTACGTTACCATAGTTTACACAATTGATTACAGTTGACATCTGTTCTTCGGAATTGGCAACTACACCACCAAGTGTGCTAACACCGATGACAGTAGCATAGTTAGTAAGATTTTCAAGTACACCACCATTATATACATAGCCAACTATACCACCGATTGTAGTATTACCGTTCACCTCACCGTAAACGGAAAGATTCTTTAGATAACCGGTTTCAATAGTACCAAACAATGATTTAGTATTGTTCAAGCCTCTAATTGTACAGTGATTACCGTCAAAGTAACCATAGAAGCCCTTTCTATCACTCCAACCAGGGAAATCACCGATGTTGAGATTATGACCGTTAAGATCAATACTCTGTGTCATCTTGAAATATTTGCCTGAGAAGTTGGGTACCATAGCCCCTGCTTCATTTACAACCTTTGCTATATAAGCAAGGTCAGCACCGCTTGTAACAAGGAATGGGTCTTCTTCAGTACCACTTCCCTGCAAGCTTTCGCTTACGCTAGTTCCGTCCCAAGTAGAAACGGTTGAGTAATAAACTGTCTTTTCAAGACTTGAATGCTTTGCATCAATAATAATAGTATCATACTCAGCAACATAGCCTTCAACTGTAGGAGTTACGACTTTGCACATACCCTGAGCATCGGATTTTACATACATCATTATTGGATTTGTTACGTAGTTAATAATATTTGTTATCGTTGCATATAAGCCAACCTCAGTTGTAGCTGCTACACTATCTCCAGCCCAAAGCTTGATAATTACATGATAATTGAGTTCTTCAACGGTTACCTTTGTAACATCGTTAGAATCATAACCTACGAATGCCTTAAAGCCTGCAATTGTGCTTTCATTTGCAGATGTATAGATACCTGCATTACTGTTCCAACCAAGGTCGAGGCTCAAATCTCCGTATTTACCCAAGATAATATCTCTTAATGTGAGTGTAGTTGCAACTGTACCAAGTTCTGTTCCGTTTGCATCCCAGAATTTTTCTGTATTGTAGAATACATCAACAGAAGTACCTGTACCAACAACTGTGCTCTTATAGTAAATACCGTTATTGTAATACTTTTCAAGCAACGATTGAAGTTCAAGAGCTATGGGATCATTAGAAGCGGATGCTATTCTCTGATATCCGCATTCACAAGTGTATACCATAAATCCTTCTTCATTGCAAACACCGCCGTCAAATACATGGGGTTCTGCATCGTAAATATATCCGCAATCACATGCCTTGTGGTGTGATGTTTCGTTATAAGTATCTTTAAAGCTATGTGCAGGAGCATTGATGGAATTTGTCATATCAATTGTAAACTGATTGTGTTCCTGATAATACTTACCTGTATCAGTAGAAATCCACTCAACGTCCATCTTGCTGCCATCTTCGTTAAAGTAAAGCATGCATACCATACCAACACCGCCCTTTTGTGGATCCATCCACTGTGGGTTGATAAGCAACTGGTTTACAATATTACCATGATCACCCTCCGATTGCAATACAAGAACATCTTCTGTTGGAACGTGACCGCTCATAACGAGAATAATGTTTGGATGCTTTGAAACAAATTTATCCCAAACGTTAGTACCGTCATTATAATTTCTATTAAGGTTATCAACGTCATTTCCAGATCCCATACCTCCACTACTCATTGTGTTATCGTAGTTGAGGTGACCACCGTCGAAGCCCTGATATCCATGTGTTGTAACAATAACTCTATGATTGGGGTGTGCAAGTACTACTGCGTTTGCCCATTCAAGCATTTCATCACTTGGAGCAAAGTCAAGTGTCAATAACAAATAATCCGTTGTTCCAGCTGTAAATGTCTTATAGGAGTTTCTAATATCTCCTTCAACCATATAGTATCCACCAAACTGACTCATATAAGCTTCGTTGGCAAAATACTTCGCAAAGTATTTAGATTCATCGTGATTACCACGAATCAATGAATAAGGTACAACGCCATTAAGCTTGAAAATATATTCTTGAGCAAGAATCCACTCAGCTTCACTTTTTGAGTTATTCCATTCTTCAGTAATATCACCAAGTCCCATTACGTGAGCGATTTTTTTAGATTCTGCATTATCAAGAATCCAATCATAAATGCCTTCAAACTTTTCAGGAATGTTTTGTATGAGCCACTGTGTATCACCAACTACTGCAAATGAATATGAATAATCAAATGAAGGCTCGTGAGAATCAATCCATTCCTTAGCAATACCATTACCATTGGGTGACAAGTCCTGAATATCATCCTTGCCGCTATCCTTATTAAGCTCGTAATGAACAAGAATATTATCTGCATTGCTAACGATTCCGTTTGTCGCGGATTCAACAAGTTCTTCGGCAGTTCTTACATCTGAATATACTGCGATGGACTTAATTTGTCCCTTAAAATAGACACCATTTCCTCTTCTTCCGTCACCGCCAAGAATAAAGCCATATCTTGTAATATCTTCAGCCAAGTCATTAACTATAGCTATACTTTGAGCAAGCTCACCGTCAAGATAAACGGACATTGTTTTATTTGCATAATCGAAAGTGAAAGCGATATGTACCCAATCACCAGTTCTTACGTCAACTTCATTAAACTTGACATCCTTAATATTTCCTGCTATATCGTGGTAATAGAATCTTGGAACACCATTTTCGGAAATTTCAAAGTGCCAGTCCTGTCTAATACCCAAATAGTTACTAAAAATAGCACCTACGCGTCCTGTAAATGCAGGATCAACGTAAATATCCGCTTCAACGGTCAAAGGAGTATTTTCAAACTTTTCATCAAGCTTATAGAAAGTTGATGCCAAAAATTCCATACCGTCAAGAACCAAATCGGTATTATCGTTTTCGTTCTCATTGTATTCATCAAAAGTTATTTTCACGGATTTTTTACGTCCGCATTCCATACATGTGTATGTTTTGAAGCCGTCGTTGTCAGCAGTAGGAATAATTGTAACTACACCGTTATTCCAAACGTGCTCAGCGAGACCGTCTTTTTCTCCACACTCACACTTATACCAGTGATGCGTATCATTGTTTGTATACGCGTCCTCAAAGGTATGAGTATGTTCCTGTGGTTCGGGGTTGTTACCTGTACATGAACAAAGAAGCACAAGCACCAACACGAGTAATACTGTTAAAATTTTAAATTTCATTTTAAATCCCCCTATTTTGGTGAATTTTATTCCCATTTAAAAGAATGGGTTATTGTTTTGTTATACCATTTGCGTCAATTGTCGCAACCTCGGAGTTATCACTCCAAAGTGCTCCGAGCCAACCAAAATTAGTTCCATTAAAACCAACCTTGATATTGCAAGAAGCAGGCACGTTTTCAACGCAAAGCTCAACTGTTGTTACAAGCTTACCATCAACCTCAACGGTTTTAGATACGCCGTATGTAATATTATTTGAATATGTTGCAACACCCTCATAGAAAATAACGGTGTAGGATGCTCCACTATTCAATTTAAATTCGATGTTGTCATTGAGCCACCAGCTTGAATTAAGTGGACTCCAAGCTCCGTGAGTAAGCTCAAAGGACAAATAGAGATTGCCGTCCTTAATCATTCCAGCAAACTCAACCGATACGTTGCTGTTATTTGCTAAAATAACATTTCCGGCATATTCTCCGCTTGAAATTTCAGTATCGAAAACGACACCGCCCATACTAAGATCTCCAACAGTTATGTCAATAGTTACTGATTTTCCTGCACATTCAACGATAATCTTAGCATTTCCCTTCTTGTGAGGTGTCAAAACACCGTTCTCATCAACACTCACTATTTCGGGATTGTTAGAAGTAAATTTTACAAAGTAATCAATATCGATTGACTTTTTTACCTCTAATTTATAAGTTGAAGCCTTTTCGGACAATCCAAGTTCAAGTGTTTTGTCAACTATAAGTTCGAAATCAGCTTCATTTTCACGGTCTTCAAAGGAAACACCGTTCAAAAAATTGATACCTGCATTAACAATCTTTTGTGCCGCGTCCGCATTTGTACCTTCACGATAAAGTTCAACACTTGCAAGTCTTGAAAGACTATCAGAAACGCATCTTGAAGAATACATATACATTCCCTCAGGATTTTTAATATAGGCAATAGCAGTATATGAGGTATTTAAATCCTCATAAAGTATATTGGATAACTTACCGCTAAAATAGATATTGGAATAATCCTCATCGATTTTATCAACCTTAACCTCGGCTTTTACTTGATTATAAGGAACATAAGCTTCAGCTAATGCGGTAAAGTAATCTCCATTGATATTGTGTTCATCAAGCTTTGCTGTGGGAACGAAGATAAATCCGTATTCATAACCATTTTTGCTATCAAAATTAGTTAAATTAGCGCGGAATTCAAGTCCGTTTTCATCGGGCAAAAGCTTAATTTCATTGTTTATGCTTACTTTTTCATTAAAATATGAATTGTTTTCTATTTCAAAGGTTTCAAGAAGCGTTACAAATGCTTCTCCAAGATATTGCTGACCCTGTGCATTGAAATGCCAGTCATCGTGTTGAGTAAGGGGCATACAGTCAATGCAACCAACATTGTCAACACTGTCTGCAACCGTTGTCATAGCCGTTCTTACCATACCTTGATATGTGGGGGCAGCACTATTCTTTTCGTTCCACTTAGGAAGTCCGCAGATAAATGGCACGTTGCCACAATCATAACCCGAAACCTCACTAAGCATATTTCTTGTATCATAAATAAGAGCTTCAAGCAGCTCTCTATATTCAGATGCCATTTCAAGTGTGAACATTTCTGCCTCACCCTGCATCCACCAAACGCCCTTGATAACGGGTGTATAGCCGTCTTCAATCAACATTTGAATACCCTTGGCAACCGTGTCTTCAAAGCGATTATACATATTGCCAATCAAAGGATTTTTTGACATATCAACATTATTATTTTTAATATACGTTGGTGAAGTCCAAGTTCCCTGCTTTAAGGAAACCTCGTATTGAGAATCGGGATAAAGATGAGTAGCACCCCAAGCGCATTTGATAATTGCACTCATTTCATCATAATTGCCAACGGCGTTAGCGATACCAATTTCAGCACCTGAGCGCGTGGGCTGAACGCCCATACCAAGCTTTACAGGTTGAAACTCTTCGTCAAGATTGCCACCGTTCCAACGCTCTTGAGAACCATAATATAAAACGTTGTCAAATCCTTGTGTAAATCTCTCGTCGGATTTTGCAATTTTATTGCCCGTATCCATACCGTAACCTACGGCATTGGACTGTCCTGCAATTAAATATACGTTAATAATTTTTTCAGTTCCCGTCACAATCACTCCATCTTTAGCATTATTTTCCGGGATACACGAAACTAAAGAAAACACCAAAAGCACCAACAATAATAAACAAATACCTTTAATTTTCATAATTGTTTACCTCGTTTTTCCATTTTTATGTGGCAAGAAAGGGCAAATGCCCTTTCTTGCGTAATTTATATATCAGTAAAAAATCAAGAAATAACTTGTTTACCGTAAATATCTCCGGAATTACCATCAGTTGCCTCAACAGGACCGTAGTTTACACAATCTGTAGGAAGGTTTTTACCTGCACCACCTACGATACCACCGATAATCTGTCTACCACTTACTGTACCATAGTTGACACAATCAACAAATGTAGCAGTTGATTTAGCAGCAGAACCGGAAATACCACCAACGTAGTCATTGGTTTCACTTGAAATGCTACCAAAGTTTACACAGTTTACAAAGTTAGCTTTACCGTCGCCGCCAATTCCACCAACCTGATAAAGGTTAGAAACAATTGTTCCATAGTTTACACAGTTTTTAACATTTGTATCTGCATACATCTGTCCTGTAAGACCACCAATAGCAGCTCTACCATAAACATTCGCATAGTTTGTTACGTTTTCAAGTGTTGCCTTGTTGTAAAGAATACCTGACAAACCACCCAAATAGTTACCGGATGCAGAACCACCATCTACGTTTCCGTAAACGCTAAGATTCTTAACGTATCCTACTTCAACAGTACCAAACAAAGGCTTAGTAGAATTAATACCTCTGATTGTACAGTTGTTACCGTCAAAGTATCCACCAAAGCCTTTTCTTCCGCCCTGTATGTATACACCAATATTGAGTTCGTTTCCATTAAGGTCAATGCTCTTTGTCAATTTCATATATTGTTTTGTGAAACCAACCTTACCGCCCGCCAATGCGTTTACTGTTTGCGCAACGTATGCAAGGTCAGCCGCGCTCTGTATAAGATAAGGATCTTCAGCTGTACCTGAACCCGCAAGAGATGTGCTTACGGATACACCGTCCCAAACGTCAACCTCTGAATAGTAAATTGTGAATGTATATGTCTTTGTAGCATCATGGAAGCCGAACTTAACATAGTCGTGAGATGCAACTCTATTCTTAATAGCATGAGCATTAATTGTTGCGATATTGTTTTCAAGAACAACGTCAGCTTCAACTGTCTTTGTCTGTGTGCCTGCTGTGAATGTGTATGTTACCTTTGTTGCAGTAACGTTAAGTGTTACTGTAGAAACAATTGTTGCTTCACCAACAACGTGTGTGGAGTCGTTTGCACAAACTCTTTGTGCTGTGCAAGTGGAGTTGTCTTCACTCCATACATAAACAACGTCACCGTATGCATGTCCCTTTGCAGGAATTACTTCCTGTTCAAGTGTTGTTTCACCACAAACTGAACATTTCTTACCATCTTTAAGACCTGTAGCTTCACAAGTAGCTGCCTTGCCGGGAACTACTGTATCAGCATGTCCGTATGCACCAAGAACTTTTTGTGCTACTATTGTTGTGCCACAAACTGCACATTCCTTACCCTCTGTAAGACCTGAATTTACACAATCAGGGTCAACTGCAGCAAGAACTTTTTCTGTATGAGATGCAAGTTCAAGCGCTTTAGTTTCTCTTGAAATCTCTTCTCCACATCTTGAGCACTTAACAACAAGCTCGTATGAGCCTGCCTTTGTACATGTGGAATCAACTCTATTATCTTCTACTGCTTCACCAGGAATGTGATCTGTGCAAAGATCGTTATAACAAACGTCACATTCAAAGTCTGCGTTTTTATCCACGTGTCCTTGTGCAATTATTTCTTTCTGTGCAACAATTATATCATTACATACAGAACAATGCTTACCTTCAGTAAGACCATTTTCTGTACATGTAGCGGGTTTGCCTGCATCAATTACTTCAGAATGTCCGGGTGAAGGAATTCTTGTTTGAGAAAGAAGAATATCACCACAAACTGAACACTTCTTACCTTCAGTAAGACCTGCTTCTGTACAAGTAGCATCCTTGCCGGCAATAATCTCTTCAGTATGAGTTATTTCTCTTTCTTCAGCACAAATGTTACAGGAGGTATCGCAAGTATTGTCATATTTATGTTCGGACCATTTCTTGCCACAAATTTCACAGTTGTGTGAGCCTTCTGCTGCTTTACATTCGGACCATTCTTTGCCGCAAATTTCACAGTTGTGTGAGCCTTCTGCTGCCTTACATTCGGACCACTCCTTGCCACAAACTGCACAGTTGTGTGAATTCGCGCCTGCTTTACATTCGCTTAATACTGCGTCACAAATTTCACAGTTGTGAGAACCTTCCGCAGCTTCACATTCGGACAATTTTTCTCCGCATACTGCACAGTTATGTGAGCCATCTGCTGCTTCACACTTTGACAACACTTCGTCACAGCCTTCACGGTCGCAAGTATGATTTTTATCATCACCGTCGGTGTGCTGAAGAGGTTGAATAACTTCCTGTGCTGTGAAAACCTCGCCACATACTGAACAGAATGAACCGTCTGTCAAACCGGGTTCAGTACATGTAGCAGGTTTGCCACTTCTTGTTACTGTGGTGTGAGCAAGTGTTTCGCCATAGCTTTCACCACATTTTTCACATACGGCTAAACTGTCACATGTTGCTGTGCCGCCAGTATGCTCACAAGCAGGAGCTTGAGTTGTTGTAGGCTGAGTACCCATATCACAAGCAGTCAATACTGCAAATGCAAGAAGAACAACCAATACAACGATAAGTGTTTTTAATGATGTTTTCATAGTTCTTTCTCCTTTAAAAAAGATTTTATGATTAATTTATTAATCAACTAATTAAATTTTGTGTTTTTCCGTCACCACGGTCTGTATTTAACTACGATGTCATCAAAATTGATTTTTTTGTTAATTTCTGAATTTTCATTCAAGAAATTAACTAAATCTTCCATCTGCTCATAGGTAATATTGATATCACCATCGCAAATGGTAACTCGAAGTGCCTTTGAGTCAATCCAAAACAGCTTTTTCTCAAAATCTTCAACGTCGATCGGCAAATTGTTATCCTTAACGTATTGCTTAAACCAATCGTTTTCAAACAATATACCAGCAGGCGTATCCAAGGTGTATTTTGAAGGAACTTCCCTTTGAATTAAAGCGTCGGGCTTGGATTTTTTCTCAAATTCAACTCCGTCAAGATTAATCTTTGATTCATTGATAATTTTATCGGTATTTAATGCAATGTAAATCTCATATTCTCCGCCCTCAAGCTCAAATGAGTCCGTGGCGTCTCTATAAGATTTAATATCATCAATATCCACCTCAATATCAATGCGCTTTGTTTCATTTGCCTTAACATATGCCTTGGCAAATGCCTTTAGCTCTTTAATAGGTCTGTATATATTGGAATTTTTCTTTCCTATATATACTTGTATAACGTCTTCACCGTCATATTCACCTTCATTCGTGATATCAAGCATAACTTTAATTTTGTCACCCTCAAGAGCACAATCAAAATTTGAATAACTGAATTTTGAATAGCTTAATCCAAAACCAAACGGTAAAATAAATCCGTTATACTGTAAATCGTAATATCTATAGCCAACATAAATATCATCGTGATAATATGTATGATAAATATCGCGTCTTGCGTATTCCTTATTTATGGGATTCTGCGACAAAGAGGAAATCCATGTTTCAGGCAATCGTCCGCTTGGATTATGAAGTCCAAACAAATTGTTGAAAATCGCTTCGCTTTGTCCCTCACCCGCAAGATAAGTAATCATCATTGAAGTTGACAGGTTGTAAACATCCTCTACATTCACAACGCTTCCACTTACCAAAACGGTTGCAAAGGTATTAAACACTTCCTTAACCATTTTTAACACTTCAATTTGCTGTGGGCGAAGCTCAATCGTGCTTCTGTCAATTCCCTCAGACTCATCGTGCTGATATTGACCCAAAAATAATAGTACTTTATCATATTTGTTTTCATATTTAAGCAATTCATCACGACTAACCGTTGCTTTTTCTTCATCAAAGCACTCAAGAAAATCGTAATCTACTTTGTTTGCGTCCAAAACGTCAAGAAAAGTTGTATCACGATAAGCGTTAACCCAACCGCTTCCCTTTCCTACAAAGCGAGCGTGATTTGCAAAATATCCCAAAACCAATATTTTTTCATTCTTACTAATGGGAAGATAATTTCTATCATTTTTAGCAAGAACTACTGTTTTTTCAGCCACGCTTACCGCTTGAGTATGAAGCTTGTCAAGGTCAAGCTCATCAAGTGGCTTCGTGTCCTTGAATTTGGAAACAGTTTGATAAATTTCATTATCTAACTTAATTAAATCATTATCATCAAATGACTTTCCATAGCCCCTGTCCATAAACTCATAACTCATTTTGGCAAGTGGCATTTCTATATTAAGACCCGTTCTAAAGGTCTTGCCTTTATCACTAACTGCACACCAGTCGGACATTATAAGACCTCTAAATCCAAATTCCTGTCTTAATTTCTTTTGCAACAAATATTCGGACTCGTTAACATAAACTCCGTTAATTCTATTGTAGGAGGTCATTATTGAAGAAGGATTGGAATATTTAAGAGTATACTTAAATCCTCTTAAATAAATTTCATTAAGTGCGCGAAGAGAAACCTCACTGCTGTTTATAGTTCTTCCGTGCTCTTGAGAGTTGCAAGCATAATGCTTAACACATGCTCCAACACCCTTATCTTCAAGTCCGTTAACGTAATTTGCTGCCAAAACACCAGTTAGATATGGATCCTCTGAAAAATATTCAAAGTTTCTTCCACACATAACGTATCTTTTAATATTTATACCCGGTGCTAATAAAATGTTAGTATTATGATGAAGACATTCTTTTGCTATAAGCTCCCCCGTTTCGTAGCAGGCATCCTTGTCAAAGGATGCCGCCAATGCACTAGGAGTTGGCATACAAACTGTTTGAATTACTTCATTTTGTTCTGTAAAACCATTTTTAAGGGGCTTGCGAAGTCCGCTTGGGCCATCGTTCAATACAATACGATTATCGGGATCACTGTAACTGGCTATTTCCCAAGCATTAAGCCCTGTAAGATATTTGTATCTACTATATCTTTCGTTTTTATCCATAATTACTGAATCAAATCATTAATTGAAAAATAAGAATTGAGGTCCGCTTCAGGAATATCAACAAGATTGCCACTAATGAAATAGTTATCTATAACAATTTTTGTATTCTGAGGAGCACCAACATTTTCAACTATATTTCTATAATTGAAGCAAATCTTAATATCATCAGGATTTGTAATTCCCAAATCTTTATAGCTGATGTAAATTTCAAGCGTCATACCATTTGACTCGCCACAGTTAGCAAGTCCTTTAGTTGTAACGTGATATTCATAATCTGAAAGTTTCTTATTATAAACCTTATTTCCAAGTTCCAAGGTAATGTCATTATCGTTAAGACTTATGCCATTGCCATAAACTCTTAAAAGATTTGCTGCACTTAAGCAAATTGTTGTTCTATTGGTTACATCTGAGCCTGTAAGGTAAATAATAAAGTTATCATTTCCCTTTTGACCCATATCACCGCGCTTCCAATTTTCACCATCAGTCCAAATTTCACCGTCTTTGATATCGGCCGCGATATAGAGTCCACTTTCACCTTTGATTACGAAAAATTCGCCAAGACTGTTAGGCAAAAGATTCTTCTTTGCATCTGAATATTCATTCAAATTACCGTCCACGAAAGCAACCTTATCACTTACATTTACTTTAAGTGAAAATTCCTTCACGCCTCGGGTGGTTTTAACTGTAAATTTAACATCCTGTTCGCCAAGCTTATTAATGTCGTAATCAGAATATTCTTCAACTTTAACGTAACCCGTATAATAGTTAGTAAAGCTTGCTTTTACATATTGAGGAAGTTCAACCTTCACTCCGTAAGGCACATTAATTGTTTCCTCAAGAATTGATTCAACAACTCTTGTGTCGTTATAAGAGATAATCTCAGCTGCAATTCTATTACCCAAAATATTGTTGCTCTCTGCACCAAAGTGCCAAGGCTCAAATGTGTTGGTGTAAAGATCGCGTGTTTTAATCAAAGAAACATTCTTCATATTTTTAGCAACATTTCCTTGAATTTCTCTTAAAGTGTTTGAATATTTGGCACTATTTGTCAATGCCTCTGTAACAACTACAGGCATATCGTTATTACCAAAATATGCTCTAAAGTCATTAATAAAATATGTCAATGCCTTTTCGTAAATTGCCATATTTTCGTCAAATTTTGCATCCTGTTCACCGTGAACAAATGCCATACCGTCAATTACAACCTCATAACCGAGTTCTGTAAGCTCTGTTATTGCCTTTTCGACCAGGCAATAAAGATTATTTGTCAAAGGACCTGTTTGCTGACCCTTATTGGTGTCACGAACCTGTCCCAAATTCAAATAAGAAGCAATTTCCTCATCCTCTAACGCGGAGCTAGAATACCAATGATCCTTAAAAGTTGATCCGCTTGCGGTATATTTTACAATTACTGATTTATAGTCTGCGTCAAATTTTGGATATGCGGAAGCCATTGTTTGTCCCATTCCAATTTCAGGACCAAACTCTGACGGAAAATCTCCGTATCCGGGCTTGAGAACATCAATATACAATGAGTCATCAATGTTAGGAATGTTGATCAAAGCATCCATTGGCAAACCATCTGCCAAAATATCCACATCAACATTATCTTCGCTGTCTTCATCGCTCAAATCATTAACCAATGCTTTACCACGAGCACCCGATTGACCTGCCAAAACAATAAGATGTACCTTATTCTCTTCATTTTCTGAAGGTTGTGTTGGAGTTTTTGGCTGACAACTAACAAGAGGCAACAATATCAAACAAACTAATAAAATTGCTATAAGTTTTTTCATTTTTACCTCCTTATTTGCCGAGAACTACTATTTCATTCAATGCCACGGCAATATCCGATTTCACGCAAATAACTACGTGATCTGCTTCAAATGTGTTTAAAAATTCAATAGTAAATGCACTTGATGGGAAGATGAATTCCTTAGCATCATTAACATATTGGTCAAGTGAGAATTGAGGATAATGAACTGCGTTTCCATTACCAAAATCAATATAAACAATTTCAGCTAAAAGTTTCTCATAAAAAGCACTGTTATAAATCGCAATTCCACCGATTTCATAAGTTCTATCAAATTTCAATTCAATATAGGAATAACCAGTTCCAAGAGAAACCTCTTTTTCTGATTCCCCTGGAAGATTGTAACAGTCAACTATATAATTATCGTTGATTGCACCCACATTAGTAACATTTTCAAACTTAACTTCGGCGCTTGGTGCAACATTAAAATATCCACTCAATTCTCCAGGAAGAGGCTGAATTGAATATGTCGGTCCATTGCAGAAAGGAACTCCGTTTTTGTCAAAATAAAGATAGTCGAAAGCAAATGCACGTTTTTCGTAACTTCCGTTACCATTTCTATCCTGATGTGCGTGATATCCAATCATAATCTGGTCACCGATATTAAAGAAGCAATGGTGAGCAGTACCTGAAGCAAATCCACTCCATTTACTACTGATAGTAGCATTTCCTATATTAGTTCCGGGATATCCCAACAACAAATTAGTCCAAGTTCCACCTGATTGATAGGGCTTTTCAAAATTGCCGAGGGGAGAATCGGAAACTGCATAACAAACATTATAGAATTTATCCCAACATCCATTTACAGAGTAGGTCATATAGTACTTACCATTTGACTTGATAAGATATGGTGCTTCAACAATAGGGTGACCATCTCTAAACATTTCCCAGCTCAATGGTTTCAAAATAGAATTGGTTGAATTCAATGCACCCGGTACAACGAGTGAGGTGTATGTTGACCAATCCGCTTCATAGGGGCTATTCATCTTAACTCCAACTATATGCTGATTTTCATTTGTAGCAACACTATAATACATATACATTTGGTCATCATCGTCAACGAAAATTGTGATATCCAATACACCAAATTTTACATTTTGATCCAAAAACAGTGGGTTGTTCAAGCCATCAACACTGTCGTTTTGTAATGGTCTATATGGTCCTAAAGGATTATTGGCAACTACAACGCTATTTCTACGACGTGATGTGCCGTCGGGGTCACTCTGTCCCCTATCCATTGCACTGTAGTACATATAGTACACACCATCAAAGCAATACAATTCAGGAGCATAAATAGCAGCAGCATCCGCTTCCCAACCCTCAAAGCTTGCGGGATCGTAAATCGATGTGTGTCTTGTATAAGTAACGAAATCTTCTGTTGTAAAGCAATCTATAACGCTATTATCCCTATCATTTGTACCAACTATGTAGTATTTGCCGTCTTCAACATATATGTGAGGATCGGCTAACGGAACATCCTTAAGATTATTTACATACCACATTGACTCATCGTATGTCAATCCTTTGCCATCGTATGTTGTAGCGTGATCAATATAATCAACACCCTCAGTCAAATTTGATTCTACATTTTCGGGATATTTGCTTTTAGTCACAACACATCCTGACAAAGTTGACAAGAGAATAACTACTATCATTAAGACAGATATTTTTTTGCTCATAATAAAACCTCCAAATCTATCATAAATCTCAAATTCTATCTCCGCAACTATCGTCGAAAATCAAAATTTTATCTTTATTAAATGCCAATTCAACATCAGTATGAGGTTTGATCAATACATTAGTTGAAATCTTTGCTACAATATTTGCATCTGCAAATTCAGAGTGAATCAAAAGCTCACTACCAAGCAATTCAACTATATTTGAATTAACAACGAATTTTTCTGTTTTGTTCCCTACAAATTCCGAATCCAAAACAATATCTTCAGGTCTAACACCCACTCTTATGGGGTGCTTACCTTTCAATGCATTTTCGCATTTAGCCAAAAGATTTTGAGCAACCTCATAAAGATTGTTAACAAATTCAATATCGGTTGAGTTCAAATTAACACTAACTTTAGGAGCCTTCTTGTTTTTCTTTGGCTTTTGATAATACAAGGTATCGTCAACAACAATTTCTTCTTTGCTAAATACCTGTGCATTATGTAACATTCCAATATCGGAAGAAGGAATCTTTTCAAATGTCAACAATGGTGCTCTAAACTTAAGAAGCCACTTCTTATCAACTTTTGTAAATTGTCCTTTATTTTCTTTTTTAAATGTGTTGAGTAAGTCTTTGATTTCTTTTCCACACTCAATATCTTGAACTATTTCAAGAACTTCATCGATGGTTTTACTCAAAATTCCCACATTAACTTCACCATCGTGATTATAGAGAACCTTATCAAGAACCTTCAATGCATGCATTTTCTTAAAATCATCAGTAGCGAGCATTCTCTTGAGTTCATTGATTTTTGCTTCATAATAAGCATTATGACGCGCAACATAGTCCTCAGTTAAACCAATATCATATCCATTTGAAAAAACGAGCTTTCCATTATCGTATTCCGCATCAAAAATATTCATTGCAGGTGAACCGATAAAGGTTGCAACGAAAATATTCTTAGGATTACAGTAAATTTCTTGAGGAGTACCAATCTGTTGAACCCAACCCTTACTCATAACCACAATTTTTGTTGCCATTGTCATAGCTTCAGTTTGGTCGTGAGTAACGTAAATTGTTGTTGCACCAATCTGCTCGTGAATTCTAACGATTTCACTACGCATTTGAACTCTAAGCTTCGCATCAAGGTTTGACAAGGGCTCGTCCATCAAAAACAATTTAGCATTTCTTACAATAGCACGTCCCAATGCAACACGTTGCATCTGTCCGCCTGACAATTCCTTGGGTCTTCTATCAAGATAAGGACCAAGATCCAAGATTTCTGCCGCTTCAAATACTCTTGCACGAATTTCTTCCTTGCTCATCTTTACGCTGTGATATTGAATTTCGCCATTTTTCAAGAGACGGTATTCATCATCAATATCGTATTTTTTAGCGGTAAGCTTTTTAGTTTCTTTTTCTATTTTTTCTTTTCCAGTATTTTTAATATGCTCGTACAACGAAACGCCCTTAACATCTCTACGCAAATCCACGATGTAATTAATATCGTACTTGCAAAGTATATTAGCAGCTTCATCGCATATCTTCATTCTTGTTGCAACATATTCAACTACTGTGCCATAGTTCAATGATTTGTTTTTAGCTCCCTTTATTGCCTCAACAAATTCATGCATTCTATTATCAATAACGTCCAAAACCTGATTCCAAGCTTTAATAACAGTTGCTTCCATGGGGCGTTTAAATTTACGAGCCCTAAGAGGAAATGCAATATTATCAAATACTGTCATTTGAGGATATAAAGCATAATTTTGGAAAACCATTGAAATATCGCGGTCTTTACTGCTTGTATAATTTGACAAAACCTTGTCTATATACAAATAACCGCTAGTAATATCCTCAAGTCCTGCGACCATACGCAAGGTTGTTGATTTACCACATCCGGAGGGACCAACCAAAACAATGAAATCGTTTTCAGATATATCGATATTAAAATCGTATACGGCTTGAACTCCGTTGGGATAAATTTTATTAATATCCTTCAAGGATACAAAAGCATCAATTTCACTATTAGCTATTTTGTATCCACTTTTTTTCAATATTTTGCCTGCTTTACGGGATGCTACCACCATACTACCATTAGCAGGAGTATTATCTCTATTAACCATTTATTCCACTCCTTATCCTTTAATTCCACTGCTCGACATACCCTCAATAATCTTATCTTGGGCAATAATGTACATCACAAGTACGGGCAATAAGCAAATCACACCACCTGCCAAAGCAGTACCGATGAGATTACTTGTTTTAGAGTTGTTTATAATGTACGCCATACCAACCTGTAATGTCCACAAGTTAGTATCCTTTGCTCCGTATAACATCTGAGGCCAAATCAAATCGTTCCAACCGCCCATAAATCCAAACAATCCTTGAACAAATAGAACGGTTTTGCCAAGTGGCAATACAATTTTATAGAAAGTTTTAAAATTACTGTAGCCATCCATTTTAGCTGATTCAATAAGATCCTTAGGAATCGACTCGAAGAATGTTTTTATAAGATACATTCCATAAACACCGCCAAGTCCCGGAATAATAAGGGCTAAAAGAGATCTATTAAGCCCCATAGAGTAGACCATTGACTGATTACCAACCGCAGTAGCAGCACCCGGAATAATCATTGAGGCAATTATACCTGCAAACAATACGTTGCGGTATTTAAAATCTATAAATGTGAACGCGTATGCCGCAAGGGATGCTACAAACAAATACAATACTGTTCCACCTATCGCGGAAAAGCAGCTGTTTAAAAACCAAGTTCCGATTTTGTAATCCTGAACTGTATTTGCTTGTCCAATACCCTCGGGTAATTTTCCTAAAAGGAGCATTTCATAGTTTTCTAAGGTATATCCGCTATGAGGATAGAATAATTCCTTTGGATAAAGCATTGTGTCGGTATATCCTCTAAGCGAACCGAAGAACATAATAACAAACGGTGATAACCAAACTATGCAAAATATCAACAAAAATACAAAGGATATTACCTTGCCAATATTAACTTTTTTCTTTTCTCCAAATTCTTTCTTTTTACGAAAGCCTATGTATTGTTCTAAAGTTATCTGATTTCGTGCCATTTGTTATATGCCTCCGAAATTTTAGTTCCTGTTTTCTTTTCGCGAGTGATATACATCTGAATACCGGATATAATTCCCGCAAAAAGTGCGAATACCAAGCTTGCCGCAGCGCCCAGTCCATAAAGACTAGACTTAAACTGCAAATTATTCGCAACCAAATCTTGTATAAAATACATTAATGTAGAAGTTTTACCGCCGGCGGGCATACTTGCAATTGCCGCAATTGAGGGTCCACCGCTTGACAAAACATAGTTTTGACCGTAAAGTCCAAGATAACCCAAAATCGTTGTGAACAAGCATAAAACGAGTTGGGGCTTAATTCCCGGAACGGTAACGTTTAAAATTTTTCTCCAAGTTGAGCAACCGTCTATGTCGGCAGCTTCATAAAGATGCTTTGGAACGTTTTGAAGTCCCGCGCTCAAAATAATGAAGTTACCTCCCCAACCTCCCCACAAACACATAAGGAAGATGGGAATCCATGCGTATGCAATTTCAACAGTTTGCCCAAACAAATCAAATGAAAACCACGTATCTATAAACCACATGGTTTCAATACCAAAAAACTCTGCAAGCACACCGTGTTGAGATTTCGACATAAATAACAAGGTAAAAATAGTACCTGCAGCAGTAAGAGGTACGATTGACGGCATATAGATAAGTGCTCTGAACAATTTGAAGCCGGGTGGCTTCATATTAACTAATATTGCTAAGCCTAAAGGCAATAGAATTGCAATTGGAACCATTATCACCGAAAACATTATGGTATGTACAAAAGAAAGCCAAAAGCTATTGTAGATACCGGGCATAAACGATTTATCAAAAATCATTTTGAACCACATAAAATTGTTAAATTCTTCAATGCCCGGTTTACCATATTGAAAGTTTGTAAGTGAAATGTAAATTCCATAAAATAGCGGCAATACAAAGAAAGTTATGAATGCCGCTATATACGGTAACAAGAATATGGCAGTTACACCATATTTTTTTAACAATCCTACTCGTCTAGATCTCTGCTTAGCATACTCTTCTAAAACGATAGTTTTTGTCATAAATTCATTCCTAAAATTTATTTAAATCCTAATTTTAACAAGTTAAGTGCTTCTTGAGTGGATGTAGCAGTAGCATACAATTTTTGAAGCGCTATCTCTACTGTACAACCATCAGCAGACAAAAGCTGTGCCTGAACATCACCAACTGCAGTAGTCAAACCGCTAATCAATGTTGTGGCATACTTTGTACTTTCAAGAGTGATAATGTTTGCAGGATCACCCATTGCAGTCAATGTAATGCTATTTTTAGCTGCAGTTTTATATGAGCTGGATTCATATACGTTCTGCCAAGCAGGAAGGTGACCTGCCTTACACCATTCTGTAAGGTTGTAGTTACCATTATCGTCCTGACCCTGAGTGAGCCATTCAGCAAATATCAATGCAGCAGCAACCTTCTGCATACTTGTTACCTTTTGAGTAACTGTAACAACGTGACCGTTACCATACCACTTAGAAGCTGTATCGGCAGGAGCATCCTCAGTAGCCATATAGTAAGGACGAGCTACTGCATAAGGATTTGTATATATGGGATCTGCCGCATCTTCAGCAGTAACACCAAGTTTACCTGCAGTTGAGAGCTGCTTATTGTTCCACCAAAGGTCATAGGTATTAGCAACCATCCAAGGTCCTTCAGAGAACATAACAATCTGTCCTGTGGGGAAAGCAGCTTCCTTATTACCTGCGTCACCGTATAAACCTGAGTTATAACGTTCAACTATATCAGTAATGTACTGAACAAGACCTGAGTTGTTTTGGAAAGTAACGTTACCACTTGCATCAAGGAGAGAACCTCCATTTACATACAAAGCAGTCAAGTTGTCACTTTCTTGTGAATGGAAGAAAGCGGGATAGAAGGGTGTGTCTTTTGTTCCTACTACCAAGCTTTGATCCTTCATGTTGGGATTACCATTTTTCAACTGATACCAAGAGTGATCTTGATCAAGGTTGATATTTCTTACCCAAAGCTCACCGGAGTCTGCAAGTCTTCTCAAACCTTCAAGCAATGTCTGATATTCCTCATAGGATTCAGGAATAAAGCGTGTATTGTTATCAAATCCAAGACCGTTCTTCTTAATGATATCCTGTCTAATCTGTGTCAAATATCCGTGAGCATCAACGGGAACACCGTAGTGATTGCCCTCGTGAATTGTTGTTTTTTCTATATTATCGTAAGCATTTGCAAAATCAATGCTAACACCTGTCTTTGTAATCAACTCATCAAGGGGATAGAAATAACCCTTAAGAGCATATTCAATATTCTTTTCATTGTGCATCAAGCAAATGTCGGGGAAATTTGCATAGTCATTTGCATATGTACTGTCAAGTGCATTATAGTAGTCATAGTGGCCAACGCTTGTAACCTTGATTTCAATCATGCCAGCAAATTCTTTGTTGAATTCTTTAACAAGATCCAACAAAATTTCCTGGTCTGGTTGACCAATAACACTCCACAAGTTAAGCTGAACGTTTTCAAGAAGAGAAACGTCAAATTTACCGTCATCGCCTAAAGGAAGGTCATCAACGATATTATCAAGAGGATTTGTGGAGGTTTTCTCTTTTTCTCCACCGCCACAACCAACTAAAACAACCATTAAAGTTGTGCTCATCAATGCAAGAATCATCAACAAGCTTAAAGTTTTTAATACATTCTTTTTCATAAGAACTTTCCTTTCTATTTTTATGATTTGTCAATCACGTTCGCCTTCATCAAGATAATGAACGTCAACCACTACGTCATTGAAAATCAAATTAAACAAATTCTGCCTTTTGTAAGTGAACAAACTAAAGGCATTTGCTATTCCGCCGATAATTACTATTGACAAAATAACAATAGCCAACGAAATATTGCAATCAGTACTTACAGGCATAAACATTGCTTCATATCCCCCGTTAAATGGTGGAAAAAGATATAAAATGAATGAAACAGGAATAAATCCAAAGCAACTAACAACAGTTTTCAAAAGTGGCACATACCAAGCATTTGCCCTGCCGTCAGTTCTAATTACTCCCAAACCAAATAATTTATAACCGAGTGTTTTTTCGTCCTTAAACAAATATTTCGGAATAAGCAAAACTATAAAGCAAGCTATAAATATCGACACCACTAAAGCAATATTAGTTAATCTTGCTTCGGAACAATATGCATTTTTATAATCTGCATAATGAGTTGAGAAATATGGCTCACTCTTAATAATTTGAGTTTCTGCCTCTTCAAGCATATTGGCATACGCATTGTAGTATGAACGATAATAAGTCGCACCGGTTTGTCCAATACTGTCAGAAGAATCAATAAACAAATAGTGGAACAAATAGTATGCCACCTGCGTATTTAAAACCGGTATTTCACTAAGTTCCCTGTTAAATGAAAACATAAACGTTGCATCATCACCAAACGCCAATTTGTATATTTCAAAAACGTCCTTTTTTGATTCAACGGATATATTCGAATTGGTTTTTAAATACCTTGTGTAAAAGTATGCTATATTGTCGTTTTCAGCCGAGTGTACACCATTTATCATTACATCATGACTTGAATCCATCACAAAATCGGGCTGCTGATTATTTCCAAAAATCTCATATGATAAGCAAATAGCTCTATAGAGATTTTTCAAAACAACTACCTCAGTTGACACTCTTTCACCATCAACATATTCAACAATGTGAGTTTCTTTTGTAAATTGCTCATAATAAGCAATCTCATCCTCAACAATTTGGTTATATGCTTTGTATGCCGATGTATTTTGCGTGATATAAAACAATCCCGAAAAAATAGCACCGGCAATCAAAGCAACCAATATGAAGTCTATCGCAAAGCAAACAAAGCGTTTACTTAGCTTTGCAGGCGACGATCTTTTTAAAATTTCAATATTGGATTCAAAAAGCTTCACTGTTAGTCGTTTTCGTCATCCAAGAAAGTGCAATAAACAGGCTCTGCGGGAATCTTCTTAGCCACTTCAGTTTCATCTGCAGTTGCAGAATAGTTAGAGAATGTAGCATCGCAGCTGAAATGGTAGAAGGCAACATTACTTGCCACAGGCTGTCCGTTTTCATAAAGAACATCCAACTCAGCGCTAAGCTGGAATGATCCCATATAGGTATCATTTACGTAAACGTGGAAGTTTGCACCGTCACGAGCAACTCCAAGTTTAAACTTTGTTTCGTAAGTGATTGTGTTTTCGCCTGTATTCCAAGCGTAATCGTGATGTCTTGCCAAGGAGTCTGTAATACCATCTTCCCAAGCCCAGTGTCCGCCCTGAGCAACTTCACAAACACCAAATTCGTTCCAATTATTATTATCTTCAGCTCTTACGACATGACCATTTTCGTCATAATAGTCACCCAAACCGATAGAAGCGTTCAAGTAGAATGCAACCATAGTTTCAATGCCTTGAGAATTTTCGTTCTGAGCAACGATACCAATCTTAGGCCATCTGTCATCCCAGTTTACAGAGTGAACTGTAATTTCAGTTTCAACATACCACTTAGTAGAGTAGATATCAGCAATGTAGTAGAAGTTGGTAATACCGGAGCTTGTTCTGAATGAACCTGTTCCTGTAGCTTCATCCCATTCATTTGTGAAATCATCTTCAGAAGGAATCATAGACATTTCTCTATCGATAAACACCTTGCCAACAACAACTTCAAAAGAGCAAGTCTTTGTGTTGTCAACATTAGAAGTAACTGTAATTGTTACGGCACCGGAAGCAAGCGCTTCTGCTCTCTTTCCATTGATTTTAACAATCTCAGGGTTGCTTGATTCGTATGTACAAGCCTTTTGTGCAGCACTCAAAGCTGAATTGCCCTTGATTTCATAAAAATTAGTCAACAAAAGATCTTCACCAATCTTCAATGTTGTTGATTTTTCTTTCGCAGTCAATGACGCGATGGGGCTTGAGGGTTCAGTTTCACCACAAGCGGTTACAACCAAACACAACATACAAGACAAAAGAACTAACGCCACCGTAGTAATTATTTTTTTCATAATAATCACTTTTCGATAATCAGTTGTACCTCTGATTACCTATTCTCCTTTTTATTATTTTTCACCGTGAGTACAACACAGTATTTGTCAAATACATTCTATCATATAATAAGGAAACAAAAAACCTCTTCAATTACACACTTGGGTGTAAAATATTCTCATCTTTACCTCTTTTTCTCTAATTTATCCAATAATTGCTCATTATATTTGTGCATTATATACAAAAATTGGCATTTTCGCGCGTTGACAAAGATTTTGAAATATGCTAATATATAAATAAATAATCGCGAAAGGAGGGCAAAGTATGTATATAAATGCATGGGGAGAAAAAATTGTAATAGACAACATTCAAACGAATAGTTTTCTCGAACCAATCATGGCAGGAATTACTTATCCTAATCCCTCATACAGAATAATGCATAATATTTCAAAGGAATTCCCCTATGACGCCTATGTTTTTGAATATGTTGTTAAAGGCAAGGGTTATATTGAAACTCCAGAGAAAAAATACACTGTAACCGAAGGAGATTTCTACTTTTTAAACAAGCTCCGATACCATATTTATTACCCCGACTCAGATGATCCTTATGAAAAGATTTTCATTGTTTTAAAGGGGAAATTCGTTGATTTTCTTGTTTCTAACCACCTTTCAAATGATAGTGTATATATAAAAAAATGCAACATGCACAATTATATGATCCATGTCATCAATTTGCTCAGCCAAAGCGATACTATAAACTATGATAGACTCACCGTTTGTGTCTTGGAAATTTTTCAATTAGCCTTCCCTTCTCCTTATCACACTGTCCCAAGCACTAGCAAAATACCGGAAATGATACGAAACTATATAGATTTGCATATTCGCGAAAAAATCACATTAGAGGATATAAGCAATAGCCTTTACATCAGCAAATCGCATATTGAACGTGCCTTCAAAAAGGAATATGGGATCACCCCTCTCGTATATTGCACTAATCAAAAGATTGCTCAGGTTGCTTCAATGCTTATAACTACTGACTATTCACTTGCTCAAATATCACAGCAGCTTGGATTTTCTGACGTAAAATATATGTCAAAAAGCTTCAAAAGAATTACTGGTCAAACCCCACTCCAATATAAGCGTGAAAGGCTTTCCAAAACAAAAATGGGGCAATAAATTCTCATTTTTTCATCAAACAGGCAAATTTTGCCACAAAATAAAATGCAGTTTAGCAGAAAGGTATATTAAAATGAAAAAGTCAACATTGATTATTTTACTTATCCTTGCATTAACACTATTTATCACATCGTGTGAAGGACCCTCTTCCACACAGCCTTCAAGCAGTAGTACAACGCAAAATCCGCCTTCTCCCAATGAGATTGTGGATATACAGGTAAGTGGTGCTCAAACAACATTTGCTTTTCTTGAAGAATTCAACTATGAGGATTTGTTGGTTATGGCAACATTAACAAACGGTAAACAAAAAATTTTATTTGAAGAAAGTTACTCAGTTTCTTGCGAAGATTATAATTCAATGAGAGCAGGAACATACGAAGTGAAAGTAAATATCAACGGTACTGATATTGTAAAATCCTACAATGTACAAGTAAAACCAGCTAATAAACTCAAAGTTCTTATGATTGGAAACTCTTATGCCGATGACACCATTAACTACGCTTACGAAATTGCAAAGAGCGTAGGTATTCCTGAAGAAAACATTCTCATTGCAGATATCTATATCGGTGGTTGTTCCCTTGCAACACACTGGTCAAATGCGCAATCAAACGCTCCTGCATATCGTTTCGGCTTGGAAAAAGAGGGCTGGTTCGACAGTTCTAATACCAAATGGACTATGGAACAAGCAATTATGTATGCTGATTGGGATTTCATCACATTACAACAAAACAGCGGTAACAGTGGTGGTCCTTCATCATATTCCTGCTTGCAGGATTTAATGAACTATGTTTATGATGTCGCTACTGACGAGATTAACAATCCGAATGCAAATCCCGATGTAAAATTAGTATGGCATCAGACCTGGGCATATCAGCAAGGAACAACGGCAGACGCGTTTAAAAAACACAATTATGATCAAATGACGATGTACAATGACATTATGTCATGCCTTAAAAACTTCGTTTTAAATAAGGATTTCCTTACTATCATTCCCAATGGCACAGCTATCCAAAATGCCAGAACATCTTCTATTGGTGATACATTCAGTCGCGACGAACATAATCACTTGAGCTATGGCGCAGGCAGATATATCGCATCTATGAACCTTGTAAGCGTTCTTACAGGTATTGATATGTCAGATTTGACTTGGAAGCCCACAGATAGTGGATTTAATTATCCATTGACTGAAACTGAAATTGCAATTTGTAAGGAAAGCGTTGCAAACGCAATTGCCAATCCCTTGGAAATAACAAAATCAAAATATCCTCCCACCCCCATAAACCTTTCAGATATGTTTGAAGGCGAAGGAACCGAAGTAAATCCATATCTCATTCAAAGTGTAGAGGATATGTGGAAGCTTTCAAATTACACCAAAGGAAAAAGCTTTACAGATACAAATACATATTTCAAATTGACAGCTGATATTGATCTTAGCGCAGATAATTGGGTTCCCATTTGCGCCTCCGCAGAAAGCGGTTGGGTGGCAACACCAAATTCCTTCAATGGAAACTTTGACGGAAACGGAAAAACCATTACGTTCAAAGGCAACTACACAGGTGACACTTGGGCAAAGGGCTTGTTCTCTGCTGTTGGCGGATATGTTCACGATCTCACCCTTAAAGGCGAAATCAATATTGAAAAGGGTCGAGTAGGCTCACTTGCAAGCATGGCAATGGCAGGTGCAAAAATTGAAAATATCACCTCTTACGTAAATATTACAGCAGGAAATAACCAGATTGGCGGTATTATAGGATATGTTAATACAGATAACGTAACCTTAACCAACTGTGTAAACTACGGCACAGTAACCGGAAGACAGCTTGTCGGAGGTATTGTTGGCGGTGGATTTAAAAATACTGCTTACATAAATTGCAAAAACCACGGTGCTGTAACCGCTACAAACATAGAGGTTGGAGGTATTGTTGGTGAAAAATATGCTTCTGCGACTCTCACTAACTGTAAAAACACCGGCGTTATAAAAGCAGGCAGCACTACAGCAACAAGCGATATAGGCACTGAAGGCGCTTATGCAGGCAATCTCGTTGGTCACCAATATAATAAATAAAAGTTAAAAAATATTCATAGCCACAGTACAAAGCAATTCAATTTAATATTAAACACAAAAGGTGAGTATCTGCATTAAGCAGTACTCACCTTTTATAATTAGATTAAAACACCCTCACAATAAATACTATTAATCATATAGTTTATATATTTCAAATCAGATGAATGCCAATTCATTATATTTTTCCACTTTATTTTGCACTTTATTTTTATAATTTAAAATAATATTCCCCTGTTACGCAATTTAATCATATCCGCTACGCAGTTTGTTACGCAACAAGGCTTTTGAGTTATTTTATGATGCTAAAACGCTATTTATTTCACACAGAATATAGCTCAAACAATGACTTTAACTCGCTGTGTGTAATGACCGAAAGTTTAAAAATTGACCAGTTGGGGTGGTAGAGGCCGCAGGTTCAAGTCCTGTCACTTAGACCAGAAAAAAACCTTGAAAACATTGAGTTTTCAAGGTTTTTTCTTTTGCCTCTTACGCAGTTTTTACGTGGGGTGTTACACAATTTGTTACGCAGATTTGTGTAACGCCCTATTTATTTCACATTATGCAAACCTTATTAATAAAACTCTGTTAATTTCACACAAAATATGGGTCAAATATTCTAAAATAAAAAAGCGAGTTTTCACTCGCTTTTTTATTTCTCTTTGATAATAGTGAATATCATTACACCTTCACAATGAATTTCTTATAAAAAACAACGCATTCGCCAATATTTTTAACGGCAATATGCTCATTTGCATTGTGTATTGTTGCAAACTGCGCTTTATTTAAGTCAATCGGAGCAAAGCGTAAAATATTATCGGCAACGTCTGTAAGACGTCTTGCATCAGTTCCTGCGGTAAGCAAAAACGGAACTACGGCAACGTCTGGGAAGGTTTCATGAAGAAGCTCTTCAACCTTTTTGAACGCTTCACCATTGAAATCGGTCGGCTGACAGTAGTCACGCTCAAGCTCCTCTATCTCCACACCGTATTTTGAACCAATTTTCTTTATTTTTTCAAGTCCTTGATACAAATCGTCTTCTCTTACGCACCTTAAAAACATTATTGTTTCGGCATTCTTTGCTCTAAATGTAGGCTCATCCGTATCTCCAGCAAAGACACTTTGAAAGCTTATGCTAGTTGCAAGCATAGCGCTTGCGGCAGGAATTCCCATCATAATTTTTTTAATAACGGGAGCAAAAATTCCTATATTTCCAAATAACACATTCATTGGAAAGGACATATACGCCACATGTCTTTCAAAGGTTGCCCTAACTTCGGGATAAAATTTGCCTTTAAAAATGTTCGCATTGCTCACCTCGGTAATAAATCTACTTATATTGAGAGCTGCGCTATCCGCCGCCTTACCAAATCCTCCGTGGCCAAGTTGCTCGGAATTAACCTTGCACTTAAAATAGTGTCGGCTTTTCTCGTGAACGGCAACGACTGCGCTCTTGCATTTTACTCCTGGAATTTGTCCCTGTGTAATTGCACCACCCTCATCAAGAACCACATCAAATCGTATTCCGTTTTCCTTAAAATATTCGGTTGCAAGGACCATACCGTCACCGCCAACCTCCTCGTTGTCGGACGAACCGATATAGAGATTTATACCTTCAAAGTCATATCCCTCTTTCAAAAGCTCCTCACACGCCTGAAGCTCTGCAAAAAGAGGAGTTTTAGTATCAATAGTACCTCTTCCGTATAAATAACCATCCTTTTCAGTTGACTTGAAGGGTTCAGTAATCCAACCTTCTCCTCCATCAACCACATCATGGTGTGACATAAGCATTACGTTTTTCTTGGCATTTTTACCCTCGATAACGTAAACAAAGCAACCACTTCCAAAAGAGAGGCGTTTTGCTTTAGCGGAAATATTAGGAAAAAGCTCCTCTATTTTTGCATAAAGTCTATCGAATTCACTCTTGTTTTTACCATCACGGGTCCAAACAGTTTTACAATCAATAAGCTCAGATAGTTTTTTTACGTATTCTTTATTTTTCTCAACAGGTACAGAACAACGCTCACTTTCATCTTTAAGCTTGTAATAAGCCATCACTCTTTCCCATCCTTTCTATGCTCATCAATAAATCGAGTTACCGATTTTTCATTGTAGAACATAAAGAATATCAATGATACAAGGCTGAAAAGTCCTGCAAATACACCCGTAAGCTTTACTCCAAGCATACCAACGGATTCTCCTGCGGGTGCTCCTACTGCCAACACACTTGAAACTACAACCATAGCAAGTGAGTATGCAATCTTCTCAATAAACGTTTTACTTGCTGAGAAAATTCCCTCTCTATTTACGCCGTTTTCAATACTATCCTTTTGAATAATATCGGACATAACGGATTGAGGAAGAATGTTGATAGCTGCAAATGGGAAAGCTACCACAATACCCATAAAGAGTCCAAGATACAACTCGTTTCCAGGAACAAGAGATGCAAGCTTATCTCCAAAGAAGATAAATGCAAATACTATCGTAAATATAATGCTAGCAATAACGAGCATTGTCTTTTTGCCGTATTTTTTACTAAATTTTACTATCATCGGGAACATACAAAGCGCAACGCCGATTGCAGAAAGCATCACGAGGAACGACTGTGACTCAGGAACGTTCAGGAGCATTGTTATATAATAAAGCATTGCGGTTTGGAAAAATGCCATTGAAATGTAGCTGAAAAGGTCACCTGCAAAGAAAGTAAGAAATGTTTTATTCTTAAATATTGCAATAGCTGATTTTATAACAGATTGCTTGGGTTTTACGTTTTCATCCACATAATCCTTCTCCTTGAATGCAGTAGCGCCGAGCATTACACAAACAAGACCGATTGCTGCAAAAATGGTGAAAACTATTCTCCACGCCGCAAGCACGCTAACGTTGAAGCCGTTTTTAATAAGGTTTACGAAAAGGGTTGCCGCATACATAAAGGAGCTTGAGCCCATAAAGAACGCTGTGCTTATTCCATAGTATCCAACTCTGTCCTTGGCATCTGGAATAACCTCCGGAACAAGTGCGTTACGAGGAATAAAGAAGAAAGTGTATGCCGTATAATAAACGATAAGGAAAAATCCCACCCATATCGCGTTGGCAATAGAGCCCTGCTTAAATGGTACCATAAATATCATAAGCACGGAAACTGCATATGGAATTGCCGCATATTTCATAAACGGCATTCTTCTTCCGTCCTTGTGTGTGCATCTATCAGAAAGACTTGCAACAAGTGGGTCAGTAACGGCATCAATAACCTTGCCAATTCCCGTAAGCAATGCCATGATGGTTATAAAACCAAGAAATTTGTTTTGTGGTAAAAGATTGGGCAATCCACTTTTTACAGTGGGTTGAAAGAAATACAAAAGATAGTTACCTATCATACCATTAAAAAGTCCCTTGGCAATATCCGAAAGACAATATCTTATCATTTGAGATTTTGAAAGTGTTTTTCTCATATAGTGTCTCCTTAAGTGTCAATATTTTAAAACTCTACGATTTCGGGTTCTTTACCGAACGCGTAGAAAGTAGCTATTGCATTCTGCATATAGAATACCTGCGTATTGCCGTCTTTCTCGTCGTACATACTGCGAAGATTGGGATAGGCATCAAGCATAGATTTCTTAGCTTCAATGCGGTCGTCCTCGATAAGCTCACCAGCAAGACGAAGCCACGCTCCGTTCCTATAAGCGCAAATCTCTGCCTTGGGATTTGAAAGAAGCTGTTTTGAGGTGGGCTTAACTTTGCCCGTCTGTATGTAGAGCTTTCCCTCAAACTCATTTACAGTACCGAATGGACGTACTCTTGGCTGATCACCATCCACGGTAGCAAGATAATAAATTTCTGCTTTTTTCAGAAAATCAACTACTCTTTTCATCATCATTCTCCTTTAGTTATCAATAATTTTATATATTTCAAGTTTACCACTTTAATCAATAAAAATCAAGCGATTTTCACAAATAAATAACAAAAAGTATTGATTGGATTTAAGATAAAAACAATTTAAAAGAGCTTGACCACAAGTGGTCAAGCTCTTCATTATTTGATTATATTGAATTATAAATTAGTCACCAAAGGAGATACCTGTATTACGAGCAGTTTTAACTACAAAGCCATTGGGGTCAACGTTGTGGCTACCACCCTTACTTGTTTCACCTGTAGCACCACTTCCAAGTACCTTTTCAAGAGAAACTGTCTGGGGAGTTGCGTTGTAGATAGTTACCATTTCACCGCTCTTGCCTTCAAAAAGAGAATCAACTGCAAGTGAACCAAGCTTTGTACAAAGGCTTCTATCATACTGACAAGTTTCACCGCCACGCTGTGTGTGACCGATATTGGTTGCACGAACTTCCTTGCCACCAAGCAATTCTTCAAGCTGAGATGCAAGCTGATCACCAACACCACCAAGACGAATTGTATCAGCACTATCAGCAACAATCTTTTTAATAACAACATCGCCGTCCTTGGGCTTAGCACCTTCAGAAACAACGATTACTGTATCGTAAAGTCCCTTTGCATCACGTTCTTTGATTACATTAGCAATCTTATTGATATCATAAGGAATTTCGGGCAAAAGAATGATATCTGCACCACCGGAGAGACCTCCCTCAAGTGCAAGCCAACCACAGTTTCTACCCATAACCTCAAGAATTTGAACTCTATCATGAGAAAAAGCAGTAGTTCTTACTCTGTCAACTGCTTCGCAAATTACTCCAAGAGCAGTTGTAAATCCAAATGTAATATCTGCAAAGGAAACGTCGTTATCAATTGTTTTAGGAACGCCGATTACTCTAACTCCCTTTCTCGCAAAGTCACGTGCGCTTGTAAGAGTACCGTCACCACCAATTACTACAAGGGCATCAATGTGAAGATCCTTGAGGTTTTGAATAGCTACATCACTTACGTCCTTGTGCTGAATGTTACCATCCTCATCACGATAAGCATAGTTGAAAAGGTTATCCTTATTTGAATTTTTAAGAATTGTTCCACCTTGATTCAATATGTGTTCTGTATTTTCAGCTGTGAGTTGCATATAATTGTTAAAATATAGTCCGGCATATCCTTTTTTGAAGCCAATAACCTCACAACCGTATTTATTAATTGCAGTAAGAGTTACTGCTCTTACAACTGCATTAAGACCTGAGCAATCACCGCCACCGGTCAAAACGCCAATTCTTTTAATTTCAGACATTTTGTTTTCTCCAATCTGCTATAATTTATGTAGTTTTTATTTGCATTTTTATCATAACCGATTCATTATATCACAAAACTTTACATTTTTCAATATATTTTTTGAATTTATATGGCAAAATTATTTCACTGTATATTTATGTGGTTTTTTGAATACAATTAATTAAATAATTATTCGAGGTGCAATATGAAAAGATCAATAGGACTGTGGCAAATATGGGGCTTTGCGATAACATCACTTATGGGTACAATTTTACACTTTTTATATGATTGGTTAGGAGAGGCAATATGGATTGCACCTTTTTCGGGTGTAAATGAATCTACTTGGGAACATATGAAACTTCTATTTTGGCCTATGTTTATCTATGCCATCATAGAGAGCTTCTTCTTTAAAAATCGGGAGGATTTTTGGTGCGTAAAACTACGTGGAATCCTTCTTGGTCTAACCTTGATTCCTATAATATTCTATACTTATAATGGTGTTGTAGGAAAGTCTCCAGATTGGATAAACATCGCAATTTTCTTTATTTCTGCTGCATTTTCATATATTTATGAAACACGATTGTTTAACTCTGACAAGTTGCGTTGTCGTTCTTCCAAATTGGCTTTGACGGTACTTTGTATTGTTGCTATACTATTTATTGTATTTACTTTTGCAACACCCCAAATTGAAATTTTCAAAGACCCTTTAAGTAACAGCTATGGCATATAAAACAAGCCAACGATTTTAAAAAATCGTTGGCTTATCTTTATCTCCAAAGAGCATCTATCTCATCAATTGCCTCTTTTACAAACTTTGGAAATTGATTTTTAAATGCTTTTCCCTTCCACTTATTTGATTTTTGAACGCGAGTTAGGATAACATTTTTCAATTCCTCTGCGCTCTCATTTTTCTTGTGTATAGGAGATTCTATTTCTATCGTAATAGGTTTATTAGAAAGAGTAACTCTTATATCTTCAATTTCCAAATCACGGAATTTAATGTAAAGTTCTCTTTCTTTAGGCATAAATTCAAATGATTTTTCGGGTGGTGTGATAGTCAATTTCACGGTGTTTTCACACTCTTCAAGAACAAATTTTGTAAATGAACATTCTCCTCTTTGACATGCTTTTGTTTCACCGTCATCTTCATATAATTCGTACTCACCATTTCCACGCCAAATATGAATTTCAAGTGGTTGGTCAAGTGAAAGATTGTTAGTTTTATCATCCTTATACATTGGTATGATAGCACCTTCAGGCGCAAGCACGGGTATTGAATCAAGATCGCGATACATCTTCACCCATTTCCCACCCTGATATATTCTTCCATTGAAAATATCAGTCCATCTTCCCTCGGGAAGCCAAACGTCAACGCTTGAAAGATTGAGACGCTTATCTTGTGGCTTAGTTATCGGACAGACAAGCAACTGCCCGCCGAAAATATATTGATTTTTCGTCTTATAAGCATCAGGAGCATCATTATATTTGTAATACATGGGCATACAAATCGGCTCGCCTAGTGTATGCGTGCGATAATTGGCAGTATAGAGATATGGAATTAACTTGTGGCGCAAACGGAGAAAATCTTCAGAGATTTTATTTACCGCATAACTTCTCTTCCACGGCTCTTTGCCCATATAATCGGAGTTTGAGGAATGCAATCTATTTATTGGGCTAAAAACCCCATATTGCAACCAACGAAGGTATAATTCGTCATCTTGAACACCCTTCATATGACCACCAATATCGTGACTCCACCAAGTATAACCTGCATTTGCAGCACAGTTTGTAAAGTAGGGTTGGAAATCAAGGCTTTTCCAAGTAACTATTGTATCTCCAGAAAATCCAAGTGGGTATCTATGGCTTCCAAGACCTGCATAACGAGAAAGTATAAGCGGGCGTTTTTCACCCCTATCGGCATTCTCGGTATGATAATGATTAAGTGCCCAAAGGGGATCAAGTCCCTTGATGTTTGAACGTTTTCCTTGTTGCCAATCTATCCACCAAAAATCAACTCCATCATTCTCCAATGGGTTGTGCAACACTTCAAAATAAGCGCGCATAAACTCGGGATCGGTTACGTCAAATGAGATAATTTCCTTATCTTCGGGATTTTTGCCAAGTTTCTTACACATTTCGGCATAGGTATCCTCAAAAAAACGCACTCCTTGCGATGGATGAACATTCAATGTGATTTTAAATCCGTTATCGTGAAGCCAATTCAAAAGTTCTTTATAGTCGGGGAAAAGCTCGGTATTCCAAGAATATCCCGTCCAGCCTTGAAGGAAATGATAATAAATAACCTCTTCGGCGCATTTGGGCTTTTCACTTCTTGCTTCCTCACCAAAACGATTTATTACATCTGTCCAGTGCCAATCCATATCAATTGTAGCAACTGTAATCGGAATTTCACGTTCAATAAACTCTTTCATAAGAGCGCGATATTCCTCTTGAGTATATGCCTTATATCTGCTCCACCAGTTCCCGAGCGCGTACTTGGGAACAAGAGGAACTTTGCCTGTTAAAGCAAAGAAATCTTTAAGCTGTCCAAGATAATCTTCACCATATGCAAACCAATATCTATCCGAGCATTTTTCACGAGGAGAAATACTTCCATCTGGATTGATTACAAGTGATTTACTGTCGTCAATTACAGCCGTTCCATAACGAGATATTATGCCTTTTTCAAGTTTGACAGAACCATTCGCCATATCAAGCGTTCTTGCAGTGCCAGGGAGCATATTTTTACCAATTTTTTTGGTATATTGATGAGATGAAAAATGAGCGTAAGTTACACTTCCATCCCTAACACGCACACTAAACACAGCGTCCTCTGTCTGCACATTTATGCGATTTTTATCACGCGTCAAAGTATATTTTGGAGTATCAAAATCTCTATTTTGCACAGTTTGTGTGGGCAAATCACAGAATTTTCCCTTTTCCGTTCGCAACAGTCGAGAAGTCAATAATGATATTCGAAGATTTTTTTCTTGGTAAATAATCATATTTTTATCCTCCATAATTTTATATCTTATTATAACATTGAGCGGCGCGATAAGTCAAGGAATTTTATCAATTATCTATTGATTTTGTAGTTTTATGATGTTATAATTACTTATACCACTTTTGGAGGTAGTATTATGAGCAGAATTTATCTAAACAACGATTGGCTTTTTGCTGAAGAATTTAAAGATGAATATATATCTGGTAGCATTGACGACACTATGAAATCAGTGAGAATTCCTCACACAACAAAAGAACTTCCTTTTAATTATTTTAGTGAGGAAGAATATCAGATGCTCTCCACTTATCGCAAAGTGATATTTGCACCTGCTGAGTGGAGCCAAAAGCGAATTCTTATCACTTTCGAAGGTGCGGCTCATTATGCTGAGGTTTTTCTTAACGGAGAGAAGATTGGTGAGCATTATTCTGGTTATACAGCTTTCACTATTGAATTGACAGGCAAATTGAAGCTTAGCGAAGATAATATTCTTGTTGTGAAGCTCGATTCAAGAGAAAATTTGAATATTCCTCCTTTCGGCAATGTAATTGATTATATGACCTATGGTGGAATTTATCGAGATGTTTATCTTGATATCAAGGAAAAAATCTATATTTCAGATGTTTTTGTAAAGCCCGAATTCACAGGCAAAATAGTCAGCGAGATAACGCTTAATGGAAGCATTCCATGTAATGCAAGTATAAAGCAAACTGCTACTTTTATAAGTTCTTCAAATGAAGAAAGTATTCTTGTTTCGGAATTTGAAGCAAGCAAAAATACATTCTCAATTCACGGATTTATTGATAATGTTAAGCTTTGGGATATTGAGCATCCCCATCGATACCTTGTTCGCACGGAATTGATTGCAAATGGTGAGGTTATTGATTCTCACGAGGTAAAAGTTGGATTTAGAAGTGCTGAATTTACAAACGATGGCTTTTTCCTAAATGGAAGACGTGTGCAAATTCGTGGACTTAATCGACATCAAAGCTATGCATATGTTGGATATGCTATGCCAGAATCCATGCAACGAAATGATGCTATTGTTTTAAAGGAGCTAGGTGTAAATGCAGTTAGAACATCTCACTATCCTCAATCCCACTATTTTATTGACGAGTGTGACAACTTGGGTTTGCTTGTGTTTACTGAAATCCCCGGTTGGCAACATATTGGAGATGAAAATTGGAAAAACCAAGCGATAAAGAACGTTGAAGAAATGGTACTTCAATATAGAAATCATCCATCAATAGTTATTTGGGGTGTTCGTATCAATGAATCGCGTGATGACCACAATTTTTATATTAGCACAAATGAGATGGCTCATCGTCTTGATCCCACAAGACAGACAGGCGGAGTTAGAAACTTTGCTAAAAGCGAACTTTTAGAGGATGTTTATACCTACAACGACTTTTTACACGATGGTAAAAAAGCAGGTTGCTCCAATAAAAAATCCATTACTTCTAATGTAAAAAAACCATACTTGATTACTGAAAATAATGGTCATATGTTCCCTACCAAAAGCTTTGACTGTGAGGAACACCGACTTGAACATGCTCTTCGACATGCAAGAGTCATTAATGATGTGGCTTCTCACCCTGATATTTGTGGAAGCTTTTCTTGGTGCTTGGCGGACTACAACACTCACAAAGATTTTGGAAGTGGTGACCGTATATGCTATCATGGTGTTACCGATATGTTCCGCAATCCCAAGTTGGCAAGTGCAGTATATAAATCTCAAGGGACTAATAATCCCATACTTGAGATAAGTTCCTCCATGGATATTGGTGAACACCCTGCCTCAATCAAGGGAAACGTTTGGATATTTACCAATGCAGATAGCGTTAAAATGTATAAGAACGACAGATTTATAAAAGAGTACGTTCCACATAATGATCATTTTCCTCATATGGTAAATAGTCCGATTTTGATTGACGATTATATTGGAAATCTTCTTGAAACCGAAGAAAAAATGTCCCCTAAAAAAGCAAAATATGTAGCTAAAGCACTCAACTATATTGGACTTAACGGATATACTACTATTACTCCTAAGCTCGCACTTATGGCGGCAAAATGTATGCTATTTTACCGAATGAGTATAAATCAAATTGTTGACCTTTACACAAAATACGTCGGTGACTGGGGTGGAACTAGTACAGTTTATAGATTTGATGCTATCAAAAATGGCAAAGTAATCAAGAGTGTAACAAAAACTCCAATGACAAAAATGTATCTTGAAATTGATATGCCTAACACTGTTTTGTGTGAAAAAACATCTTATGATGTTGGAGTTCTCAAAATTTTAGCGCGTGATGAAAACGGCAATCTTCTTCCCTATTGCAATGAGGCACTTAAAATAAACATTGATGGACCTCTTGAGGTGATTGGCTCAGACCTAGTTGCGCTTCGTGGTGGAATGGGTGGCTTTTATGTAAAAACTGTTGGTAAAACAGGTATTGCTAAAATAACTATTTCATGTTCACAATGTGAAAATATTGAATTTGAGATTACAATCAAATAAAAATGCTCCCGCTTGGGAGCATTTTTTATTTTATTCTCTTTCCTTCCGAAAATGCCTTTCCTGCAGCATCTCCCAAACGCCAATATGTGTGAGTTGAGCTATCGTATGTTATGGGATCGAGCTTATGTACGTCGATTTGTCCCTTTTCGTTGAGGATTTCTTCATTTGCGCTAACATTTACTATTTCACCAATACAAATTTCGTCTTCGTTAAACTTAAGAAGACGGCATTCAACTGTCATTGGAAGCTCAGCAATGATTGGAGCGTTGACAAATTCACTCTTCGTTGCATGAAAGCCCGCCTTTGCAAATTTATCTGGAACGTCATTTGCAGAAACAATACCCACATAATCGCATTCAACAACTGTTTGCGCAGTTGCAAAACTTATAGTAAATGCACCGGTTTTCTTAATATTTTCAGTTGTTTTATGCTCGTGAGCAAGACAAACCATAACCTGATTTGTATCATATATTCCTCCCCAAGCAGCATTCATAGCATTGGCCTCTCCGTTTTCATCATAAGTACCCACAATAAGCACGGGCATAGGATAGAGCCATGATTTAGGTCCAAAATTCTTTCTCATTTTATGTACCTCCAAGATTTATTGAAATAATTATACCACCTTGAAAATAAAATTGCAATACTAATTGAAATTATAGCAAATTTGTGATATAATTTGTGAAAAGAAGGTGAATTTTTTCAATGAACAGACAAGATTTTTCATCATTTATTGATGATTTTTATGGAATAAAATATGATTGCCCTTTCGAAGACGAGCTTGACGCGTGGGCATTTCGTCATCCTGATAACAAAAAATGGTTTGCACTTGTTATGAGAATAAAAAAGTGTAAATTAGACATCGATAGTAATGAATTTATAGACGTAGTCAATCTTAAATGTGCTCCCGAAATAATGGACGACCTTTGGCACGAGCATGGAGTTTTCCCAGCCTATCACATGAGCAAAAAGCACTGGTTAACTCTTTGTCTTGACGGTTCTTGTGATGATGAAACAATTAAGTTTGTTACAAATATTAGTTACACATTAACAAAAAAGAAACTAAAAAAACAACGGTCTTGAAAATTTAGACCGTTGTTTTTTGTTTATTTTAGCATACCATATCCGCCCGCATATTTACTAACTTCGCTTACGGCAACGAATACCTTATTATCGCAAATTTGTCGTATATCCTTTAATACTTTGGGAGCTTCTTTGCGAGCAAGAACTATAAAAATCATATTCATTTTATCCTTCGAACCATAACCCTCAAGCACTGTATAGCCCATATTTTTCTCTTTGAGATAAGTAGTTATAAGTTCTGTACTTGCGTCATTTGCAATCAATTCAAGATTGCTTGTCCCAATTGCAATTTTGCTTTCAATGGTGGAGCCCAAGAAAAGTCCAACAGCATAGCCAAAACAATAAAATACAAGTAACAAATAATCATCGCCGAGTGTAGTTACAAGGGTAGATATTACAAGCCCCCAAATCATACATTCAACAAAGCCGAGCATTGCCGCCTTCATTCTCTGTCCCTTCACCATCATACAGGTTTTAAGGGATTGTATGCTAATCTCAACTATTTTAGCACCACAAACCATAAGGCAAACCAAAATGGGATGTATATTTCTTAAAGTATCTAAAAATGCTGACATATCTTTCCCCTCCGTTTTAATTATCAAGATGCTCAAAAATTTTGTTCCAAACCAACTCGTCTTGCTTGGTCATTCTATCCCAATCAAAAGATGAGATAAAAGCTTTTTTCTGCTCGTCAGTAAGAGGTTTGTTCTGCTTTAACAGCTTTGTTCTTGCCGCAACAAACTCGCCAAGATGAGCAACAGCATCAACTGTATAGTTTGGATTGTGTCCTTTTGAATGTTCAAGAATAAAGGTTATATTTTCTCTACCCTCAAGCGCATTTTTTAATGCGTCATAGTGAACGGTCTTGCTACAAAGTTTATCGTTATCTGAATAGATAAGCAATGCCTTTGTGTTGGATTTTTTTAGTGTTTCGATGGCATTATATTTGATGAATTCAGGATTGCTTGATTTTTCAAGCTCCATAATCGGCTTGCGATATGGTTTGAGAATACCACCAAAATAGGCACTAACAAGCATTTCAACTGAAACAAAGCCCGAAAACACAACAATGTGTGAAATATCAGGATGTAGTGCGCTTATATTCAGCGTTGAAAAACCGCCCCAACTGTGTCCTATGACGGAAAAATCATAATTTTCAAAGCGCTTGTCAGCTTTAAGAGTAGTAACACAATCATTCAAATCGCACAAGGATTGAGCCATTCCGTTCGGTGTTTCACCACCCGATTCCATACACCCAGTGTGGTCATATGCGAACACAAGATATCCGTGACGACAAAGAAGTTCAATTTCTTTCATATATGCTGTATGTCCTGATCCAAAGCCGTGGTCAAAAACAACAATTCTATTTTTAATAGGATTTTCGTAGGAATAAATATATCCCGAGAGATTGTGTCCCTTTGATGAAGTGAATGGGTATGCTTCACACTTAAGTCCTTCAAAATCCTTTGCGGTAAAATAGAATGCAGTACCGTTATCATCGCAACGAGTATATGCCATTCCCTTATATATATTTACAATTTGCTTTTCGAAAATCATAAAGCCTCCAAATATAGCAGATTTCTTTGAAATATTATAACACAAAAGTATTCAATTTGCAATATATATTGTTTCAATTTGGTATTTTATCGGTAAAATGCACAAATTTTGACTTTTTTCGAAAAAGATCTTTTATTATTAAAATTATTATGCTATAATTAGATTGAAAAAATATGCGTATATGGAGGTATACTATGAAAACGCATCTTAAATTACTGGCATTATTCTTAATGCTTATTATGCTTGTGCAGTCAACTGTCATTAGCACATTTGCTCTTGTACATATTGATGTTAATGACACAAGTGTTATTCTTAATGCGACGGGTACAGGTTATACAAAAACCGAAGACGTCAAGTATAATAAGAGTGGAAATTATGTTTACAACTGGGGTGTAAGAGAAGAAGAAGCTACTTTCCTTTCTCCCATGGCTGTAGCATTCTATACAGGCAATTATGTTTATGACGTAGTTTCTGAACTTTCAGGTGCTACAACTGAAAAGAACGTACCAAGTAGTTCTATATATAAAACTCTTCATAACTTAATGGAAGGAAGACAAACATCTCAAACAAGTTATGATGATACTCGCAATAAATTCCAATATACTGACTGTCAGTTAAGTGGTAAATCCACAGAATATGGCAGTAAAATTTCATCTTTCTATTCGGGCAAATTAATAGGTCCTTCTTGGGACTCTGGAAAAACATGGAATAGAGAGCATTGCTGGCCAAACAGTAAGGGAAACAAATCCGGTAACGGTGAAAACGATATTATGATGCTTCGCCCCGCATCAGTTAGTGAAAACTCTTCAAGAGGAAACAAAGCCTATGGAAAAAGCAGTGGGTACTATAACCCCAATGATGAATCCGGTGGCAAGTATGACCTTCGTGGTGACGTAGCGAGAATTGTACTTTATACATATGTTCGTTGGGAATGCACCTATACTTGGGATGGTTCCAAATATAATCGCGACGGAATTTTTGGTACAGATGGTGTAATGGAAAGTATTTCAGTACTTCTTGAATGGATTGAAGCTGATCCTGTTGATACTTGGGAATTGGGTAGAAACGACGCTGTTCAGTCAATTACAGGTACAAGAAACGTTTTCGTTGACTATCCCGAATACGCATTTATTCTCTTTGGTAAGGAAATCCCCTCCGATATGGTAACCCCCTCAGGCGAGGCACAGGCAAATGGTCACCATTGGAATAGCGGTGAGATTACTGTACAAGCAACTTGCACAACAACCGGTGTTAAGACATATGAATGCAATGACAATGGTTGTAACGAAACAAAAACTGAAACTATTAAGGCACTTGGTCACAGCATGGGTGCTGCTACAGTAACAAAAGAAGCTGACTGCCTTAATAAAGGTGAAAAGGTAGCCTCTTGTACACGAAGCGGTTGTACATACAAAACCACCACGACGATAAATGCTCTTGGACACTCTTGGGGTAATTGGATAATCGATAAAGAAGCTACTGAAACTGAATTGGGTGCAAAGCACCACGTTTGCTCAAGATGTCAAACAGAAGAAACAGGAACAATTCCCCTCTTAGGACATGAGTGTACATATACAACTGTAGTAACTCTTCCTACATGTACTGAACGTGGTTACACCACATATACTTGTACAGGTATTGGATGCGGAAATGTTGAAGTTAAAGATTACGTTGACATGATTCCCCACAATTACGAATACGGCGTTTGCACAGTATGTACTGCGCAGGACCCCCATGCTCCTACCTTTACAGCTGACGATTTGAGATCCATTGTTACAAGACTTGTTTCAGGTACATATTCAGGCAAAGAATATTACAATAAAATTTGTGAAGCCATTGCCATTTACAACTCTTTCTCTCCCGATAAAAAGGAAGAAGTAAGCGGTCTTTACAGAACACTTACAACAATTATTGCTCAATATAACAATGAAGTAGCTTCTGTTAACGAGGATGCTGATGCACTTGGCTTTGCACTTCCCTCAACAACAGTTGTTTCTGCAGAAGTTCTTTGCTTTGCAGTTTACTCACTTCTCAACAAAAAATACATCTAATTAGGAGGTCAATATGAAAAGAATTTTAATCGCATTATTTTTAGTATTATCTCTTATCATCTGCCTCCCCTCTTGTGGAGAGAAAATTGAAGAAAATCCCGATTTTGCAAAATACAACGAAATGTTCAATAAGACCTTTGAAAACTACACTATCGACGTTGCAGTAACAAGCTCAATAGGTCTTACTCGCACCGAAAAATATGTTGTTACAACTACTGAAGGTGTTCGTTCAGTTTCATACAAGATTGAAAAGCTTAACGAAATAGATACAAGTGGTGATACAATCGTTCTTCCCGAAGGCTACGTTTCTGTTACTGAGGGTGTTTATTCCGCTGAACAAAGTGCTTCTGAAGGATTTAACGTTCCTAAATTCTATTTCTCATATAACTGTCTTGATACAAGTGAAATATCAACTTATAACTTATATTCAACAGGTGTTACATCTATTGAAAAGTTTATGGGACTTAACGTTTCAGCTACGAACGGCTCTGTAAAGCTCATATTTAATAAGGATGTTGTAACCGCTATTGCAGTTTCTTTTATAACAGAATCTGCTAATACAGTTGCTATCACATACACATTTAATTAAATTTAAATAAAAAAAACAGGAGCGAATTCGCTCCTGTTTTTTTATTTCACGTCAATTCCACCGAATGCACAAAATCCATCTATGTAAATTGTGTGCTCTGCGTTGGAATTACTGTTCTTTACATCTGTTCCGCCAAACACACAGGGTATATTATTTACCACATTAACGTTATCCGGAACCATTATCTCAATTCCACCAAATGCAACAGTTACCTTGATAGTGCAATCATTTTCAATAATAGCATTTCTAAGGTCGCAATCTATTCCTCCAAAGCAAGCCACAAGATTTGCGCCGTTAAAAACTGTGTTTGAATAGTCCATCTCTGTTCCGCAGAAAACTGCAACTCCACGATTGATATCTTTGCCATCAGCTTTTATTTTGCAAGTATTTAGATGCTCTCTCTTATTTTTAAAAGAAGAAAATACCATTTTTATACCTACATAAGCAATTATCATAGGAATTAAAAGCTTCCAGAATATATCAAAATCTACTATATCCTGTGCAGCTAACAGCAAGCAAACACCAAGTAAAAGTCCAAAAGCATTTCCCACTCTATCGCCCTTTTCAAAAAGCCCTACAAAGCACGGAATGATAATAAATAATGTCCACCAGCCATCAAAGAAAATATCAAAATCTATAACATCAAATGAATTTAATGCGATTATCATCGCCGCCGCTATGAGTACTATGCCCCATATTGCTCTTCTTAAATTTCTCATAAATAATCTCCTTTCTTTTTTATGTGATAATTATATCATCAAATTTATAATTGTCAATACTTTTTTAGTTGCTTTCTTGCTACTTTCGGTTGCTTTTTGACTTTATCGACTTGAAAAAATCGCTTTTTTATGATATAATAATTAAAATTTGAATGAAAGGAGAAGAAAATTGAAAAAGAAGCTGACTATTGGTATTTTAGCTCACGTTGATGCGGGCAAAACTACGCTTTCTGAAGCATTGCTCTATATTTCTGGTAAGATTAGGACACTTGGCAGAGTTGACCACAAAAATACTTTTCTTGACACCAATGTGATAGAGCGTGAGCGCGGTATTACTATTTTTTCAAAGCAGGCGCGCTTTTCAAGTGAAAATTGCGATTTTATTCTCCTTGACACTCCTGGACATGTGGATTTTTCCGCTGAAACCGAACGAGTGCTTTCCCTTTTAGATTATGCAATTTTAGTTATTAGTGCTGCAGACGGCGTTCAAAACCACACGCGCACTCTTTGGAATTTACTTGAATTTTATAAAATTCCAACCTTTATTTTTGTAAACAAAAGTGATATTGCAATAAAGACAAAAGATGAGCTTGAAGCTGAAATTTCTTCAATTCTCTCCCCTAATTGTGTGGCTTTTTTTGATACACAATCAAAGCACGAGCTTGACGAAAAATTGGCACTTGTTAACGAAGGATTTTTAGAAGATTTCTTGGCAGAAAATCCCATTGATGCGGGTGAAATTGCAACTCTTATTTCAGAGAGGACTTTATTCCCCATTGTTTTTGGATCTGCACTTAGAATGTCTGGCATTGAATTTTTAATTGAAACTATTGATAAATATTCCCTTTCTCCTCTTTATGAAAGTGAAAAATTCGGTGCGAAGGTATATAAAATTTCACGCGTTGGAAACACTCGTCTTTCATATATGAAACTTACAGGTGGCTCACTTTCTGCAAGAGATGAAATCACATATCTTTCTGCCGATGGCAAAAAAATCAGTGAAAAAATAAGTCAAATTCGTCTTTATTCGGGTGATAAATTCGAACAGGTTGAGTCCGTTTCGGCAGGTGAAATTTGCGCAGTAATTGGATTGTCATCAACCTATGCAGGTCAAGGACTTGGTATTGAAATGGATACTTGCAAACCTGTGCTTGAACCAGTATTATCTTATCGAATTATACTTCCCCAAGGATGTGACCCAAACCTTTATTTTCCCATGCTCAAAGAACTTGAGGAAGAAGAACCATCACTTCATCTTTATTGGAATGAGGAGTTATCTCAAATTGAAGCGCACCTTATGGGTGAGATTCAAATTGACCTTATAAAACGACTCATTTTTGATAGATTTGGCATAGAATGTCAGTTTGGTGCAGGAAATATTCTTTACAAAGAAAAAATCAAATCAAAAGCTATCGGAATTGGACATTTTGAGCCCCTCCGTCACTATGCCGAGGTTCAACTCTTGCTCGAACCACAACCCAAGGGCACGGGACTTATTTTTGACACCAAAATCCCCGAAAATATGCTTGCTATAAATTGGCAGAGATTGATTCTCTCCCACCTATATGAAAAAAATCATCGTGGTGTACTAACGGGTGCGTTGCTTAGTGATACGAAGATTACTATCGTTGCCGGCAAATCACATCTCAAGCACACCGAAGGTGGAGATTTTAGAGAAGCGACCCAGCGTGCAGTCCGTCATGGACTTATGGTTGGTGGTTGCACACTTCTTGAGCCTTATTACAAATTTAGACTTGAAATTCCCTCTTCTTTAGTTGGAAAAGCAATGAATGATTTGCAGATGCGCTCTGCTGAATTTGAAATTGAAAGCTCTACCGAGGATTTTACGAATATTACAGGTCGAGCACCCGTTGCAACGCTTCACGATTACATTAGTGAAGTAATTTCATACACTCGTGGTACAGGACGACTCACATGCGTTAGTGACGGCTATGACGAGTGCCACAATCAAGATGAAATTGTTGCTAAAATGGGATATGACCCTGAAAGTGATATGGATAATACTCCTCACTCTGTTTTCTGTGCTCATGGTGCAGGTTTTGTTGTGAATTGGAGAGAAGTTGAACAATATAAACATCTTGAACCTGGCATTTCCATATCTGATAACACGGTTTCTATAATCCCAAGAGTTGCTTCCCTCTCTAAAACCTACTCACTTACTGATGAAGAAGTTGAGGCAATTATGACGCGAACTTTCGGTCCTATAAGACGAAAGCAATATAGTGAGCCAAAGGTTATTTCTGCGAGCAAGTCAAAGCCCACTAAAAAGGCACAAATCAAGCAAGAAAGTATGATAATCATTGATGGTTATAATCTTATCTATGCTTGGGATTCTTTGAAAGAAATATCGGACTATTCACTTGAGAAAGCACGAGAAACCTTGATGGATATTTTATCAAATTACGTTGCTTTCACCAAGGAAAAATTAGTATTGGTTTTTGATGCTTATCTTGTTAAAGAGGGGGGGGGCTCGGAATTTGAAAAAGACGGCTACAAGGTGGTTTTCACAAAAGAAAATCAAACGGCAGATGCCTATATTGAACGAATGATGCACGAGCTTGGCCCTAACTATAAAATTAGAGTTGTTACAGGAGACCGCCTTGTTCAGTTTGCGGCAGTGCATTCAGGCATTTCACGAATGACTATAAAAGAGTTCGTTGATGAGCTTATTACAGTCGGAAATGAAATTACTGATTTTGTTAAAAAACTAACTGAAAGCCAAGAATATATAAAATAACCTGCGGATTTTTCCGCAGGTTATTTTTATCTTTTTAATGTTTTAAGCAATGTCTTTTTATCCTCACTTACTCGATAACTTTCAAGCGCTTTTTGAATTGCTTTATTGTGTGTCCAATTATCTTCTATAGCGTGGTTTTCGATGTACGACAGGGTTGCATCATATTGCTTTGCAAGGGCTGTAGCAAAATACCACGCGACCATCATTTTAAGGTAATAATCTTCTCCTTTGGTCTTTGAAACAAGCTCAAGATATTCGGTTTTAAAATCATCACCAAGATAATGTACCATAAGCATTTCAATAGCAAATCTTTTAGTGTAAACATGTTCACTGTTAAGCCACTTTTTAATTTGAATTAGTGCCTTTTCTTTATTCTTTGAAAAACACTTTGGACGAAGTGAATCGCACACCGACCAGTTATCAATATATGGCAATAACTTTTCAATCTCTTCTATAAAAATATCAAAATCTTTTATCTCCGAGAGAATATAAGAATGAAGATGATATTCCTCAAAATATGTATGAGGTAACATATTAATAAAGTCAATATATTCCCCACTTTTGTAAAGTTCTTTGGCAAGTTTTTTAATATTTGGCAACCTAACGCCAATCATATTCTCTTTTGATATGTTTGGAATTAACGGAGATGTAAAATCTCGATATTTTAAATCTTGCATTTCCATAAACTTTTGAGTAATATCCATAGCCACTCCTTAAATATTTCTAACTAATCTTTTCAACACTTGGCTTATAGGATAAATTAATAGTCCCACGGCAAAGTTTCCAATCATATGAATTATATCAAACGTAAATCCTGCGGCTATCCAAGTGAGTGTTTGCTCAAATGTAAATCCAAACATCAATGCTTGAACTGGTGCATACAAAGCACCGAATAACAGTCCATGCAAAGCACAAATTATTGGATAAACCACAATTGCAACTACCTTTGGCATATTCTTCGGTAAAATCATGGTAATTCCCCAAAGAATTGTCCAAATGTAAAGGTATGGTACCCACCACGCGTTAAAGCCAGCAAAAAGTCCGTTCAAAAGCACATAAACGTATATTGGTATCAACGCCTTTTTGCGAAAAACTATGGTATAAGTCACCGTCAACATTCCGAGCAGGTGAATATTGGGTAATGCTTCCATTACTATTTTAGAAATAAACATCAAAGCGCCAAGTATTGCAAAAAGACATATTTCCTGAATAGAAAGTTTCTTTTTATTTTGTTTAATCATAATTATTTAGTGCGAACAAATGAATATGTATAGTCTTCTGTTACGTTGGTAGTATCAACACCATTAGCATACTCTCCGTTCTCATAGAATGCCCAGTATGTTTGATCAACATCATAATCTGCAAGCATTCCGTTTACAGTTTTAACGTAAAGACCGTATTGACTATCTTCACCGGCAATAAGATTAAGAGACAAAAGTGCCGCGCCAACTGTTTCTTCGTTGGTATGGATTGTAAATGTGATAGCGTAGCCCTCAGCATCTACTTTAAACATAAAGCTTTTACTGCCTTCGCCAAGTTCAGTATCCTTTGTATAGGTTGCAGTCTTCCAAATCTCAGGAAGCGGATTTTCTTCAGTACCTACAAAAGAGGTAGTTGTGGTTTGTTTGAATAAGTCGCAAGAAGCGAGAGATACCATCATAAAGATGATAAGAACGAATGATAATTTTGTAATGATTTTGTTTTTCATTTTTGTTTTTTCCTTTCTTTTTCAAAAGGATAAAATAAAAGCGCCTCTCCATAGAAAAGCGCACGAAAACGAGAGTACCCTGCCGTACTCTATTTTACACCGTCTTTCCTATTTGCCCGAAAGTCCTTTTACGTGTCACAGAACGATAAGCATTCCGACTTATTATCAAATGATAAAATACGGTAATGGCTGTTGCTACGGATTCTCACCGTGATTTCCTTATCCCCGAATAACGCCGTCTTGCAGCATACCCGACTAAATGAACTGTGTTTATTCTTTTGTTGACCTATTATAACATACTTTTTTTATAAATTCAATAGGAAATCCCTGCTTTCGCAGGGATTTTTCTGTTATTTCTATTTATTCGGGTAATTTAACACATTTTTCACCCTTGATCAATCGAATTATTGCTTGTATTGGCTTATTATTTGCAAAATCTAAAAGTGCACATGCCATATTGTGTGAAAGCATTCCCTCACTTGCATATGACATTGAACGCAAACTCATTGTCTTCATAATCTGCCAACCAAAGTATGCATTCTTAACCTTAGTTTCTTTATCGGGAGAATCCTTGCCTAAAAGAGTAAATCTATATATAAGTTCGAATGAAAGCATTATAAGTTTATAAAAAATCTTTCCGCATATGGTCTTATATTCTCTTATTGGAGTATTAAGATCATATGGTTTTTTCACCTCTGGAGAAGGAATTTCTCTACCAATAAGCTTGTCAAATTTATTGTTGCTCATACTCAAAAGTTTCTCTTTTGATACATTATAAAGCTTAGAATAGTATGGATTTTCTTCTATTGATTCTCCTTCATCAATAACAATATTAGAAGAAAGGATAACAGTATTTACATCTGAGCACAAACAGAACATATAATTTCCATTTTCAAGCAACCATTTGCCACCGACATAATATCTAAGGTCATCAATTGGAATTTGGATGCAAACTGTTTTAGTTTCTCCTACTTCAAGATGTACCTTTTCAAATCCTCTAAGTTCTCTAAGAGGTTTAACTACATTGGTCTTAGGTGCTTCAACGAACAATTCAAGAACTGTTGAGCCATTCATTGAGCCAACATTCTTCACATCAACATATACCTTGCAAATTCCATTTTCCTTTTCAACTCTCATATTGCTATAAGAAAAGTCAGTATATGAAAGCCCGTAACCGAAAGGATATTTTACAGGCACACCAAATGTTGAATAATATCTATAGCCAACAAAAATACTCTCTTTATATCTGTCGTTAGTAGTAACAGTAAATTCATTATAGAAAGGAACATCCTCATATTTGTTTGGCCAAGTTTCAGAAAGACGTCCGGAAGGATTTGCCTTTCCGAAAAGAAGATCATAAGTTGCTTCTCCTCCCTCTTCACCAGGAAGATACATATTAAGAACGGCATCTACATTAACATCGAATGCCATCTCAACAGGGCTACCACCAAACATAACAAAAACAATCTTTTTGTTGAGTTTTGCAATTCTCTTAAGAAGATTCAACTGATTTTGAGGAAGAGAGAGTGTTTTTCTGTCAAATCCTTCACTTTCAGCGTACTCTGAAAGCCCTCCAAAGAAGATTACAGTATCTGCTCTTTCAACCCTTAACATTGCCTGTTCTACTAATGCCAAATCGTCATCATATGAATTGAGATTATATCCCTTTTCGTAAGAATATTTGACATTATGTTTATCGAATGCTTGCTTTGAAGTTGTAAGCTTGTACGGATGAAGAAGTGATGATCCTGCACCTTGATAGCGCATTTTTTCAAACATTTCACCAATGACAAGATATTTTTTATCCTCAGACAAAGGCAAAATCTTATTTTTATTCTTAAGCAAAACTGCACTGTCAACTGCAATTTCTTTTGCTACTTCGGCGTTATCTTCAAAATCAACAGAAATAGAATCTTCAACGAGCGTAGTATTATAAATCATATTAAGAACACGTCTTACGGCTGTGTCAACCACCTCAATAGAAAGTACTCCATTATTTACTGCATCAACTATAACTTGACGATTATGTCCTACATCACCAGGCATTTCAAGATCAAGTCCTGCACGAAGTCCCTCAACTCTATCATTTACTGCACCCCAGTCAGACATAACAAGGCCTTCAAATCCCCAATCATCACGAAGAACACCATTAAGAAGTTCAGTGTTTTCAGATGCATATTTACCATTAATCTTATTATAGGCACACATTACAGTTTGTGGCTTGCCTTCTTTGATTATGAGTTCAAATGCCTTAAGATATATCTCACGATAAGCGCGTTCATCAACTATGGAATCACCAAAATAACGATTCTCTTCATTGTTGTTACAAGCAAAATGCTTAACGCTTGTGCCAACACCCATATCTTCAATTCCTCGAGTCAAATTAGCACCAAGTTTTCCTGAAATGTGGGGGTCTTCACTAAAATATTCAAAGTTTCTTCCGCAAAGAGGATTTCTCTTTATGTTAACTGCAGGACCAAGTATAAGATTTACATTGTAATGGCGACATTCTTCACCCATTGTCTGACCCATTTTATAAAGCAATTCCTTGTTCCAAGAGCTGCCCGTGGTACAAGCCGCCGGGAAACAAGTGGAAACTTCAGTTTGTCCAAGACCTGCAATTTTATCTCCCTCTTTTTTCTTTCTGAGTCCATGAGGGCCATCAGTTAAAAAGATTGAGGGCAATCCAACTCGTGTTACTTTATTGGTATGCCAAGATTTATGCCCAGAAAGAAGGGCTACTTTTTCTTCAAGAGTTAACTGTTCTAAAATTTCATTAACGTTAATCATACCATGCATATCCTTTATTTTTTGTTTTGCGTCATTAAAAATATGAGCTATAATAGCATTATACCTTTTTTATTTACAAATGTCAATTTATATATTAAATTTATTTGTCGCAAATTTTTAATTAATTTTATTTTCTCAACCGATTAACCATCTTAATACAGAATATTTCTTTGCTTTTTTGATATATGCGTATCTTAATAATCATTTTTTATGCCGTTTTTTTCTTAAATATGTATTTTTTACGCGCTAAAGATTAGGTCGTAAACATAGGTAATAATTGGTAAATCCCGAACATATTGGTCATTTTGCACAATTTTACGGGTCTTTTTTTTACATCAATATGCACTTTTTTCAAACGATGTCAAAAAAATCAAGATATGTTAAATTTCCTATCAAAAAAATCAAGGACAGTATTATTGCTTTGTAATAAAATTACTTTGAATAGTGGGTTATTGTTTCCAACTTTACCACATTCTATCATTTTAATAATATAACGGATTTTTCAATGAAACAAATTACTTTTAAAGAATATCGCAAAATTGACATTTTCATCCTATGCTTTTTAACAGCATTTTTTGAAGCAATTGCATCGCTCGCTTCTGATAGATGGTTTAATCTTCAAGCAATGACGGTTTCTATAACCCTTGCGCTGACTTGCATAACATTTATGAGATGGAACTTGTATGCATTATTGCCTTCATTAGTCGGTGCATTCGTATATTGCACTATTATAGGTGGAAACATTCAACAATTTCTTATTTATTGTGGTGGAAGCTTATTTATAGCAATTGTGTTCCCATTAACAAAAAAAATTACGAAAGAAAAAATAAGAAAAGACTTCTTTTTCAAAATGGTTTTTGCAAGTTCAATGTACCTATCTTTGACCATCGGACGTTGGATTTGTTCCCTTCCTTTTGAGTTTAGTATAACAACATTTTTGACATTTTTAGGAACTGACATTCTTTCTCTTCTCTTTGCAATCGTAGTATTAGCTATTGCGAAAAATGTTGATGGACTTATTGAAGACCAGAAATCATACCTTCTTCGCCTTGAGCGAGAAAGAAAAGAAGAACAAGAAGCAAACCTAAACGACCCTTTTTAACAAAATTCTACATTATATAAATTAAATCGAATGGAGATTATTATGAAATCAACAAGAGCAGCTGATTATCTCATTTATGATGAAAAAACAGGAAAATATAGAGAGGATCCCGAACAGATGGTTCGTGATGATGTTGAAAAACATCATTGGAAACACGTTGGATTGACTATTCTTAAAGACTGGCGTCTATATTTGATGCTTGTTCCTATGATACTCGTATTCTTCTTTTGGAGATATATGCCAATGTATGAGCTTTTGGGTTCATTCAAGATATACGATGCGGTTGATAGCGTTGCCGACCAATTCTATTCAGGATTTTCGTATTTCAGACAGCTCTTTGCGGGAAAGACATCTTTGTCTATTGAATTTTGGAGAGCTTTTAGAAATACCTTCTTATTGAGCTTCTACGGCTTGTGCTTTGGTTTCCCTATGCCCATTATCATCGCTCTCTTCTTTAACGAAATCAAATCCAACCTTGCACGAAGTGTGTACCAGGTGCTTACATATTTGCCAAAGTTTATGTCAACGGTTGTTATGACATCACTTATCACTATGCTTGTAAGAGCTGCTTCTCCACTTTCAGGAATAGAAATGGGAGTTATCTCTCGACTTTTGGTAAACATTGGCGCAATTACACCAGAGGTTGGTGAGATGGGTATGTTATACAGACCCGAATATTTCAGGGCCATCTACCAGATAAGTGGTATATGGGAAACCGCCGGATACGACAGTATCGTATTCTTTGCTGCAATTATCGCTATTTCACCCACAAGCTATGAGGCGGCGCAGATTGACGGCGCTAACAAGTGGGCACAAATGCGTTACGTTGTGCTCCCAAGCATTCTTTCAACCGTTGTTATTATGCTTATAACAAGAATCGGCTCACTTTTGAATGTCGGATATGAAAAGGTTTTACTTCTTTCGGATGTAAGAAACTATGAAACTGCCGAGGTCGTTTCTTCATTCGCCAACCGTTACGGTATTGAAGGTTCATCTGCAATGTACGGCATTACGTCCGCCGCCGAAATGATAAATAACGTAATCGGCATGCTTTTGGTTATCGGTGCTAACTCAATCGCACGCAAGGCATCCGATGTTTCGCTCTATTAATACAAGGGGGTAGTTAAAAATGAAAAGAAAATTAGAAGTTTCTGAACTTATATTCAAAATAATAAGCTACGTCCTTTTGACAATATTTGCTCTTTGCTGTCTTTATCCCTTCCTTTATGCAATATCAGCATCCATAAGCGGCATTGACGAGGTTGAACAAGGAAAAGTTGTGCTTCTTCCGAAAAACGTTCAATTTGAAGCATTTGCAAGAATGTTTAATAATAATAACTTCTGGAATTCATATACGAACACTTTGTTCATCACGTTCTACGGTACGCTTTGGGCAATGGGCGTTGCCATTTTAGGTGCTTACGCTCTTTCCAAGAAAAGATTGCTTTTCAGAAAAGGCCTTAATTTCTTCCTTGTATTCACAATGTGGTTCTCGGCAGGTATGGTGCCGCAATATATCAACTATCTCAATACCCAAAAGGTATTCAAAGCATTCGGTATAATGGATGACAAATGGCTGGTAGTAATTGCAATGGGTATGGCTGCTATGAATATTATTCTTCTTCGAAATGCATTTGAGGGCGTTCCCGCTGAAATCGAAGAAGCAGCTATAGTGGACGGTGCGACGGAATTTCAAGTTCTTAAAAATGTATATTTGCCAATGAGCAAATCCACTATTGCAACAGTTGCCCTTTTATTCGGTATTTCCCGTTGGAACGGTTATTTCTGGGCGCGTCAAATGATTACAAATGGCAATGAACACCCTCTTCAAGTATTTATCCGTCTTCAATTAGAGCAATTTCAAGATCCTGATTATATGATAGGTTGGAATGAAGCCTATGCCGCAGACTCTGTAATATATTCACTTATAGTTTGTTCGGTTATTCCCATCCTTATTATTTATCCCTTTATTCAAAAATATTTTGCAAAGGGCGTAAATATGGGCGGTGTCAAGGAATAACCCCCCTAACTTTAGGTTATTATTGAGTTTAAGAGCTCATAGTAATAAATAAAATTTTTATATGGAGGAAAACACCATGAAAAAACTCTTATCACTCGTATTGGTTATTGTGATGATGCTCACTCTCGTGGCTTGTCCCAAGAAACCACCCGTTAACCCTAACTCAGGTTCTACTAAGTTCGACCTTGAGTATGCTGAAGGTACTATTCTTAGAATGGCTACCGGTTATAACAATGCCAAGACAGGATTGTCATTTGATGCAGAAATAGCTAAAGACGGCATTACTCTTGCTGATGGCAAGACATATCACACCGGAGATCTCAAGCCTACTTGGGTAGAGGTTGAGAACAGACTTGGCGTCGTATTTGATGATATATATTCCGGAAAAAGCGCCAAAGAGGAATTTGATTATTGGTCTGCAAAATTAGGTGATGTTGATATGGTTTCAGGTACCGCTTCCCAGCTTAATGAAAATGGTGTTGCAGGTAAGCTTGTAAACATAGCTGAATACCTTGACCACATGCCAAACTTCAAGGCATACCTTGAAGCCAACCCCATCGTTCGTCTTTCTATCACAGGTAATACCGATAACGGTGCTATCTACTTCTCACCCTATTTCGACGGTGTAAACGATATCGAACGTATGCCCCTTATGAGAGTTGACTGGGTTGTTAAGCTTCTTGACGGTGAAGGCGAATTCACAGCCACATCCTCAAAGAATCTTGCAGCTGCTGCATATACACCTTATATGCCCACAACAGGAACTGTAAAGGTTGACGTTGTTAAGGCAGACGGTTCAGGTGTTGAACAGATTACAAAGGATTATAACAAAGCAGGAAATATCATTGCTAAAATGAATGCAGCCGGCACACTTACCGGTGTTCAGGCAGTTAATATGCTTCGTAAATACATTGATGAAGCTTACAACGGCTACTACGGCACACAGAGATCCAACCTCTTCGTTGGCCAAAATGCCGCTTGGGACGCAGACGAGCTTGTTGCTCTTCTTCGTTGTGTAGTTGCTAACCCACAGACACTTAACGGTAAAGATTCTGTTCAGGGTCTCTTCTCTCGTGAAGATAACAACAACCAGAGACGTGTTGATATGTTCCGTTTTGCAGGAACTCTCTTCGGTGTACGTGGTCTTGAATCACGTCAGGATTACCTCTACGTAGGTGCTGATGGTCAGCTTCATGACGCTCGTCAAGAGGAAGCAACATACATTGCAATCGAAAGAATGAATGCTATGGCTCAAGAAGGACTTATATCTATATCTTTCTTGCAAAGTCAGGCTGAAAAAACCGAAACAATGCTTGAACAAGATAATGGTTTTATGCATTATGACTACAATCAAACACAGACAGTTCTTAATGAAACAAAGCTTCAAGAAGGTGAAAAATACATGGCTGTTATGGTTCCCGTTGCTCGTTGGAATGACGGTACAGGAGAACAGTTCTTTAGATTCACTGAATCTTGGAGATCCGTTAAGACTGACGGTTGGGCAATCTCTCTTGCAGGTGTAGGTAACGATACAAACAAGCTCCACGCAGCTCTTGCTCTTATCGACTATGCATACAGTAAAGAAGGTCAGATCCTTATGTCCTATGGTCCTGATGCATTTATTAAGCACGATGCACAGGGCAATATGGTAACGTTCAACTTCAACGGTGAAGAATGGCCCGTTATCTCCGATGCTACCTATGAAGAGCTTTGGGATAAAGCAGATGGTAACTATACTAACTATGCTCGTCAATACCTTGGATCTACTCTTTCATTCGTTAAGAGCCAGTCCTTCGAATATCAATGCACTCACAAGGTTGGCAAGGAAGGCGCAGGTTACATTTCTACAGCTATTAGATATGGAATTATTAAACACCCTGAACTTGCACTTACAGAGAATCCTTGGTGGACATCAGTTCCCACAGTTCTTCCCACAACAAAGGTTGAAAATGACCAGATCGCTAGCTACACAGAGCTTTCTGCAGATGGAAAATTCTCTCAATCTAAGAACAAGATGAATATTCTTATTAATATAATTGTAGGTGGATACTCCGGAGAAGGTACAGCTAATCGCAATGAAACTCTTAACACAGTAAAGAATACATGGGGTGGTGCTAACTATCTCACAATTAAGAATAGAGCTTGGATTAAACTTCAAGAATTCTATAACAATCTTAACAAATAATTTTTGTTGAGTTATTATCAATTAACAGTTATTAATTGAATTAAATCGAGGGGGGAGCTCTCGCTCCCCTCTCACAAAAGAATTCTAATCAATACTTTAAATTTCGTGAAGTCGCGTCACGCGACAGTACGCGACAGAATGGATGAAATTATGTATAAGAAACAAATGAAATTTCAAAAACTGATTTGCCTTGCAACTCTTGCGGCATCAGCTATTCTCTTTTTATATTCTCTCGGTCTTGTTACTGACCTTTACGATGCTCTTTATTTTACAATGAGCGATCCCAATAAAATCTATGATATGAGATTTACGGATGTTTCCGGTGCTTGGATTTTCTATGAAATCCAGCCTTTTAACAAGGCGCTTACTACAGCCGCGCTTGTTCTTTTGGGTTGCAGCTTGCTCCCCTTTATCACTAATACACATTCTCGCAGAAAATATTATCTTGCCAACTATATCACAGTTGGTATCTCTTCCCTTGCAAACGTTGCGGTTGCTATCTGGTGCTCTATTAACGTTGCCCAGTTTAGAACTCAATTTCTTACCACAGTTGATTTTGCTGCTTTAAAGGAATATGCCGAAAAATGGGATACTCTTTACACAGAATCCACCTTATGGTTCGATTTGGGATTCGTTATTAGTGCGCTCCTTATTATAGTTACTGCTTTAAATATATTAAACTTGGTTTGGAAAAACAAACTTATGAAAGAAGAAAAACAGCTCATCGCTGAAGGATTGGAGGCATAAGTATGGCACATAACATTGATATCAAAAAAGACCGATTGCGTTATACTAAAAACTCTTCTTCTGCTACGCAGGCGTATATTGCCATAATATTTAACGTGCTCTATTTCATTAGTATTTACAGCTATAATAAGTATTCTGGCAACTTCTATTATTCAAAAACCATTGGTTTTTCTGTTATTTCTAATCTTCTTTTCCTTCTTATGGCATTTCTCTTCTCTGAAGGTGTTAAAAACTATAAGCTTTCTCACTGCATAGCTTTTATTCCTTTGGGTGCTTTCCAACTTTTAAGAATTGTTGGTATCCCCTCAAAGGCTCACAACTATGTGTTCTTACTTGATGGTTCTGCTACTCGCGTAATGAACGATAAACAGTTTATCTTTACATGCGTTTGTCTTTGTTGCTCAGCTTTGGCTTGTTTTGCAACTGCTATCACAGGTATTAGAAAAACAAAAATACTCAGAGAATACGAAAAAACTCTTTCAAATTAATTATTAATAACACTCCATAAAGAAAGGTGTGCATTTATGGCTTCATTAAGCTTAAAAAATATAAACAAAATTTATGACAACAAGGTTCAGGCGGTTTTTGACTTTAACCTCGATGTTAAAGACGGTGAGTTTATCGTTCTTGTTGGTCCTTCAGGTTGTGGTAAATCCACTACATTGAGAATGATTGCAGGTCTTGAAGACATCTCTTTCGGAACACTTGTTATTGATGGCAAAGATGTTACTCAGTTGCCTGCAAAAGATAGAGATATTGCCATGGTTTTCCAGAACTATGCTCTCTATGCTCATATGACAGTATATGAAAATATGGCTTTTTCTCTTACATTGCGTAAGGAAAATCCTGATATTATTCACGAAAAGGTTCTTGCAGCAGCAGAAATTTTAGGTCTTACTGACCAGCTTAACAAGAAACCTCGTCAGCTTTCAGGCGGTCAGCGTCAGCGTGTTGCTATGGGACGTGCTATCGTTAGAACACCCAAGGTGTTCCTCTTCGACGAGCCCCTCTCTAACCTCGACGCTAAACTTAGAGGTGCAACAAGACGTGAAATTCTTCTTCTTCACAAACGCTTGGGCACAACAATGCTCTACGTTACTCACGACCAGACTGAAGCTCTTACACTTGCTGATAGAATCGTTTGTATGTCAATGGGTTATGTTCAGCAGGTAGGTACTCCTCTTGAGCTTTATGATACACCCGCTAATACATTCGTTGCAAGCTTTATCGGTCTTCCTCCAATGAACTTCTTTGAAGGTAAGATTGAAAGTGGTTGTTTTGTATCTCCTCACTTCACTTTCACCCTCAATGATGAACAGAAGAAGCTTCTCGCATCTTACGAAGGAAAGGAAATTATTCTTGGTTCTCGTCCTGAAAATATCGTTCAAGATGAAAATGGATACATTAAGATAAATGTTACTTTGAACGAAAACCTTGGACAAACTACTCTTGTTCATGGCAATATAAATGGGCACAAGCTTACAGCTAAATTCCGTGAGTGGTGTGAATATAAAAAAGGTGATGTTGTTTCTGCATCAATAAACAAAATGCATTTCTTCGATAAAGAAACCACCAATGCTATTAGATAAGGAGCTATACATATGAAAAATAAAAATAAATTTTTTAAAAAGCTCCTTGCATCATTAAAGGAGTTTGCTCGTAAATTCTTGGTTACTCTTAAAAAGAATCCCAATTATATTCCTTTGACTATGCTTGTGCTTTCTTTTTTGATTTATTCTTTGAATTTAACAAGTGTTTCTGACACTACAGCTACAATTCAGGGTAAAGGTATGGGCATTTGTGAATTTGCAACTATGCTCTTCTCTATTCTTTCAATGATTGCAATGCTTAATGCTTTTCCTAAAAGAAAAAAACCTAATTACCCAATCGTTGGTGTAATTATTGTACTTTGTGTAATCATTATCGTAGCTGATTATATTTATGTTACTAAAGTATATGATGCATTTATAACACTTGGTGATAAGATTAACCCAAAATACTACGAAGCTTATACAACAACTTATAATATGTTGTATATTCACATAGCTCTTATGGCTGTAACTGCAGTTACGGTTGTTCTTGAACCGCTCTTTGCTAAACTTTTAAAAAAGATTAACACAAATGTTGAACTTGAAGAAACTAATGTTATGGACATTGAACTTGCCGAAGAGGAGTAATATTTTATAATGGCTAAAAACAATAATAATTCTTCTCGCAATACCGAAAAAGACAAAGATTATTACAAATTAAATACTCAAGCAGTTGACAGATTGGTAAATGCCGATAAAAATGCTCCTCGCAGTGATAAGAAATTAAAGGATCCTGCGAAACAATATAGAACAGGATTCCTCGATAGAATACCTGCTCCTGTAAAGGCATTATTTATAAAATTCTGGTTCAACGGCGCAATTTGTTATTTCATCTTTTGGGGACTTGGAATGGTTGTTTCAAATTATCTTGATATGATATTTGTATTAGCAATTGTTCTTGGTATGGTAACTGATATCTTGGTTAACAATGCCCTTCGTTTCGTTGAAACTCTTCCAGGTGAAAACGACAAATGGATGATGTTTACTAAAAAGAAATACTGGACATTTATTGCTAATATTTTTTATGCTTTCATAGTTCTCTTCTGCGTGATTTGGCTCTATGAAATAATTAAAATAGGTGTTGAACCCATTCTTTTCGGTCTATTCTATATGTTATTTGATCTATTATTCATTGGTATGAAGAATCTTATGAAAACTATTATCAATGATGCTAAAAACAAGGTAAATAAACAATAATATGCTTAAAACACTATTTATTTCATCCTGTTCGGCGTGCTTTGAATGGAAAAATGAATTTCCATACTACGCTGAAAAAGAATATACTATCTATCTCAACGGCAAAGAGGTTTTGACCTCTAACACAAATGTATTCTCTGTTTTTGGACTTACCCCCAATACCGAGTACAAGCTCACAAGCTCTAACGATGGTGCGGGAACAGTAACATTTAAAACCGAGAAAGACACTTATGTTATAAACGTTAAAGATTTTGGCGCAATTGGTGACGGTGTTACTGAAGATACGCAAGCAATTCAAACTGCTATTAATTGCTTGCCTAAAAATGCAAAGCTATATTTCCCTGAAGGAACTTATCTTTCGGCTCCCATTTGTCTTAAGAGCCATATGGTAATTGAATTCTCTGAAGGTGCTACTTTACTTGGACATACAGATACAAGTAAGTATCCTGTAATTCCCGGTCATACTCTTGATATGATTAGTGGTGAGGATGTTGAGTTTGGCACTTGGGAAGGAAATTCCGTTGATATGCACCAAGCACTCATATTTGCACAGTATGCAGAAGATATTACTATTATCGGCCCTGGTACTGTTGACGGAAATGCTCAAAATTCTATTTGGTGGGATAATCCCAAAGCCCCCATTGGTCGTCCAAGACTTATCTTCTTTAATCGTTGTAAAGATATAAGCGTTCACGGAATTATTGCTCAGAATTCTGCTTCTTGGCAGATTCATCCATATTATTCTCAAAACATTGATTTGCTTGATATTTCAATATTCGCACCCAAGGATAGTCCCAATACTGATGCTATTGACCCTGAATCTTGTGATGTTGTTAATATTATCGGATGCAAATTCAGTGTTGGTGACGACTGCATTGCCATTAAATCTTCAAAGATTGATATGGCTACAAAATATAAAACTCCAGCTAATAGACATACAATCCGTAACTGTATTATGCAGTTTGGACACGGTGCAGTCACTCTTGGTAGTGAAATGAGCGGTGGTGTTACTAACCTTACTGTTAACCGTTGTGTTTTCCGTCAAACCGACAGAGGTTTAAGAATTAAAACTCGTCGTGGACGTGGAAAATATGCTATAATTGATGGTGTACTTTTTGAAAACATTAAAATGGAAGGTGTTATCACTCCTATTGCAATCAATATGTGGTATAACTGTTGCGACCCCGACAGATTCTCTGAATATGTTTGGTCACGCGAATCCCTTCCCGTTGATGATCGTACTCCATATCTGGGTAGCTTTACGTTCAAAAATATGGATTGTATTGATTGCGAAGCAGCTGCTTGCTATTGCGATGGCTTGCCCGAACAACCAATCAAATCCATAACTTTTGACAATATTCATTTCACTTTTGCAGAAGATGCTAAACCCTTTGTTCCGATTATGAAGAACTTTGCAGAACCCGTTTGCAAAATGGGAATGTATTTAGATAACGTTGAAACCTTGATTTTGAAAAACATTGAGATTGAGGGTGTTGAGGGCGATAAGATTATCGCAAATAACGTTAATAAGATTGTAAAATAACTTTGAAAGGATGCTTTTATGTACGCAAATATTGATGCTTATATCGAAAAATTGCTTAATTGTTCAACTCCCGATGCACCAATTTGGAATATTGAAAGCATCCGTCAAGGAAAAAAGCCACATTGGAATTACATTGATGGATGTATGATTACTTCCCTGCTTGAAATCGGCAGAATTAGTAGCAATCCTAAATATTTTGATTTTGCTGAAAAATTCATTGACTATTACGTTTTCGATGATGGCACTATTCGTGGCTATGACATTGAAAAGTATAATCTTGATGACTTGAATGAAGGTAGAGTGCTCTTTGAACTCTATGAAAAGACAGGTAAAGAAAAATATCGTCTTGCAATTGAGCATCAGGCACTCCAACTTAAAGGTCAACCTCGTACATGCACGGGCAACTTCTGGCACAAATTGATTTATCCAAATCAAATTTGGCTTGATGGTCTTTATATGGCACAGGTATTCAGCACCAAATATCAAAAATATAAAGGAAATAAAGATTATTCAGACATTTTGATGCAAATCAAAAATGTTAGAAAGTATATGTTTGATGAAGAGATTGGACTTTATTATCACGGGCTTGATTGTTCAAAATCAATCTTTTGGGCTGATAAAGAAAGTGGTCTTTCAAAGAATTTCTGGCTTCGTGCAATCGGTTGGTACACTGTTGCTATGATTGACATCATTGAAATTTGCGATGATGAAGATACAAAGGCAGAAATTTCAAAGATATTTGCAGAGCTTATGCATTCAATTATTCGTTATCGTGATGACAAAAGCAAAATGTACTATCAAGTAGTAAATATGGGTGGACGTGAAGGTAATTATCTTGAAACAAGTGGCTCTTCAATGCTTGCTTATGCAATGCTTAAGGGCGCTCGTTTAAATGTTCTTCCCCCTCAGTTTGCTAACTTTGGCAAGGAAACATTTGATGGTATCTGTGAAAGATATTTGCAAATCAAGGATGACGGTGATTTGAATCTTTCAGGCATTTGTCTTGTTGCAGGTCTTGGGCCTGAAAATAATACAAGACGTGACGGAAGCTTTGAATACTACATTTCCGAGCCGATAGTCGAGAATGATGCTAAAGGAGTTGCTCCTTTCATTCTCTGCTATACAGAAATTTTAAGAAATTTATGATTCAGGTAAAAATATGAAATTGATGATTCGCGCACATGACCTTTCGGTTAAAGGCGCAGAAAATATTAATAATAAATTGTGTGAGTTGGGGCTTGACGGAGTTCAACTCGTCGTTTATAAATCCATTGAGGGTGTTTCCTACTCTCAAGGTCAACTTTCACACGAGCAAGCGCGAGAAATTGCTCAAGCTATCAAGAAAAATGGTAAGGATATTGCTCTTATCGGGGCATATTTCAATCCAGTTCATCCCAACATCGCTAAAATTGATAATGGTATTGCGGTTTTTAAAGATTACTTATCTTTAGCTAAAGATATTGGCTGCGATTACGTTGGAAGCGAAACAGGTTCATATAATGGTGACCCCTGGATATATCACCCAATGAATCACTCGGATGAAGCTCTTGACAGAGTTGTTGATACATTCTCTTCTCTTGCTGAATTTGCAGAATCTTGTGGTGTGAATATCGCTATGGAGGGTGCATTCGGTCATGTTTGCCACACGCCCGAGCGACTTTATGAAGCCGTTCAAAGAATAGGTAAAAATAATATAAAATTTATTTTTGACTTGTATAATTATCTCGATATTTCAAATGTAGATAATGCTTATGATATATTAGACAGAGGAATTTCACTCTTGGGTAACAAAATTCTTCTTTTCCACATTAAAGATTTTGTTATTGAAGAAAACAAGTTAAAACAATGTGGTGTTGGCAAAGGTGTTCTTGATTTTGATAGAATACTCAATGCTATATATAAACTTAACCCAAATGCAATATTGGTATTGGAGGGTACTGTTGGTGATGATCTTCCCTTTGCAGTATCCTATTTGAAAGATAAAATCAACAAAATTGAAATGGCGCATAGCGTCAATCAGTAAAGGAGTATTATGGCATACTTATCTCTTAAAGAAATTAACAAAATTTATCCCAACGGTTTCCATGCCGTTCACAACTTCAACCTTGAGATCGAACAAGGAGAATTTATAGTTTTCGTTGGTCCTTCAGGATGCGGAAAATCTACAACTCTTCGTATGATCGCAGGTCTTGAAGATATAAGCAAGGGAGAATTTTACATAGACGGCAAATATGCCAATGAAATGCGTCCCAGAGAGCGTGGCGTTGCGATGGTTTTCCAAAGTTATGCGCTTTATCCCCATCTTTCTGTTTATGATAATCTTGCGTTTGGTCTTTCACTCCAAGGTGTTGATGATGACATTATAGAAGAAAAGGTATTGGCTACTGCTAAAATACTTGGTCTTACAGATTATCTTGACAGAAAGCCAAGAGCTCTTTCAGGTGGTCAGCGTCAAAGAGTTGCTGTTGGTCGTGCTATCATTCGTAAGGTTGGTATCTTCCTTATGGACGAGCCCTTGTCAAACCTTGATGCAAAGCAGCGTGTAACTATGCGTTCTGAAATTACTGATATTCATAGAAAAGTTGGTTCAACAACAATCTACGTTACTCATGACCAAACTGAAGCTATGACTATGGCTGACAGAATTGTCGTTATGAAAGACGGTTATATCCAACAGGTAGGTCGTCCCTATGACCTTTACTTCAAGCCCGTTAACCTTTTCGTTGCAGGATTTATTGGCGAGCCCCCTATGAACTTCGTACGTACAACTGTTAATAATCGTTGCGTTGAAATTGCCGGCGCTAAACACGATCTCTCTTTGATTGTTGGTGATGCTATTGACGCTTATGATGGTAAGGATATAGTACTTGGCTTCCGTCCCGAAGCAATTTCTCTTGCAGATGTAGCAAACTCATTTAAGTTCTCTGCTGAAGTTGAACTTACTGAGCTTCTTGGTGACAACACAAATGTTTATGTTGATATGCTTGGAAATAAGGTTATCCTTAAGGTTGATCCACACGATACTCCAAAAATGGATACAAAAATTTCTTTCTGTGTTCCTCACAATAGTGTTTATCTCTTTGATGCGGAAACCGAAGATGTTATCAATGAATATTAATACTTAAATAAAAAAGCAGGTGGCATTAAGCCACCTACTTTTTGTGTTTATATTAGAAATTAAAATATCTGAGTGCGTTGTGATAACAGATACCTGAAACGATTTCAGTAAGAGTATCCATATCTGCAGGATATTCACCCTCATCAACCCATTTACCAATGAGGTTACAAAGTATTCTTCTAAAATACTCATGACGAGGATAAGAAACGAATGAACGGCTATCAGTAAGCATACCTACAAAACGAGCAAGCATACCAAGATTTGCAAGTGCCTGCATTTGTCCTTCCATTCCATCTCTTTGGTCATTGAACCACCATCCAGAACCGAACTGAATCTTTCCTGCAACGGGAGCCTTTTGGAAGTTACCAAGCATTGTTCCAAGAACGTAATTATCCTTGGGATTAAGTGTATAGAGAATTGTTTTAGGAAGAACGTCTCTATACTCAAGAGAGTCCATAAACTTAGAAAGATTTTCAGCTATGCAAAGGTCATTGATGGAGTCAAAACCAACATCTGCACCGAGCTTTTCGTACATTCTTCTATTGTTGTTACGAAGAGCACCGATGTGAAGCTGCATTGCCCAACCAAGTTTTGTATATTCTTCAGCACATACTGTAAGCATTGCTGTCTTGAATGCATCAATTTCCTCATTTGTGAGTGTTTCGCCAGCCATTCTCTTGTTGAATGCTGCTTCTGCATCACCAATTCCGAAAGGAACATATTCAAGCGCGTGGTCAGAAAGACGGCAACCGTGATCGTGGAAGAAGTGAATTCTTGCTCTCATCCAATCAACGAGTTCACCATATGTCTTAACACCTGTCTGCTCAATATAAGGAATGAATGTTTCTTTGCCAATTTCCACTGCCTTATCAGGACGGAATGTGGGCAAAATCTTTGTTTCAAAGTTTACAAGTTGTTCGTGATATTCAAGTGTATCAAGAGGATCATCAGTTGTGCAAATAATTGCAACGTTTGAACGCTTAATAAGATTTTGTGCGCTATATTCATCCTTTGCAAGGCACTCATTTACTCTATTCCAAATCCTTTCACAGCTTTCTTCGTTAAGAGTTTCATCGATATCGAAGTATCTCTTAAGTTCGAGGTGTGTCCAATGGTAGAGTGGGTTGCCGATAAGATAAGGAACTGTTCTTGCAAATGCTTTGAACTTTTCATATTCATCAGCGCCACCTGTAATATATTCTTCATCAACACCATTTGTTCTCATCTGACGCCACTTATAGTGGTCACCACCGAGGAAGAGGTCAAATGCATTTCTAAATTTGTAGTCCTCTGCAATCATCTTTGGAGAAAGATGGCAGTGGTAGTCAATAATGGGAAGATCCTTTACCGCATCATAAAGCTTTCTTGCGGTTTCTGTTTTAAGCATAAAATTTTCATTAATAAAACTCATAATGTTACACCGTCCTTAAATATTGAAATTTCGCGATAGGAGTGCTGTTCATTCTTAGTTTGCTCTCCTTCTGCAACTTTAAGTATGTATTCAAACAATTCATTTGTCAAAGGATTACCCTCAAGCGTAGGAGAAGCATCAAAGTCAATCCAATTTGATTTTCTCTCGGCAAGAGAATGATTTGTTGCAATCTTAACAGTAGGAACTGGACCACCAACGGGTGTTCCACGTCCTGTTGTGAAAAGAATAATATGTACGCCCGCGGCAGTAAGATTTGTTATTGCCACTATGTCATTACCTGGTCCGTTAAGAAGTGAAAGACCATTCTTTGAGATAACGTCACCGTAATCAAGAACATCAACTACCTTTGAAAGACCGCCCTTTTGAATGCATCCGAGAGATTTTTCTTCAAGTGTGCTAATACCACCCTTCTTATTTCCTGGAGAAGGATTTTCATAGATTACCTGATTATGTCTTGTATAATAGTCTTTAAAATCGTTGATAAGTTTAACACACTTGTCAAAGATTTCTTCGTTCTCTGCTCTTGCCATCAAAAGATGTTCTGCACCGAACATTTCGGGAACTTCAGTAAGAACACAGCTACCTCCACTTGCAATTACCTTATCAGAAAGACGACCAACAAGGGGATTTGCGGTAATTCCGCTATATCCATCACTACCACCACATTTAAGACCAATCTTAAGCTTGGAAACGGGCACGGGCTGTCTTTCAAATGTATTTGCATAGTCTTGAAGCTCACGTACTAAGCGAATACCCTCTGCAACATCATCGTTAAAATCTTGTGCATTAAGGAATTTCACTCTATTTTCATTAACAGGTCCTAAAACCTTTTTGAAAACATCAATATTGTTATTTTCACAACCAAGACCAAGTACAAGCACACCACCTGCATTTGGATGATTTACAAGTCCACGAAGAACGAGCTGTGTTGTGCTTTGGTCATCACCAAGCTGTGAACAACCAAAAGGATGAGGAAAATGAAGGGCGCCGGTTTCTTTTGCAATCTGCTCGGCAACCTTGTTTACGCAACCAACGGTTACAATAATCCAAACATCATTTCTAATACCAACATCGCCATTTTCTCTTACATATCCCATAAATGTGCGACTCTTGTCTTCTTCGTCTATGTCATAGAAAGTAGGCTCGTAAGTATATTCAAGATTGCCTGAAAGGTTTGTCTTGATGTTATGATTATGCACATGCTCACCCTTAGCTATATCAACTATAGCATGTCCTATTGGGTTTCCATATTTTATAATGTTTTCACCAGCCTTTATGTCACGGAGAGCATATTTATGCCCGTCTTCAAGGTTGATGTCAACGTTATCTAATTTGTTAATTAACATTTTTCAATCTCCTCTGCAAGGAAGGACAAATCCTGTCCCCAAAAATCAATGTTTGCAAGGATTTCACGTGTGTTATGGTTCTTCATAAACTCAATAACCTCGGGTGCGTCCTGAGGCATATCAGTCTTATAGAACTCAATGAGTTTTGCAAACGCAAAGATGAGTGTTTCGGGCATCTTATTATATCTCTTAATATATTCAAGAATTGAAGGAAGAACTCTAACCTTGAATTTGCTTACTGAGTTAAGAGAAATAGCAGAAAGATAGTGCTTGATATATGGGTTGCCAAATCTTTCAACTACGCTATTTGCATAAGCCAAAAGTTCATCTTTGGGAAGATCGAGTGTAGGGCAAATCTCATCAAATACGCATCTGCGAAGATGAGCGCACATTTTTTCATCGTCAATACAGCTCTTAACTGTATCAAAGCCCTCAAGCATAGCATAAGGAACAAGTGACGTGTGCGCACCGTTAAGAATGCGAACCTTTCTTGTTCTATACATTTCAAGCTTATCCTTAGTAACTATAACATTAAGTCCAGCTGAAGCAAAAGGAATTTCACTTTCAAGGTCATGCTCTGTTTCGATTACCCAAAGGTGGAAGAATTCGCTTGTGTTAAGCATATTGTCTTCATATCCAAGACCAAGGTCTTCACCTCTTGGGAAACCTGTATTAATTCTATCAACCAATGTATTCGTAAATACGTTTTCATTTTCTATCCAAGCGCAGAAATCTTCACCGAGATTCCAAAGCTCTGCATATTTAATAATGCATTTCTTAAGGTTATCACCATTTCTATCGATAAGCTCACAAGGAAGGAAAATAAAACCGCCAAGTCCAAGCTCAAATCTTCTCTTAAGAAGAAGCGTTACCTTTGCAGGAAATGTTTTGGGAGGAGCATCTGTTATTTTATCCTCATCAGAGAAAACAATGCCTGATTCAGTAGTATTTGATACTACAAAACGAAAATCGGGATTCTCTGCAAGTGCAAGATATGCGCTAAAATCTTCATAGGGCTTTACGCAACGAGAAATAACATCAACAACAGTTGTATCAACACCTTCTACACCACGAATAACGTGTGTATATACACAATTCTGTGCAGAAAGCATATCGCACATACCCATCTCAATTGGCTGGACAACAACTACGTTACCGTTAAAATTAGAGCTTTCATTTACCTTTTGAAGCATCCAATCTACAAATCCACGAAGAAATCCACCCTCACCAAATTGAATTACTCTTTCGGGTCTAATGGTCTTTTCAAAATCCATAGTAAAATCCTCCCTTTTAATAAAAAAGATTTAAAATTTAATATCAAAAAAATCTTGCCATTTTTTATTCGGGTATAAATACCCATATATATTTTATACTTATATATAAAGTAACGCCTTAAAAAAATTGCATAATTTAACAAAGTATCTTGATTTTTTTGATATATAGTGCTATAATATCTTTAATATTATGATGGAGAGTATATTTATGACTGCTAATCTTTTAAAAAACAATGAGGATTTCTATTTTCATCGCGTAGAAAACAAAACGTGTTCTAACTCCACATTACACTTCCATTCTGGATTTGAACTCTATTATATGAGAGAGGGCAAATGCCACTATGTTATTGATGACAATTCGTTTGATATAGTATCCGGTGACGTTATTCTCATTCCCTCTGGCACAGTGCATGGAACTAATTATGGCTCAAAACCTTGCACAAGATTACTTATTAATTTTCCCGAAAACTTTATTACACCAGAAATACTTTCGACAATAAAATCAATTGGGTATATTTATAAAAATCCCGAAACTATACCTGCCATTAACGAATTGTTCTATTTGATTGAACAAGAGTATTTAAGAAATGATTTTCTTTCTTATTCAGCATTAAAAGCATATACCGAAGGTATTTTAATGATTATGATAAGAAAAAGCAAACAAATTGATAATACTAGAAATTCTATTGTAGACACTGCAGTTAAATACATTCAGGAAAATTACACCTCAACTATACGCTTGGCTGATGTTGCAAAAATGTTATCTGTAAGTGAAGAACATCTATCTCGTATTTTCAAAAAGGAAATTACTTTTGGATTTAGTGAATACATAACGCTCATCAGATTGCAAAAAGCAGAACATATGCTCAAAAACGAGCCCAGCCGTGCAGTTACTGAAGTCGCATATGCTTGTGGATTCAATGACAGTAATTATTTCTCATATAAATTTAAAAAAGCATATGGTATCACACCATCACAACTCAGAGATGGAAAAGAAATGGATAACCCTCAACCACCCAACTACACTAACTAAAAAGGATTAAAAGATGAAAGATTTACTTTTTGTAATTAATGCAATTCTGCCCATTATTTTAATGATAGTGGTTGGATATTTTTTAAAAAGAATAAAACTTTTAGAGAATGAGATGGCAAAAAAACTTAACACCTTGGTTTTTCGTCTTTTCTTGCCAATAATGCTATTTCTTAACGTATACAAGATACAAAATTTTTCTGAAATAGATTTTGTATTTGTTTGGTATGCAATAGGAATTACCGTACTTCTCTTCTTGGTTGGTATTCCTGTAATGGGAATTATTTTTAAAGACAATCGTCAAAGAAGCGTTATGCTTCAAGGAATTTTTAGGGCAAACTATGCGCTTGTGGGAATTCCTCTTGCAGAATCACTTTTCGGTGTTGAAGGCAGTATAATGGCATCTTTACTCTCTGCTTTTATTGTACCGATATTTAATATTTTGGCGGTAATTTGTTTAACTATATACTCTGCAGGTGATAAGAAGCCAAGCATTTCGGGAGTTTTAAAAGGTATTGCAAAAAATCCTTTGATAAAAGGAATTTTGTGCGGATTTATCGCACTTGGTATTCGAGCAATTTTTGTTAAGTTCAATATAGATTTTCGTCTTACTGATATTCCATCTGTATATAAAACTTTGCAAAATCTTTCAAGTGTTGCAACTCCACTTTCTCTTTTGGTGCTTGGTGCGAGATTTGAGCTTTCTGCCATTCCCCATCTTAAAAAGCACATAATAATAGGAGTTATAAATCGTGTGGTAATAGTACCCTTTGTAGGCATAGCACTTGCACTTGCAATGAATAGATTTTCAGGCGCACAATTTGCAAGTTTTATAGCTTGTTTCTGCACTCCCGTCGCAGTTTCAAGTGTTCCTATGTCGCAAGAAATGGGAGCAGATGCTGACCTTATGGGGCAGCTCGTTGTATGGACAACCATATTCTCTGCTTTTAGTATTTTTATCGCATCTTACATTTTAAGAGTGTTGGGAATATTCTAAAAATATCAATAAAATCAAGGTTTTCGCAAGAAAACCTTTTTTTATAGGTTTTTTAGAAATTAGCATTGTGCAATTTATCAAAAAATATAGTTCTTTTTTTGTAGAAATATGAGAATTTGTGTTTTTGAGCACTTTTATTATATATTTAATACTAATTTTATTGATTTTTATATTATTTTATGGTAAAATATAGACAATGGCATAATGTTTTTTATATTTCACAATTATTGTGCTAAAGAATGGAGGAATTCTATGAAAACAAAGATTAATACAAGGGTTATTTCATTGTTACTGATAGCACTTATGGTGCTTCCAATCATGATGCCCCTTATGGGTGCTTTAGCAGTTGAAAGCTGGTCCACAGTTAGTGCCCCCACGTTAGAATCAATCACAGCAAATTCAGATGGTACTGTAAGCGTTTCAGTTAACGCACCCGTCGGAGATGGTCGCGCTGACTCTCTGACAGTAAATATGTATGAGGGTGGAAATATTATTTCTACTGTTACTTCCGACTCAAAAAAATCAAGTGACGCTCACGAACTTATTTTCAGCCCTGTTAAATCAGGATCATACGAGTTTGAAGCGGTTATTTCTCGCGCAGGCGAAGAAAATAAGGTTGGACAAAGAAAAGTCTATACATACACTCTTCCCCTCTCTGTTCCATATATAACCATCGCTTCCAATCTTGGTGGCGGTGCGGTTAACGTTATTTGGAATCCAACAAGAGAAGCTAAATCATATAACGTTTACGTTAATGACTCGTTGTACCAAACAACCGAGAACCGTGATATTACAATCACAGGTCTTACAATCGGTTCAGAAGCGAAAATCGAAGTAGAAGCAGTACGCGGAAGCGAAAAATCCGAAAAATCTTCTATAAACATTACTATTGGAGAAGAAAAACGTGATTGGAACTTTACAACATACGGTCCTTCAACGAATAGTGGCGATAACAAATTTAACGAAAAAGATGACGGTTCCGTAATAATATCTTCACTTAGTGGTAAAGGCAAGATTCAACCCACGGGCGCAGACGGTCTTTCGTTCTATTATACTGCAATTCCTGCAGATCAAAACTTCGTATTCCGCGCAAAAGTATCTGTGAATTATTGGTACATATCTAATGGTCAAGAAGGATTCGGTATTATGGCTATGGACCACGTTCCCTCCGGAACTATGTATGGTCAGGATTTCTGGTCAAATGTTTATATGGCAGCCTCCACTAAAATAGAATATCGCTATGAGGACGTAGAAGAGGGCGAGCCCAATATTTATACCGTTGATTCTATTTACGGTGATAAATACAGCATGAAGCTCGGTATCGGCACGATTTCTAAAACAGGTATCAATCAGGATATACTCGATAGAACCAAGCTCGGTGAATCAGGTCTTATCGTCGGTACGAACGGCAATCTTCAATCCGTAGTTGAAACTCTTGAATATAAGGCAGGCACCCTTGGTAAGAAGCCAGGCACCTATAACGTTATAGGAAATTATAAAGAAAATACTCCCGAAGGCACGTTAGAGGAAGAATACCTTCTTACAGAAATGATTCTTGAAATCGAAAAGAATCCAACAGGTTATTTCATTACCTATTATGTCGAAGACAAAGACGGTAATTTAACACCTGTAAGAACAATTAAGAATTACGACCCCAATGCTTTGGAACAGTTTGATAAGGACTATGTTTACGTTGGTATGTTTGCTTCTCGTAATGCAAAAGTTACCTTTAGTGATATCGTTATTGAAACAACTCCCAAAGCTGAAGATACACGCCCCGTGGAGCCCAAACCTCCCATAGTAGTAACACCCACAGTAACTGTTACATCTGCAAGCTCCACCACCAGCACAAATTACAACCTTATTGCTGACTTCAATGCAGAAGGTACTGTACAAATTTATATGAACAACAAACTTCTTCATACTGACACAATAGAAGCAATTAATAAAGAAGAAGTTCAAGCTAATCCCAAGCTCAGATTAATTTATGAGCGTTTGAATACAGTTTTGGATTTCAGCGAAGTTGCACGTTACGGCGAGAAAACTCCCAATGCTTTGAAAATAGTATTCAGCCCCGATGCCGATCAATTCACTAATTTGTTCCCAGAAGACGTCGATGTTAAGTATGAGCTTTCAACAACATATGATGTTTGGTTCAATATGGATATTACTCTTTATAAGGGCAATTATCATAAGAAAACTATCTATGTTGCTCCCTATCCAACAGGTATGTATTACGGCAATGGTACAAAAGAACATCCTTACGATATTCAAACAGCTATCAAGCTTGTAGTTCCGGGTCAGACGATCGTTCTTATGGAAGGCACTTACAAGCTCGACACAGGTCTTAGAATTGAAAGAGGTATCAACGGTACAGCAGAAAATCCCATAAGAATGATTGCCGATCCCGAAGCAAAGACCAGACCCATTATTGACTTCGTTGGATTAGGAACAGGTATCACTTGTGGTGCTAACTGGTGGTATTTCTATGGCTTTGACGTGACTAACACAATTGACGGAAGCAAGGGCTTCCAGGTTTCAGGTAACTACAACGTTCTCGACCAGATCAATACCTATTACAACGGTAATACAGGTATCCAGATTAGCCGCTATCACGCTGCTGACCTTACTATGGATCGTTGGCCCGCTAACAACCTCATTCTTAACTGTACATCCTATGGAAATGCAGATGTTGGCTTTGAAGATGCAGACGGTTTTGCAGCAAAGCTTACTATCGGTGAAGGTAACGTATTTGACGGTTGTGTAGCATACAACAATGCAGACGACGGTTGGGATCTTTACGCCAAGATAGCAACAGGTGAAATCGGCGCGGTAATCATCAGAAACTGCGTAGCTTACGCTAACGGTTTCCTCGAAGACGGCAAGGTTGCAGGTAACGGTAACGGATTTAAGATGGGTGGCGACTCCCTTCCTGGTCAGCATCAACTTATTAACTGCATCGCTTTCAACAACAGAGCTAAAGGTATTGACTCCAACTCCTGCCCAGATATTATCGTTAAGGACTGTATCAGCTATAACAACGGTTCTCACAACGTAGCTTTCTATACTAATAGCGCCAATACCACCAACTTCTCTGCTAATAACGTGATCTCTATTAAGGATAATAAACTTAAAGAGAATACTGTAAAAGACAAGTTGGAAGGCATTGGAAACCAAGATAAAGAAAAGTATGAAAATGCTTCTAACTATTATTGGGATGGCACAGTTTGTAAGAACAAAGAAGGCAAAGAATTGACCACAGATATTTTCGTAAGCACAGAATTTACTGGTATCACAAGAAATGCAGATGGAACTATCAATATGAACGGATTCCTCGCTCTTAACGAAAAAGCTCCTGCTGGCGCAGGTACAACAGGTGATTCTACTGCATCCGCTAAAATTACACTTCTTCCCGATGCAGAATGCACATTCCCTGAAGAATGGACTATCACAGATCAGTACGTTCACTGGCACGAATGCGAATGTGGTAACAAGAATAATATCGAAGAACATGTTTTTGAATACGTAATTGAAAAAGAACCCACAGAAGATACAGTTGGTTACAAGCATAACGAATGTACAATTTGTGGATACAAGAGACCGACTATTGAAATTCCTTCCCTTGGAAATCCTAATGCTAATCAACCCGATGCTCCCGCAAATGTTGGTGGCATCATTGGATTCTTCCAGATGATCTGGCAGGCAATTCTCAATTTCTTCAGAACAATATTCGGTTTAAGATGATTCTTAATACTATATCCCCCAAGATACTTCTTGGGGGATACTTTTATGAAAAAGAAAAGGCACTCTTATGAGTGCCTTTTTAATTAAATTATTATTAACCTGGTTGTTTGCCAAAGTATGCCTGAATACCACCGTCAACATAAAGGATTTGTCCGTTAACGAAATCAGACGCGCTAGATGCGAGGAATACTGCAGGTCCTGCAAGGTCTTCGGGGTCACCCCAACGTCCTGCGGGTGTTTTAGTATCAGTAATGAAACTATCGAAAGGATGTTTGCTTCCATCTGCCTGTGGCTCACGAAGAGGAGCTGTTTGAGGTGTTGCAATATATCCAGGACCAATGCCATTACACTGAATGTTGTACTGACCATATTCTGATGCGATATTTCTTGTAAGCATCTTAAGTCCACCTTTAGCAGATGCATATGCGGAAACAGTTTCACGACCAAATTCACTCATCATTGAGCAAATATTGATAATCTTACCACTTCTCTGCTTAATCATTGAAGGAAGAACTGCCTTTGAAACGATAAAAGGTGCATTCAAGTCAACATCAATTACCTGACGGAATTCACTTGCCTTCATCTCAATCATAGGAATTCTCTTAATAATACCAGCATTATTTACAAGAATGTCAACAACGCCAACCTCTTCTTCAATCTTTGCTACCATAGCGTTAACTGCATCTTCATCAGTAACATCACAAACATATCCCTTTGCGTCAATTCCGTCTGCAGCATATGCAGCAAGGCCTCTATCAACGAATTCTTGCTTAATATCATTAAAAACTATCTTAGCTCCTGCAGCTGCAAGACCCTTTGCGATAGCGTAACCGATACCATAAGATGCACCTGTAATAAGGGCAACCTTACCCTCGAGAGAAAAATTCTTAATACTCATATTTAGTTCTCCTTTTATTATCTAAGATCCTTTGTAAGAATGTGGTCCATATCAGTAAATTCTTGATTTTCACCACACATTGCCCAAATGAATGAATAGTTCTTTGTTCCAACGCCACTATGTATTGACCAAGAAGGAGAAATAACTGCTTCTTCATTGTGCATAATAATATGTCTTGTTTCGTTGGGTTCACCCATCATATGGAATACTGCATCATTTTCTTCCATATCAAGATAGAAATAAACTTCCATTCTTCTTGCATGAGTGTGTGAAGGCATTGTATTCCAGTTAGAACCAACTTCAAGCTGTGTAAGTCCCATTGAAAGCTGGCAGGACTGCATTACCTCAGGGTGAATGTACTGATTGATAACTCTCTTATTGCAATCTTCAAGAGAACCACAAGGTACTTTTCTTGCCTTTGTAATATCTATCTTTCTAATGGGATATTCTGTATGTGCAGGACAGCTTGTTGCATAGAATTTTGCAGGGCAAGTGGGGTCAACGGAACGGAAAACAATATCCTTGTGTCCACGTCCAACATAAATTCCATCGCGAGGATTCATTTCATAAACCTCACCATCGATGACGATTTCACCCTTGCCACCAATATTGATACAACCAAGTTCTCTGCGCTGAAGGAAATAATCAGCCGCGAGTTCCTTACCTGCTTCAAGGGATAATTCTGTGTCAACGGGATAAATACCAAGAACGATAATTCTGTCGATATGGCTATAAACCATCTTTACATTGTCCTTTGTGAAAAGACCTGAAATGTGAAATTCCTCTCTAAGTCTATCAGTGGTATAATATTTCACATCTTTTGCATTTGCAGCATCTCTTACTTCCATAATAAAATCTCCTTTTATTAATATAAATATTTCTTCATATTAAAGATATCATATTTTACACAATAAATCAAGTGTTTTTGCGAATTTGATTGCTTTTTGTATATATTATACAAATATATATATATCAATTAAAATTGAGATAATAATTTCAAAAAAGTATGGAAATTTGAGCGATTTTGTGTTATAATGATTATAATTAGGTTAATTATACCCATTCATAGATTATAGGAGGGCTTATGGCTCATTACATAGAAAAACTAGAAAAATTAACTCTGCCATTAGTCGTTTTAAACGGCACTGTGGCATTCCCCGCTATTACTGTAAATTTTGAGCTTTCTGACAAAACCAATATTGCGGCTATTGAAGCGGCAAACAGTGTAAATTCTTTTATTTTCATTGTTTCAAAAAAACAAATTTCAAATGATCCTATTGAATTTTCAAAAATATTCAATATTGGTACTGTTGCAAAAATTAAACAGTCAATTAAAACTCCTGAAGGTAAACTCCGTGTTATAGCTGAAGGATTTTCTCGAGCAACTGTTGAAGAATACAGAGATTTTGCCAACTACAGAGTAGCAGAGGTCATCTGCAAAACTTTGACTCTTGAAGACCCTGACGAAATTAAAGTTGAAGCACTCACTCGCGAGGCGCTCACTGCTATCGAAAAAATGTCAGGATTTTTGCCTGCGTCTTCAAAAGAAGTTATTGCAACAATAAAAACTATTAAGAATCCGGGGGCTCTTGCTGACTTTATTGCTTCAAATATTCTTGTAAGACATACTGACAAACAAGAAATTCTCTCTTGTTTTGAACCACTTAATCGTCTTGAAAAATTGATTCTTATTATCGAAGAAGAAACAGCACTCCTTGAATGTGAAAGCGCAATCCACAAGGAAGTTCGCGCTCGTCTTAATAGAAATCAAAAGGAGTATTATCTGCGCGAGCAACTTCGAGTTATCAAGGAAGAACTTGGTGACGTAGGAGAAGTTGACGAATATTTCGATCGTATTGCCGAATTGCACTTCCCTGAAGAGATTGAAACAAAGCTCTTAAAGGACGCTGAAAGAATGGCTCGTCTTCCCTTTGGATCTGCCGAGCTTTCAGTTATGAAAACTTATTTTGAAACTATTCTTGATATTCCCTGGAACAATTCCACTAAGGATAGAGCTGACATTTCGGCGGCATCCAAAATCCTTGAACGTGACCACGATGGCCTTGAAGACGTTAAGAAAAGAATTCTTGAATTCCTTGCAGTTAAGGAGTTAAATCCCGATCTTAAAAATCAGATAATCTGTCTTGTTGGCCCTCCTGGTGTGGGTAAGACATCAATCGCGACATCTATAGCAAGTGCTATGAAGCGTCAGTATGTTCGCGTTTCTCTTGGTGGCGTTAGAGATGAGGCAGATATTCGCGGACACAGAAAAACATACGTTGGCGCAATGCCAGGTAGAGTTATTAATGCGCTTATTCAGGCAAAGGTTAATAATCCCCTTATTTTGCTTGACGAAATAGACAAGTTGACAAGGGATGCCCACGGAGACCCAACCTCTGCACTCCTTGAGGTACTTGACAGCGAGCAGAATAAGGCGTTCCGCGACCACTTCGTTGAGCTTCCATTTGACCTTTCAAACTGTTTCTTTATTGCTACGGCAAATACGCTTGACACCATTCCCCGTCCACTTATCGACAGAATGGAAATGATTGAAATAAAGATTTATACCAAGCGTGAAAAGATGAGTATTGCAAAAAATCATCTTATCGGCAAACAGTTGAAGCGTCACGGACTTAATCGCAGAATGCTTAAGATAACTGATTCTGCACTCGAAGAAATTATCGATTTCTATACTCGTGAAGCAGGTGTACGTAATCTTGAAAGAACTATTGCATCTCTTTGCAGAAAAGCAGCTCACAACATAGTATCAAAAAAGGTAAAATCCGTTACTATTAATGCAGAAAATATCTCCAAATATCTTGGTGAAAGAAAATATATGCCCGAAAAGATTGAGGAATACAACGAAATTGGCACAGTAAATGGTCTTGCATACACTGAACTTGGTGGAGATATGCTCAAAATTGAAGTTTCTGCCCTTGAGGGTACTGGCAAGGTTGAACTCACAGGCTCACTTGGCGATGTTATGAAAGAGAGCGCACAAATTGCTATCAGCTATGTTCGTTCAATAGCAAAAGATTATGATATTCCCGTTGATTTCTATAAAACCAAGGATATCCACATACACGCGCCCGAGGGTGCAGTGCCCAAGGATGGCCCATCAGCAGGAGTTACTATGGTAACGGCTCTTGTAAGCGAGCTTTGTGGCATTCCTGTAAGACGCGATGTTGCTATGACTGGTGAAATCACTCTTCGTGGCAAGGTACTTGCCATTGGTGGTCTTAAAGAAAAGACAATGGCAGCCTATAATGCAGGTGTTAAGACCGTTCTTATTCCCCATGACAATCTTAAAGATCTTAATAACATTGATCCTATTGCGCGTGAGAATTTGCAATTTGTTCCCTGCAAAACTCTTGATGACGTTTTAAAGAATGCTTTGGTATGTAATGACGTTTCTTCTATTTTGGAAGAAACTCTTCCACATATTTCAAATGAAAGTACAGTTGCGAGTGCAACAATTTATAGAAAATAAGAGAGTATAATTTTATGGCAGTTAATATTCAAAACACTTCACTTCGTATCAGTGCGGGTTTTGCAAAGCAATTCCCCACAGATTCTATGAAGCAAGTGGCTTTTTCGGGACGCTCAAACGTTGGTAAAAGCTCACTTATAAATACAATACTTGGCAGAAAATCGTTAGCGCGCGTTTCTTCAATGCCAGGTAAAACAATTACTATCAACTTTTATGACGTTGACAAAAAATTGTTTTTAGTTGACCTTCCTGGTTATGGTTATGCGAAGCGTCAATTTGAAAACAAGCAGGTTTGGTCATCTTTGACTGACGGTTATTTCACACAGAATAAAAATATTGACCTTCTTTCTCTTGTTGTACAGCTTGTTGATTGCAAAGTTGGTATCACAAATGATGACGCTATGATGATTGATTTCTTAAATCAAATGGAAATACCCTATATCATTGTTGCAACCAAAGTTGACAAGCTCAACAAAACAGACCGAATGAAGCAACTCGAAAAAATTGCTAACGACGAGGTGCTTCTTGAAGGCACAACTATTATTCCATTCTCCTCGCATACAGGTGAGGGCAAAATGGAACTTTTAAAGGAAATTTTTAAATATACCAATCTCTAAACGGAGGTTATTATGTTGGATTTTTTAAACAGAATACCGATGATAATACTTGGACTCCCTGCAGTTCTTATTTCCCTTTCGGTACATGAGGCATCGCACGCGTACGCGGCATATAAATTGGGAGACCCCACTGCACGAAATTTAGGAAGATTAACAATCAATCCCATGAAACATATTAATCCATTTGGATTTATTTGTATGATTCTCTTCCACATTGGTTGGGCAAATCCTGTACCCATTAATCCAAGAAATTTTAAAGATTCAAAAAAAGGTATGGCAATTAGTGCTGCGGCAGGTCCGCTTTCAAACCTTTGCCTTGCAATAATATCAGTTATTCTTTTAAGACTCGTGCTCATTCCAACCCAATCAATAGCTGATAGCTACTCAACGGGGCTCTATTCCTTTTTCGGCGGATATGGTATGTCATCCGATAACACATACTGGATAAATCCCGAATTGCGCGAAAATGCAATATTTGTAATACTTTCAGTTATTGTTGCTATGCTTTATTTGAGCATATCTCTTAACTTGAACCTTATGTTCTTTAATCTCATTCCTCTTCCCCCTCTTGACGGCTCAAGAATTGCATACATGTTCTTGCCCTCAAATATTTATTTTAAGATAATGAGATATGAAGTATATATTCAAATGGCATTCATTTTCCTTTTGGCAATGGGAATGATAACTCTTCCACTTGGATTCCTTACTGGTGGAGTTACAGACTTTTTCTATAAATTGCTTGGAATACCAGAAGACCTTTTAACTGTGGTTACAAGCGACATTTTTAATCGTTTGCCCAAATTCACATTCTAATTTTATTTTAGGAGTTTTCTAAATGGAAAGCATTACTTATCGTCTTGATCAATTTGAAGGTCCGCTTGACCTACTCTTGACATTGATTCACAAAAATAAAGTTAATATTGAAGATATTCCGATTGCTCTTATTTGCGACCAATATATGCAATATATCAAAGAGGCTCAGCAAATGGATATGGAAATCGCTTCTGAGTTTATCGTAATGGCGAGTGATCTTATGCTCATTAAAAGTAAGCTCCTCCTTCCCCGCGAAAAAGAGGACGAAGAAGACCCACGCAAAACACTTACTGATGCACTTCTTCGTTATCAACAAGCAAAAGAAGCAGCATCCAAGATGCATCCGCTTTATGCCGTGTTCTCAGGTCGTCAGATAAAGGATACTGATGAAATTTCAGTTGACAGAACCTTTGTTGCGGACCAGGACGTTGAAAAACTATTCGTTGCTATGAAACGAATTGTAGATTTCAACGATGCACTTGAACACGCACAAAAGAATGCATTCACGCCTATGATTGCAAAGCCAATTGTACCCGTTGAGCACAAGATTTTGCAAATTATGACGCGTCTTACATCCAATCGTTATCAAACTCTTGAAGATTTTGTTAGCGATAGCGTGTCCCTTCCGGATATGATTGCTATATTTATCGGCGTGCTTGAATTGGTAAAAACAAAACGAATTCTACTCGTTGAAGATGATGATGAAATAGTTAATGACAACTACGGTTTGACAACCGTATTCACATTAAATGAAAACTATGTTCCCGAAGAAGAAAACACAAAGAGCGAGGATGAAAATAATGGATGAAATCAAAGATATAGAAACAAAAGAAATAAAAAATCCAGCTGCGACTATTGAGGCAATTATGTTTGCTGCAGGATATCCTATGAAATATGATAAGCTTGCCGAGGTGCTTTCTCTTACTCCAAGTGAGGTTAAAAGATACGTTAGTGAACTCGCAGAAAAATACAATGACGATGACCACGGAATAATGATTTTGATGTTCCCTGAAACATGTCAGTTTTGTACCAAAGAACAACATTTATCCCTTATAAAAGAGGCACTTGGTATTAAGCGAGGGGGAAATCTTTCAAACTCATCAATGGAAGTTTTAGCGATTGTTGCTTATAATCAACCCGTAACAAGAAGTTTTGTTGACCTTGTGCGCGGTGTTGACTCAAACTATGCTATGAACTCCCTTATTGACAAAGGACTTATCGAAAGTTGTGGACGTCTTGATGCTCCCGGTAGACCCATGCTCTATGGAACAACGGACAAGTTCCTTCGTGTATTCGGTATTTCTTCTGTAAATGAATTGCCCGAAATTGAACTTTTGCGCGCAAGCGATGAGCAAATGGAGATTATGGCTCCAGGTGAAGAACTTATAGTTGAAGAATAATTTTATTCAAAATTTTGAGAGGAGGTAGACATATGATATTCTTGTATATTTTACTTGGAATAGTTTTGCTTATTTGTCTTATTCTCTCTTTAAGAATTAATCTCCACATAATCTACGAGAACGAGCCTAAAGTTTATCTTCGTATTCTATTTATTAAATTAGAAATTTTGCCAAACACAAGCAAAATATTCGGATTTAATAAGCAACAAGAAAAGAAAAAAGATTTACCCACGCACGTTCTTAAAGATATTAAGGATGCCGACTCAACTTCACCATCTATAATTGATAAGCTAGATTCTATTCGTAACATTCTTTTAATTTTAGCAGAATCATTTAAAAAACATCTACATGTTCGACTTTCAAAAATTCATATTAGAGTAGCTACGTCAGATGCCGCTAAAACCGCCATTCTGTATGGAGCAGTTTCAACTGCTGTGGCATGTATCATTGATATAGTTGATGATATTGCAAATTTAAAGACATTAAAAGAGTCTTCGGTATCAGTTGAACCGGATTTTCTTTCAGAAAAAACCGATATAAAACTTAATATTATTCTGTATATGTCTGTAATAGGCACAATAAAAGTGCTTTTGCATTCATTTATAAAACATTACGCATTAAATGATAAAACACAAATAAATAACCGAAAGGAAAACTGAAATGGCTAACGAAAACAGATTTGACACAATGTTTAAAACATCCTTTGAAAACATCAAAGGCATGCTTGATTCCAACACAGTGGTTGGAAATGCAATCGAACTCTCAAACGGTACAACTATTATTCCCATTTCAAAGCTTAGTGTGGGATTTGCAACAGGCGGCCTTGATAGCGCTGCAACACCCAAAAAATCCAATAAATTTGGTGGAGGCGGTGGAAGTGGTATGAGTATCACTCCTGTTGGCTTCCTTGTTATCGACAAATTGGGTAAAACTGATTTTATTACTGTTGAGGGCAAGGGCACTCCCGACCCTGTTGAACAGTTTAGTGATCTTCTTGATCGCTCACCCGAAATAATTCAGAAAATAAAGAATATCTTTACAAATAAAAACGACGCTCCCCAAGACGTTGTAGTTGAAGATATAGTTAAATAAAATAAGAATAAAAAACTCCCTTGGCAAATATAATGTGCCGAGGTGAGTTTTTGTGGGATTTTTTAAAAGGATATCGGCTTTTGTTCTAATATTTGCGCTATTCACATCGTTTTCTTCCCTTTTTGTGGCTGCAAATGATGTGTCTATAAATAATATTTCTGCCAACTCTGCTTGTCTTATGGAAGCAGAAAGTGGAAAAATTATATATTCAAAAAACGGAAGCAAACGAATGCCCATGGCATCAACAACAAAGGTGATGACTGCCATAATTGCTCTTGAAAGTGGTATTTCTTTGAAAACCTTAATAAAAGTTCCTAAAGATGCAGTCGGTGTTGAGGGCTCGTCCGTTTATTTGAGGCAGGGTGAGAGTGTTACCTTTGAAATGCTCCTTTACGCGCTTATGTTATCTTCTGCTAATGACGCGGCAGTTGCTATTGCGCTAACTGTTTCTCGTTCTGTGGAAGATTTTGTTGCTCTGATGAATGCAAAGGCGCAGAATTTAGAGCTTCTAGATACGCATTTTACAAATCCACACGGCCTTTATGACGAAGATCACTATACTACGGCACAAGATCTTGCAAAATTGATGGCTTATGCTATGAAAAATGCAGATTTTGCCAAAGTAACATCATCTAAAACTAAAACATTCGCTCGTGATGGCGGTACTTACTTTTCACTTAGCAATCACAATCGACTTTTAAAAACATATGACGGAGTTATAGGCGGCAAGACTGGCTTTACCAAGAAAAGTGGACGATGTCTTGTTACTTGCGCAGAGCGAGATGGGTTAAGATTGATTGCTGTTACTCTAAATGCGCCAAACGATTGGAATGACCATACAAAGCTATATGATTTTGGATTTGCGAGCTATAAACGAGTTTATTTTAGTGCTCAATCATTAAAAATACCCGTAATTTCTGGTACAAAAAATGAAATTTTGGTTTCTAGTGAGACATTTTCAATCCTTCTTCCAAAAGAACACAATGAAATAACTATAAGAATAAATGCTCCTTTATTTTTGTTTGCACGGATAAAACAAGGAGAAAAAGTTGGACAGATACTCTATTCGTTAAATGGAAAAATCATTGCAACTTCCCCACTATACAGTCGTGAAGATGTTGCAACAATCAAATACAAATTCAATCTCTTAGAATGGTTAAGAGATTTATTTAAAGGAATTTTAAATTAATGGAACAAATAAGACTTCAAAAATATTTTACTGATTGCGGAATTCTTTCTCGTCGCGCCGCTGAAGATGAAATTAAGGCGGGCAAAGTTAAAGTTAACGGCATTTGTGCCGAGATTGGCGACAAGATTGATCCCGAAGTTGATATAGTTGAATACAAGGGCAAAAGAATTATGCCGCGTAGTGCCGTGGATTTCGTCTATATTCTTCTTAACAAGCCCTGCGGTGTTGTTACAAGTGCAAAAGATGAAAAAGGCAGAGTGTGTGTTACTGACCTTGTTAAATGTGGAACGAGAATATATCCCGTTGGTAGACTTGACTTAAATTCCCAGGGACTTATACTTATGACAAATGATGGTGAGCTAACTAATAAACTCACTCATCCTCGCCACGAAATACCCAAAATTTACGAGGTGGATGTTGTAGGCAAGGTTACAACCGAGCAATTAAATACTTTAAATTCTTCAATGACTGTTGACGGATATGTTTTGCTTCCTGTAAAAACTGAATTTCTTTCTAAAAATGAGAAATTCACAACACTCAGAATGACTCTATATGAGGGCAGAAATCGTCAAATTAGAAAAATGTGTGAGCAGGTTGGCTTGAAAGTTGCAAAGCTCACAAGAGTTGCTATTGGTAGCATTACTCTTGGCAATCTTCAAGGTGGCAAGTGGAGATATCTTAGCGAAGACGAAATAAAAATGCTTAAAAAATAAAAATGGACGGATTAATCCGTCCATTTTTTTAACAAAGCAACTCTATCGTTGCCACCATAGTCCTTAAATATTTCACACGAAAAGCCATATTCACCTGAAATTCGTTTTAAATCGTCCGCTTGGTCATAACCAATTTCGAAAAGTATTATTCCCTCTTTTTTGAGAAATTTTGAATAATCTTTTATTATCTTGTTATAAAATATAAGACCGTCTTCTCCTCCATAGAGCGCAACATAGGGTTCGTGTTTAACTTCCAGAGTAAGTTCTTCAATAACTTCAGGACGAATATATGGTGGGTTAGAAAGAATAGCATCAAATTCAAATCCAGAAAGGCTATTTTCTTCTAAAAGAACATCAAAAAGTTTTGCCTCCACTCTTTTCTCCACCCCATTTAAAGTGGCATTTTTACATGCTAATTCAAGAGTTTTAGGATATTTATCAACCATAACTGCACTTGTATCCTCTCTCTCGGCAAGTGTTGAGATTGCTATGCAACCACTACCTGTGCAAAGATCAAGAAAATGCGAGCCATTCGGCAAAAGCTCAATTGCTTTTTCAACCAAAATCTCAGTATCCGAACGAGGAATAAGACAGTTTTCATCAACAATATATGTCTGCCTATAAAAATCCCATTTACCAATTATATATTGCAAAGGAAAATGCTTCTCTCTCTTTTGCAAGGCAATCTCTAATTCATCATTGATAATTTCTTCTTCCTTGTTCAAAAGATAATAGGATATTTTCTTTTTTGTGAAATGTTCAATTAAAATCTTAGCTTCATTTTCATATTCACAAGGTGAAATATGACTGAGTTTATCTATAATATCCTTATATTTCATAAAATTCCTTTTCTACATAATTTTTTTATTTTTTTATATATTTTTGTTGCATTTTCAAAAAAATATGTTATAATATAAGTAGAATTAATTGATTGGAGGTTAAGCCATATGGAAAACAAAAAAACCAACTACGGCAAAATTATCTTTATCACACTTGCAGTTGTTGCCGCTTTTGCTGCAATTGCTTTCATCGTTTACAAATTGTTTGTAAAAAACCTTGAAAAGTGCTATTCTGAGGACGAATGCGACGATCTCTTCCTTGAAGAAGATGATTCTTGCGAGTGCGAATGCCTTCAGTGTGATGCATTGACTGATGCAGAATAATTTTTTGCCAAATAAAGTGCCTTTTATTTTAAAAGGCACTTTTTCTTTTTTGTTATTTTTTCATTAATTTCTGCGCTCTAACATCTGTGCCTGCAAAGAAAACAATCTTATATTCACCGAACATTCTGCTTGTGATTCTATCAGTATATTTTTTCTTAATATCATCTTGAGAAAGATTGGTGCTAACAATTGTTGGCTTTTTACGGCTCAAACGATCGTTTAAAAGATTATAGAGTGTTGAAACTGAAAATTGATTTATCATTTCAGTTCCAAGGTCATCAATAATAAGAAGATCGCATTCAAAATATCTTTCAATAAGCTCATTGGGTTCATTATTATAAGACTTAAATCTTTGAATTTCAAACTGTGAGAAAAGGTCGATAGCTCCTGTATAGAAAACATCATTTCCCTTTTCTATTACTTCACGAGCTACTGCACTTGACAAATGAGTTTTGCCAAGACCTGTGCCGCCCATCATCAAAATACTTGGTGAATTTTTAGAGTCAAAATCACGTGCATATTTTTTGAGATATTCAAGATGTTTGCTCATTACTTCATAATGAGTTGGGTTCTTCTTATAATAATCAAGTGAAAAATTATTAAAGCTCTGCTCTTTTATGAGGTTTGCAAATCCACTGCTTTCAATTCCTGCAAGTGTGAGTGCCTCTTTCATACAAGAGCACATTTTATTATCCACAAATCCCGTGTCACCACATTTTGCGCAATCGTATTTGACATCCGAATAGTCCGCAGGATATCCATTTGTTATAAGAATCTCTGCACGTCTTTTTTGAAGTGCATCATTCTTTGCTCTTATCTCCGCTATCTTTGAAGCGGTATCACCACCCGACAAGGATGCTGAGAAAATTTCAAGCCCTGTAAGTGAAAGTTCTCTATCAATTTTAGCAATCTCGGGAATTGCACGACGAACTTCCTGCGCCTTAATATCTGCACGCTCGCGCGCCACAAGATATTTTTGCGAATATTCGTCATATACTTTTTTATATATTGAACTATTATATCCCATATTTACTCCTCTGAATATGAACGCTTAAGTGCCGCCGCAAAGAAATCGTCAACATCAAAACTTGAGCCATCATTGGCCTTTTCTTGCTCACGAGCAGCAAGCAATGCCTTAACATCATCCACGTTCTTTATTCCATCTGCAAACCACTTTTCAAGTATAGCATTAGCATAATGAATTGATGGTTTATTTGTAGCAGAAACTGTTATTTCATATGCTTGTTCAATGACATCAAGGTCATAATGATATGTTGAAACCCATGTATCCACCTGCTTTTGCTCTTTGGAAGTTAATTTGCGAGCACCAAGTCCAAAGATATTCTTAATCTTTGTTTCAATCTGCGCCTTTTCTTCCCTTGCATACAAAGCTTGTTGAAGAACCTTAGCATCTGTAAATCCATCATCAATGCAAGATACTGCAATTTTTTCGATATATCGAAGCGATTTCATATCGTTTCTTGCTGCATAATGCATAAGAACAAGAATATAATCATTATCAAGCCCAAGATAATCAACAAAGCCCATAAGCACCTTGATATCACTAGCTGTAAATATCTTGCCAAGAACGTTTTGGCATTCATCAATAAGTCCAACAACGTTGTTATGCTTTTGAAGTAATGCATTAAGCTCTGCACTTGTGTACTGAGGAAGCTCACTTACCTTTGCGCGTTTTGGCACATTATTTTCTGTACTCTTTTCATTTTTAGTTGCAGATTTCACTTTTTCTGCGCCATCGCCAAGTGAAATTACACCCGTACCGTTCCAAAATGATATGGAATTTTCAACATCAGCCACTTCGCATCCAAGCTCGTCAGCAATAAGCTGTTGATATTTTCCGCTTCTATATCTATCCGATGAAGCAATCAAAAGCAAGACTTTAATATCAAACTTTTTGGCTTTATCAACATATTCAAGAACGGTTGCAGGAAGAACTGCAACTCCCGTTCCGTAATTCAAATTTATATGTAATTTGTCGTTTTTTTTCATAATTAACCTTTTCTATTAGTTATTCTTGTTTGCAAGACGATAGTTAAGTGTCATCAAAGAGTCACCAAGGTGAACGTTTTCAACAACAATTCTATCTTCAATCGCATCAAATTCTTGACCTGTAAAATTCCAAATTCCGCCTATATCAGTTTCTGCAATTCTTTCTGCCATTGCAAGTGCGTGCTCTTTAGGAAGAGTAAGAACTGCAATATCAACCGTATGAGTTGCAGCATATCTTTCAAACTCGTCTATATGAAGAATCGGTATTTCGTTTACTTTTTTGCCAACAAGTGTTTCATCATTATCAAAGATGGCTACGATATCAACTCCGCGCTTTTCAAACATATCGTTGTTTGCCAAGGCGCGTCCGATATTACCACCACCGATAATTACTGCTTGAAATCCTTCGCCAACACCAAGCAATTCACAAATTCTTGCATAGAGATAGTTAACGTTATATCCGTATCCCTGCTGACCAAATCCACCGAAGCAGTTTAAATCTTGACGAATCTGTGAAGCAGTGATATTCATTCTTCTCGAAAGCTCCGCTGAGCTAATTCTTGTTTTCCCTTCTCTAATAAGCATTCTCAAATATCTAAAATATCTGGGGAGGCGTTTTATTACCGCCGCAGAAACATTTTCTTTAGAAAAATTGATATGTTCTTCGTTATTCATAAAGTCCTTTTCCATCATAAAATTACCTTTCTATATTTAACATCATTAACATTTTAGTTTTACACAGGTTGTCCACTGAAAAAAGCTTGATAAATCAAGTTTTCCACAGTTTCCACATAGTTTTCCACAGGATATATGTGGAAAACTTGTTACTTTTTGTCGAACCTCAATCAAGCGGTGAGTACGCACTGGCATTGAGATAGGTATCTGCAAAATTACCCTTTTTATATTCGTAATATCCTGCTAATGCAATCATTGCGCCATTGTCTCCACAAAGGGATTTATCGGGCATTACAAACTTTATACCTTTCTTTTCACACAGACGGGCAAGTGCCGAGCGAAGATGTGAATTCGCCGCTACTCCGCCTGAAATTGCAAACGTATCTGCGCCACTCTTTTCAAGTGCATCTTCTACCTTCTTACAAATCGCTTTTACCACGCAATCGGTATAAGATGCGGCAACATCTGCATAGCTTATCTGAATTCCCTTTTGGGTATTGCTATTGATATAATTCAACGCCGAGGTTTTAAGTCCCGAAAATGAAAAATCAAGGTTATCACCAAAAAGTGCGGGAGATGGAAACTTTATTGCCTTTGGGTCGCCCTCATAAGCTAATTTATCAAGTGCCGCACCACCGGGATAGGGCATTCCCATTACTCTTGCAATTTTATCAAACGCTTCACCTGCCGCGTCGTCTCTTGTTGTACCAAGCTCGTCAAATTCTGCATAATCGCGAATATGATAAATTGAGGTGTGTCCACCTGAAACAACAAGTGCCAAAAATGGTGGTTTGAGTTCGGGAGCAGCAAAATAAGCCGCTGCAACGTGTCCTTTAATGTGGTCAACGGGCACAAGAGGTATATTGTTAGCAAATGCCAAGCTTTTTGCAAAATTTACGCCCACCAAAAGTGCACCGATAAGTCCCGGCGATGACGTAACCGCGATAGCATCAAGCTGTGAAAGTGTGATGCCTGCTGTGTCAAGTGCTTCGTGAGTTATACGAGACACCGCCTCTATATGTGCTCTACTAGCAATCTCGGGCACAACTCCACCGTAAAGACGGTGAATATCTATTTGAGATGCCACAATATTTGAACGAATATATGGCTTTTCATCTATTATTTCAACCACGGAAGCTGATGTCTCATCACATGAGCTTTCCATTCCTAAAATATACATAAAATACTTCCTAATCTAAATTTTTAATCATTACAAGAGCATTCTCTCTAGGATTCTTATAAAAATCCTTGCGCTTGCCCTCTTGAGTAAATCCAAAAGAATTATAAAGTGCAATCGCGGGTGCATTACTTTCTCTTACCTCGAGAGAAATAAGGGATATTTTCCTTTTTTTGCATTCGTCAAAAACTCCAGAAATAACTTCTTTGGCATATCCTCTGCCACGAAATTCGGGAGCGGTTGCCACATTGATTATTTGCGCTTCATCAAGCACTGTAACAAGTGTGCAATATGAAGTGAGCGTATCGTCTTCAAAGCAACAAACACAAAGGTTTTTTTCATCCAAAAAAAGTTCGAGTCCCTTTTCACTACACGGCTCTGAAAATACTATTTTTTCAACATCTGCAACAAGGTGCAAGTGCTCTTTATTAGCCAAAAGAATTTTTCTCATTATCAATAACCAAAGTTACCCGACAAGGAGTCGTCATCGTCAATCCATTCGTTAACATCTATAACGCGGAAATTCTCTTTATCGTCACGAACGACTACAAAAGCAATTCCTGCATTGATAACTTGTTTTTTACACATCATACAAGATGTTGTATGAGAAACAAGTGATGCACTTTCAGGATCAACACATGCCATATACAAGGTAGCTCCAAGCATTTGGTCGCGAGGTGCTGCAATTATTGCATTTGCCTCTGCATGAACGGAACGGCAAAGCTCATATCTTTCACCACGAGGAATTTGAAGTTTCTCTCTCATGCAAAATTTAAGCTCATTACAATTCTTTCTGCCACGGGGTGCTCCGTTATATCCTGTTGAGATAATAACGTCATTTTTAACTATAATCGCGCCGTACTTTTTGCGCATACATGTACTTCTTTCAGCTACAGTTTGCGCTATATCAAGATAATAATTTTCTTTTGAAATTCTATCCATTGTGTTACCTCTTTTCAAGTAAACATATCTATACATAGTATATTATAAAATAAAACGAGCATAAAATCAAGAGGGTTTTACAAATTTCGATATTAAAAAAACAAAAAGAGAGGAAAACCTCTCTTTTTGTAAAACATTAATTCTAATTTTATGGACAATTATAATATCTTGCTTAAAAATTCCTTAAGTCGTGGATGTGTGGGATTTGAGAAAATCTCGTCGGGTGTGCCGTCCGCGGCGATATTTCCTTCATTCATAAAGATAACTCTACTTGCCACTTCCTTGGCAAATCCCATTTCGTGAGTTACTATTACCATTGTGAGTTTTTCTTTCGCAAGGTCGCGCATAAGGTCAAGCACTTCCCCTACCATTTCGGGATCGAGCGCCGATGTGGGTTCATCAAACAATATAACCTTAGGTTCCATAGCCAATGCACGAACGATAGCAATTCTCTGCTTTTGTCCGCCCGATAGCGTAGAAGGATAGGAATTTGCTTTATCCTCAAGTCCTATGCGTTTAAGCAATGCCATTGCTTTTTCATTAAAATGAGCCACAATTTCTTTTTTACTCATTCCGTCTTTTTTCATTTTCTTGCCGTGAATATGAATTGGGGCAAGTGTTATATTTTCAAGAACGGTTTTGTTATTAAAAAGATTAAAATGCTGAAAAACCATTCCCATATTTTGACGGTGAATATTAATATCAACACTAAAATCTGCGATATTTACACCCTCAAACATTATTTCACCCTCATCAGCATCTTCAAGACAGTTGATGCAACGAATAAAGGTGGATTTTCCAGAGCCAGATGGTCCTATAATTGCAACTTGTTCGCCTTCGTGAATTGTAGTTGTAATGCCACAGAGCACGTCTTTACCATCATATTTTTTATGTAAATTGTTAATTTCTATCACTTTTTGCAAATCTCCTTTCAAGAAGCTTTATGCCCAAACTGATAATTAGTACGAGCACGATATATATAAGTCCCATCATAATATACGGTACCATACTATCATACTTGACCATACCAACGTCAACGAGCGCTTTGTAGAGGTCATATACTGCAATAAAGCTAAGAACCGACGTTTCTTTTATAAGACTGATAAACTCATTACCGAGTGTAGGAAGAATATTTTTGATTGCCTGAGGAACAACGATTTTTAACATCGTTGAGGAATACGTCATACCAAGTGCACGTCCTGCCTCCATTTGACCTTTATCAACGGAGTTAATTCCTCCACGCATTATTTCGGAAACATATGCGCCACTATTCATACCGAAAACAAGCATTCCGACAGCAAGTGCTTCCATTTTAATACCAAGTGTTGGCATTATAACATAATATGCGATAAGCAACTGTGCAACAATAGGTGTACCACGGAAAATAGTTACATAAACTGAACACAGCTTATCAAGAATTTTGTATATTAGTTTGTACTTGGGTGCAACTCTAACAATAGCTATTGCTGTACCGATTATTATACCTATAATAAGACCTACAACGGCAACATTAATTGTATTAGCTAATCCCTTAAGGAATACCTCAAAATAGTATTCTTTAGAAATAGTTGCAAAAAAGTTACTAAATTTAGCAGACCAGTTTAAATTCATCGCGTCTATTAGTTATTTGCATTTACAGCGGAAACGATAGCTGCTGCAGGTGCTTCATCAAGAACTACTGCATAGATGTTTCCATTGATAAGGTCGGTAACTGCAACCTGAGCATTTGCATATGCTTTTCCCTGGATGTTAGAAAATCCTGCATACCCCCAGTCCTCATCGCCATTGATGTAAAGTCCACCAGTTGTTGCATTCTGATAACCGATTGACTTGCCCACAAGTGATGCAAGAATCGCTTCAACCTCTTCAACTGTCTTGCAGTTGTCAAAGTCTGTGTTGTTTGCTGCTACGATAAGATTCTGAGATGCTTCATAATAAGGTGTTGTGAAGTCATAAACCTCTGCACGCTCAGCACTTGCTGTAATGCCTGCCATACCGATATCTGCATATCCTGCCTCTACCTGAACGAAGATTTCATCAAAACCGATGTTCTTAATTACAAGTTCAAGACCCATCTTTTGTGCGTATGCAGCTGCGATTTCTATATCAAGACCATATATTTTGCCGTCTTCACCCATATATTCAAAGGGCTCAAAGGGACAGTTTGTAACAACTACAAACTTGCCTTCTGTATTTGTAACGTCACTTGTTGTAACAGGATAACCAACCTTTTCACCAACACCTTTGAAGTATTTATCAACAAGTGTATCAAATGTGCCGTTAGCTTTGATTTCTTCCATAAATGCATTCATGCTTTCAACAAGATCTGTATTTCCCTTTTTGCAAACGAATGCATATTGTTCGTCTGTGAGCTTTACATCAATAATTTTAATTACATCTGATGTGCTATTTTCAGAAGGTGTTACACAAGATGCCAAAGAAAGAACGAGTGCCAACACCATAGTAAGAGTGAGAATTTTTGTAATGGTTGTTTTCATAATGATATATCTCCTTGGAATTTATTCAACGTTACGAATTATAGCACATAAATATTCGTTTGTCAAGTGCTTTTTTGAATATTTTTTCAATATTTTTTAATTTTTTCAAAAGATTTTTGTATTTTTATTCATTTTTGTGAATATTTCCTTTATCAGGTATACGTCAGTATCCTGTGTGAGTTTTTTTGACAAATTATTGATAAATTATTGACACACTTTGATTTATATGGTACAATAAAATGATAATGTTTATATGAAAGGAAACTTTTATTATGGAAAATCTCAATCCTAAATACGAAGCGCTGTTTACTCCTTGGAAAATAGGTAATGTTGAGATCAAAAACCGTATAGTAATGTGCCCCATGGGTGGTACTTCCCTTTTCGGTTGGTTTGAACTTGGCGGTTGCCATTTTGACAAAGAAGCAGCAAAGCTCTTCTTAGAGCGCGCCAACAATAATGTTGGTCTTATCATTCCTGGTATCGCACCTCTTCGCGACACCTTCTGGGGCAAATGGCTCTGGCAAAATCCCAAAATGTTCGAGGAGCTTAAGGAATTTATGGATGAGATCCATAAGACCGGTGCAAAGCTTTTCGTTCAGCTCACTGCAGGCATGGGACGTTCATGGGCTATTACTGAACTTGTAGCTCCTCTTCATAAAAACAAGCTTACAAGAGCTATTGTTAAACCCATCATAGATACAAGCCACGAACTTGCATCTCCCTCTCCTCAGCCATCTCGTTGGGCACATGACATCATTTGTCCCGAAATGACAGTTGAACAGATCCACGAAATAATTGAAGCATTTGCAAAAACTGCAAAGCTCTGCATGGATGCAGGTGTTGACGGTGTTGAAGTTCACGCTGTTCACGAGGGTTACCTTCTTGACCAGTTTGCTATTGAATACTTCAATAAGCGTACTGACGAATACGGTGGAAGCTTTGAAAACCGTTATCGTTTTGCCGCTGAGGTAGTTAGAGCAATTAAGGAAGAATGTGGTGCTGATTTCCCCGTTTCTCTTCGTTACTCTGTTGAGTCTAAGATGAAGGACTTCTGCTACGGTGCTATGCCCGGTGAAGAATACGTTGAAATCGGTAGAAATATGGAAGAAAGCGAAAGAGCTGCTAAGTATCTTCAGGATGCTGGCTACGATATGCTCAATGCCGACAACGGTACATATGACTCTTGGTACTGGGCTCATCCCCCGATGTATATGCCCGAAAACTGCAACCTTGAAGACGTTGCTCACATAAAGAAATTCGTTGATATTCCTGTAGTTTGTGCAGGTAGAATGGATCCCGAAGTAGGTGCTGCGGCAGTTGCTGAAGGTAGAATAGATGGTGTTGGCGTTGCTCGTCAGTTCCTTGTTGACCCCGAATGGATCACAAAGCTTATTGACGACCGTCTTGAAGAAATCAAGCCCTGTATCTGCTGTCACAGTGGATGCTTCAACTTCTCTTCTTCTAAAGGTCACGCAAATACTCAAGACCTTACAGACACAATGGGTCTTGCTCGTTGCGCACTTAACCCCGAAACAATGCAATCCAAGAAATATAATCTTAAGCCCGCTAAAAAGTCAAAGAAGGTAGCAGTTATCGGCGGTGGTATCGGCGGTATGGAAGCTGCTATCGTACTTGCAAAGCGTGGACATAAGGTTACTCTTTACGAAAAGACAGATAAGCTCGGTGGTGTATTTATTGCCGCTGCTGCTCCCTCATTCAAGGAAAAGGACCGTGATCTTATCGCTTGGTATAACAGAGAGGTAAGAAGCTATCCCAACATTGAAATCAAGCTCAACACCGAAGTTAAGGACGTTAAGAGTCTCAAGGCAGACAAGGTTATCGTTGCAACAGGTGCTAAGGCAAGAAAGCTCAATATCAATGGTGCTCACAAGGCAATCGATGCAGTTGATTATCTTCTTGGCAACAAACAGGTTGGCGAAAAGGTAGTTATCGTTGGTGGTGGTCTTACAGGTTGTGAAATCGCTTACGACCTCTACCTTAAGGGCAAACAGCCCATCATCGTTGAAATGATGGATGACCTTATCGTAACAAAGGGTGTTTGTCTTGCTAACACAAGCTATCTTCGTGACTTCTTCAAAACAAATCAAGTTCCCGTTCACCTTGAAACAGCAATCAAGCAGATCGTTCCCAGAGGTGTTATCGTTAAACACAAAAACGGTGAATATGAAACTATCCCTTGTGATAGCGTAATCTTCTCTGTTGGATATAATCCCGCTCCCGTTGCAACAAAGAAAGTTCATGTTATCGGTGACGCTAAGTCAGTTGGTAACCTTAGAACAGTTATTTGGGGCGCTTGGGACGTAGCAATGAAAATTTAATCTCGATTTATCGAAAGGAAATTTCAAAAATGGTATTAACAAAAGAACAGCAAGCCATACTTAACGGCGAAAAGGGTGAAACTCTTGCCAAAGTTATGGAAACAGTAGTTCGTTACGGTGAACTTTTCGGCGCAGAAAAGCTTGTTCCCGTAACAAGCAAATATAATCACCTTGTAACAAGCTTCGGTCTTAAGATGATGACTCCCGTTTTCGATCTTATGCAGCAGCTTATCGATGCAGGTGTTGTATCCGAGCAGCAGTTCTCTGCTGACCCTCGTCCACTTGATCCCAACGTTCCTCAAAACCTCTTGCAGAAGATTGTTTTCAACGTTGCTATGTACTCAAAGCAGGATTTCTATGAAGGTCAGCTCAAAACACTCGGTCTTATGGATCAAAACGCATTCACATGTGCGTGCTATCTTGACCAGGTAGGAAATAAACCCCAGAAGGGTGAAGTTCTCTCTTGGGCAGAATCAAGTGCGGTTGTTTATGCTAACTCCGTTCTTGGTGCAAGATGTAACAGAAACTCTGGTATCATTGATATCATGGGTTCAATCGTTGGCTATGTTCCCTATTTCGGTCTTTTGACTGATGAAGGAAGAAAAGCAACTTGGGTTATCGAAATCAAAACAACAAAGAAACCCGAAGCACAGCTTCTCGGGTCTGCAATCGGTATGAAGGTTATGGAAGATGTTCCTTACATCAAGGGACTTGACAAGTGGCTTGGTGATGAGCTTGACGATGCGGCTTGCTCATTCCTTAAGGACTTCGGCGCGGCTACAGCTTCTAACGGTGCGGTTGGTCTTTATCACGTTGATAATCTCACTCCCGAAGCAAAAGAACTTGGCGAATCTCTCATCGCAGAGGGCGCAAAAACATATGTTATCGACGATGCAGAACTTCAGAGAGTTTATGACTCCTATCCTGTAATTTGGAAGAAGAAGGACGCAAAACCCAAGCTCTGCTTTATGGGTTGTCCTCACATGAGCTTGGAGCAGCTTAAATCTTGGACAGTTCGCCTTGAAGATTCTCTTGAAGCGGCTGGTAATAAAAAGGTTGTAATTCCTACAGTATTCACATCTGCTCCCGCAGTTATCGAGGAATTCAATAAGACAGAATATGCGGCTCGTCTTAAGGCAACAGGCGTAATTCTTTCTTACATTTGTCCTCTTATGTATATGAATAATCCTCTCTCCAAGTCCATGCCCGTTATCACATCATCCAACAAGCTTCGTACATATACAACAGCTCGTTATTACACGGATGAAGAAATTCTTGAACAAATCACAAAGGGGGTAAAGTAAGATGAAGGTTTTCAAAGGTAGAATTGTTGCTCCCGGCAACGTAACTGCAGAAGCAGTTGTTTCTCACGCAGGTCTTAACACTCTTGCTTCATTCCAGGGCGCTCTCCAGTTTGGTGACAAAAAGGCAACTTGTGGCGACCAGAACAACCCCGACCTCTATAATAAGCAGATGGCTGGCAAGGCACTTTGCCTTCCCCAGACAATCGGTTCAACTACTGGTGGTCTTGTTCTCTATTGTGCATGCGCAATGGGACGTCAGCCCGCAGCAATGCTCTTCTCACAGCCCATTGACTCACTTGCAGGCGCAGGCGTAGTTATCGCTGACGTTTGGCTCAATGACGAAAAGGCAAAAATGGCAGTTGTTGACTCTCTCGGTGAAGAGTTTCTTAACTATGTAAAGGACGGTATGTCCATCACAGTTAAGGAAGACGGAACTGTTGAGGTTGCTTAACTAGTAAATTAAAAGTCCGACAGAGTTTCTGTCGGACTTTTTTATTCTTCAAGTTGACGTCCTAAAAATCCTGCTGCAGTGCTAACAAGTCGAGTCTCAACCTCAACTGAAATATTGTTTTTTCCGTATCCGTCAAGTGACTTGAGAGAAGCCACGCATCCAATAATGTCACCACTACTTATAATTGGCATAGCACAACTCACATAGTGCGCCAAGCTCTCGTTAAGAGGCATCATTTTCTCACTTGAATCCTTGTGAACGTAAATGCTTCTGCCCTCCATCACCTTTTCAAGCTCTGCAGAGAGTGATTTTTCAAGATATTCCCTCTTTGGAACACCCGCACAGGCAATCACTGCATCCTTGTCGCAAATTATCACGTCCATCATACAAACCTTGTTGAGCGTATCCGCATATTGAGAAGCAAAATTCGTTAACTCTCCAATGGGAGAATACTTTTTAAAAATGACCTCGCCCTCGCGGTCAGTATAAATTTCAAGTGGGTCACCCTCGCGGATTCTCATAGTTCTTCTAATCTCCTTCGGAATGACAACCCTGCCAAGATCGTCAATTCTTCTCACAATTCCCGTTGCTTTCATATATATAATCTCCTTATTTTACAAATTTGTACATTTAGTATCTGCAAAATAAGGAGATTTATACCGTATTTTATTTTTAAAAATTTATATCAAAATTCCATAAAGAGAATCACACGGTTTAAAGCATCACTTTTATTTTTGCAAACTATTGAAAAGAATCACAAAATATGCTATAATTAGGTTAGAAAATATCGAAAGATGGGCACACATTTTTAATGAGAAAAATATGATAAATGCATATATAAATATTGCTCTTGACAGCTTCGCTTTTGTCGTTTTAACAATTATAATCGGCCTAATTCGCCACCATATTAAATGACAGTTAAAACAGAATATTTATGAAAATATAATTATTTCAAGAAAAGGTACTGAAACTTTGCATTTATTTAAACATAGGAGGTTTCACAATGAAAAAAATACTGACTTGCTTTTGCTACACGGACATTCACAACCAGCAATCGATGTTGGATTATCCGACTACACTTAGAAAATCTGTTGTACAAGCAAAGAAACTTGCCACCCAAGAATTTGGCTTGGCAGATGTTGCCATTGTCGGTGGCGATAACGTATCCGACTATCCTCATTGGAATATGTCGTGCTGTCTGCCTAAGAAGAATTTTCTTGATATTAAAGAAAAATTGCATAAATGTATCTCCGAAAGTGTAAAAGATGGCAAGGTTATTTATGTTACCGGAAACAACGACATGATAATGGGTGACATCGGAACCGAGGAAAATGAGCCTTATAACACCACGGATTTTTACGATCTTATGGATAATGCGTTTGGTGAACTTCCCGAGAGTGAGAAATTTGAGGTTTTCTCTAAGGAAAAGCCGAATGAGCATTATTTAGGTGCGTTTCATTATCTTGTAAACGGCGTCGATTTTATCGGAATTAATATACATCCCGATACCGCATTTAATTCTCACGAAGGATATTATAGTAATGAAACTATGATTTGGGTCAAGAAAAAACTTAACGAGATTGACCCCGATGGCCAAAAATGTGTTTTTGTTGTGGGACATTTATCGGCGATATATTATTTAAATGACGGCGAATTGCTCGAAACTATGATAAACGGAGACAGAGACCTGTTTTACAGTATTTTTAAGGGACATCAAAATACTTTTTATCTTTATGGTCACTTACATGGCGAGAGAGCTTGCTTTAGAGATTATTCTTCGGGAGCTGTTTTGCATCTTGATGATAATAATATGCCTCTTGACGCAAATCTTAAGTCGAAAAATTCGAAGGGTTTGGAATATGCTTATTCCTTGGTACATATGGGTGGACTCAGACCGTTTTGGGAGGAACATTTTGAGAACGATGCAATTGAAGGCTACGGTGGGTTAAAGGAAAAAAGGATTTATCCCCATACTGGCACACCGCTTATTGCTCAGTTCTTGGTATTTGAACTCTATTCAGATCGCGTAGTTTTCCATATTAGAAACACCGGAGAGCACGAATTATACAACAAAAAAGATAAATTGCAGGAATATACGGTGTATTTAAAGAAGTAATATCTGCTATTGATATTAATTTACGCTTATTATACACTTAAGAAAACTAAACTCTATAGGAGATACTTATGTTAACTAATGCAAAATGGATAAAGTCACCCATCGATATGGTAATGGCGACAGCCGAATTTAGAAGAGACTTTTCCATAAAAAATAAAGTAAAATCAGCAACACTTTACGTATCAGCGGCAGGAGTTTACTCCCCCAAGCTTAACGGCAAAAAAATAACAGATGCCGTGCTAATGCCCGGTATTACAAGCTACAAGACGAGAGTTTTATATCAGGAATACGACGTTACTGAGTTCATTTCCGAAAATAACGAGCTTTCCTTTGGTGTTGGTCCCGGATGGGCAGTAGGTCACTACGGATATTCGCGTGAGCGCCAGTTATACTTCGACGAGATAGCTCTTATAGCAAGACTTAATATCGTATATCAGGACAACTCTGAAGAGGATATACTTACCGACTCAAATTTTGAGGTCTTCACAACTAAAGTCACCTCCTCCGATATTTACCACGGTGAAACAGTTGACCTCACCGCAGAGATAAAGAGCCTCGGTGCTGCTGTTGAAACTACCCTTAATACCACCATCGTGCCCCAGGACGGTGAGTGGATAAAAGAAATAGACAAGCTTGATGCAGTTGATATCATCAAAACTCCAAAGGGTGAATATGTAATTGACTTCGGTCAGAATATGACTGGATACGTCGAGGTAACCGTTAAGGGTAAGTACGGCGAGCGTATCGTTTTGCATCACGGTGAGGTGCTCGATAAAGAAGGCAACTTCTACAATGGCAACATGAGATCTGCAAGGAACGAAAACGTATATGTTCTCTCGGGAAATAACGACGTATTCAAGCCTACCTACTCCTTTCAAGGATTCCGATACGTTCATCTCGTTGAATGTCCCGAATATCTCATTGACAAAAATAATTTCAAGGCAATCAGCGTTCATTCGGATATAAAGCGCACTGGCAGATTTGTCTGCGGCAACGAAAAGATTAATCAGCTTTATCATAACATCATATGGGGTCAGAAGAGTAACTTCCTTGATATCCCCACCGACTGCCCACAACGTGACGAACGTCTCGGCTGGACCGGTGACGCGCAGGTGTTCTGTCGCACCGCATCTATAAACTACGATACCGAGAAATTCTTTACTAAATGGCTTGCCGACGTTGCCATCGAGCAACATGAAAACGGTGCTGTAATGGGTGTTATTCCTCGCGCTCGCAAGCACGGTGTTACCCGTGTTTCTGCCGCATGGGGTGACGCTGCGTGCATTATTCCGTGGGAGCTTTACGTTTCATACGGAAACAAGGAATTGTTAAAAAAGCATTTCCCTATGATGAAAAAATGGGTTGAATATATGCACTCCGCAGGAAGCGAAGAATTTCTCTGGCTTGGTGGCATGCATTATGGTGACTGGCTCGCTATGGACTCCGGTGCTGACAGCTACGTTGGCGCAACCTCAAACGATCTTATCGCAAGCGCATTCTTCGCTTACTCAACGAGCCTTCTTATAAAAGCAGGCGAGGTTATCGGTGAGGATATGACCAAATACCGTGAGCTATATAAGAACGCTCGCGCGGCATTCAGAGAATATTTTATGGAAGACGGTATGCCCAAAGCAGAATTCCCTCTCACCGAGGTAACACTCCCCAACTACTCCGTAATAGATACCGTCCGTAAGGGTATGACTCAGACTGCTCTCGTTCTTATTCTCAACTTTGGTCTTTATGAGAAAAACGAGAAAAAGGCGCTTGAGGATAAACTCTGTGAAATGATCGTAAACAACGATAATAGAATGACCACAGGATTTGTCGGCACACCTTACATACTCCACGTTCTTACTGCCGCAAGAAAGACCGACCTTGCGTATAAGCTTCTCTTCCAGGAGCAGAATCCCTCTTGGCTCTATTCTGTAACTCACGGTGCTACTACTATGTGGGAACATTGGAACAGCATCAAGGAAGACGGTAGCTTTTGGAGTGATGCAATGAACTCATTTAATCACTACGCTTATGGAGCGGTTTACGATTGGATATTTTCTACCGTTATCGGTATTGCTCCCGTCGAATCGGCTCCCGCTTACCGAGAAGTAACAATTACTCCTCACCCCTGTCGTGAGCTCGGATTTGCCAAAGCCTCTATAGAATCTCGTTCTGGCAAGATAAGTTCACATTGGTATTACAAGGAAGACACCGTTCACTACGAGTTTGAAATTCCTGAAGGTGTTACTGCGCATATCACTCTCCCCAAAGGATTCACCAAAACCATTGGCCAAGGTAACTATGTATTCGTTGAATAAATATAGCTTTTAATGTATGTGACATATCGCTCCGAATACAAAAAACACAAATAAAAAAGGGCGTCGTGCAATCTCACGACGGCCTATTTTTTATTTAAATGTATTCCTTAATTTTTTCAATCATAGCAGCACGAAGCTTCGGCAAGAAATCACTATCAAGCGGATAGGAATCAAACCTTAAGTCCATATCGGCAAATTTATCAATCATCTTCACAACCTCGTCACGACCGATATATTCCTCAAGCGTACGGCAAAGATTCAAATCACCGATTGCATCATATGTAACCTTACCACGTATTGAAGGATAAGCTCCGTTCTTTGCGGGATAAACAATAAATGGATCACCCGAAGGAAACCGTCCGTCACCGGATGTAGTAACGTAGGGATTTATTTTGTAATACGAAACTTGGGAGTTATAGAAATTAAATCCCCAGTGCAAAAATCCCTTTATATCATATTTATAGATTAAAACTCCAAGGATACGCGTGCGACACGATGGCATAGCCATAAACGAGTTTGTATAAGTTATCTGTGGCTCGCAACAGTAGTAAACCCACTGATTGGGTACATTCAACGGAAGAAATTCGTGAATGTGTGACACCATTGTAACAGGACATTCAACTAGTCCCCTTTCGTAAAATTCTTTAGAGGACAATGCATCAAAAGTGTGGCAATTACCAATAAAGGGGCGTATCGTTTCTACTGCCGTGCGATAAGCGTCGATTCTATCAACCGAGGGCTCGTCCGAAATATGATAATAGGTGTTTTCTGCAACACCGAGAAACTGAAGCTCCTTTGAAATCGCAGAAATATACTGTTTCAAAAAATCAATATATATATGTGAGGTGGATTCTATGTGCCAACCAAACATATAGCTTTTTATACCGTTTTCCTCGACCATAATATTCGCGGCATACTTTGCCCCCCATTGTGAGAACATATGTGCCATCTCATAGTAACGTATACCTGAACGCTTACAAATATCAATGAATCGATGTAGCTTTTCAAAGCTGAATACATACTCGTCACCAACCTTCTCGATATCAACAAGCTGTACACAAGGGCGCGCAGTCCCAATTGCTGTATCTAGAGGGGGAGTATGTATAGGTACAAGTATCATATTGATTCCGACATCTACAGCTTCGCGTATGTAAGCTTCGATAAGGTCAAAATGTTCATCAGAGTAGATTGGTACGTTGTGATAATCCGCTATGCAGTCTGCATAAAACCAACGTGTGTAAATGAGACTCTGCTCTTTTTTTGTTGCCGGCAAAACCTCAACAGTCATAGTCTTAACAGCACTTATTGCACGAGTGGTATCAGGCGCTGTAAAATCAAACGTTTCATATGAAAAATTGATCTCGTATTCACCTTCAGCCATATCGTTTGGCATATTTACCTCAATCCACAAGGTCCTTCCCGTTGTATTTACAGTTAGAACGCTATTGTTTTCGATTGGAAGAAGCAAATCGGGCATAAGTCCTTTTTCAGTTGTGATATATCCAATCTCTTCAACTTTATCTATGACGGGTGCATCCATCACAGAATTCTCAACCGTGTAAATGCGTATATTATCGAGCAATGGGGATTCAATTCTGATATTACCCATCACAGGCGCATCTGATTTTAAACATATCTGATAGGCAAAGCGTTCGCCACGAAGCATAGTTTCTTTTGTTATCTCATTCATATTAAGATTATCAAATACACGCACTTTATGAAGTGATGAAATCTGCTTAACTACAAACATATCTTTCTCCTAACTTAGTGTTTTTGTTTCTATATGTGCACGTCCCTCTCGTCGCATTTTCATTATAAGAAAATTTTGCTATATTTTTAGTGCTATTTTCTCTTTTATAAAATTAATTTATCTCAAAATCGATAATTTTATCTTCAACTCTCGGGCAAGAAATTCTAACCTTGGCCTCTCCTTTTTCACCTGTAGTTTTAACGTAGAATGCACCCATTCCGCCACGAAGTGAGAATATATCGGGACCAATTAATTCTATTGGGCCTTCTGAAGTTAATTTAATTGCTTCATTACTGTATGGAAGAAGATTGCCGTTTTCATCTACTGCGCGAATTCTTACAACAGCTACGTCATAGGAATTGCCCTCATGAAGATTTGTATGTGATACTTCAATCTCGAGGCTTATCTTGTCCATTGGAGCTTTAGTAACTGTTTTTACTACTTCACCATTTACAATCGCATCAAAACGGTAAACCGAGCTCTTAGCACCCCAATTCTCAACGTATTTTCCGTATAAGCCTATGATCTGATCGACGGTCATTTGATAATCATTTAGGCATTTATTAGCAATCTCCGTGGGTATGGGAGCGATGTGTGGAAAACCGTTAAGTGCTATATGGTTAATAGCCATTGCAACGTACTTTGCCTTTTCGGGAGGCATTTTTTCTTCGGCTACAAGTTGATCTCCAACATAATCGTCAATCAAGATCGGCGACTTTACCATATATGGAAAATGCTCGTGGTGAGGTGCAAATTCCTTGATAAATTTACCGTTTTTATACATTTTAACGCTATCGGCATTTGTAAATATCCATACCTTTCCCTTAATCGATGCAGGATGCTCACCGATGTCCATAGACGAACTTACCTCAAGCACGGTTTCATGATTATTTTGAGATTTATAAACCGCTGCTGCCATTTTATGATTACGGAACATATCCGTAACACCGTGATAGCAAATTCTGTCCCCGCTACCAAAATCCTTGTGTGTGTTATAGTCCGCAAAGCACCAAGAAAAGCTACCACAAATGTCGGAGTGAGATGCAACATCATTGATTACTCTCGCGTGACGAAGCGCGTGCTCAAGCCTATGGTCTTCATTGTCAAAGCTCTTGGTTGGGAACATATGACCGTTATTTTCGGTTATCAAATAAGGCTTGTCCTTGTTTGAGGTGATATTTGCTTTAGGCTCACATCCCGCCTTCTTTCCGTCATGGAAAAAGTCGTTGTAGGTGTAAACATCCTCTAAAAACTCACTCTTGCTAAAGTTACGAACTCCACCCGTCTGTCTTGTGGGATCAAGTCTATGAGCAACCTCATTCGTACGAACGTAAAAATCATGGTCATCACGCGATTCGTTAATTCTGACACCCCAAATGATGATCGAAGGGTGATTTCTATATTGAAGAACCATTTCTTCAACGTTTTTAACTGCTTGATTTTTCCAATTCTCATCTCCGATATGCTGCCAACCCGGAATTTCGGTAAATACAAGTAAACCAAGTTTGTCGCACTCATCAATAAAATACTGAGATTGAGGATAATGTGATGTTCTTACCGCATTAACACCTAGACTCTTTAATACGCGCGCGTCATCTCTTTGTATAGATTCGGGCATAGCATATCCAACGTAAGGATAGCTTTGGTGTCTATTAAGACCGCGAATTTGCACGCGTCTGCCGTTGAGGAAAAATCCTTCGTTAGTGAACTCTGCAAGTCTAAATCCGACCTTGACCTCGTGAACGTCTATAACAGCACCCTCGGCAATAAGCTCTGTGCGTATTAAATAGCGGTTTGGGTGATTAATATCCCAGAGTTTTACGTTTTCAATGAATCCGTTAACTGAAACTTCTTGCTTGCCGACTTCATTTTCTGCAAGTAAAAATTCATTTTCTCCTCCCTCAAAAATAGCTGTTTGTCTAATTTTTGAATCGTGAGGGATTTCACCGTTTAGCGTTATATCACTAACTATCTTACCCGTAAATTCGGGCTTTACGAATACATCTGAAATATAGCAATTTTCTTTAATATCAAGATAAACGTCGCGATATATTCCACCATATGTCATATAGTCGATTACGTTGCCAAATGGAGGAATATTCAAGTTTTCTCTTGAGTCGAGCTTAACCAAAAGAATATTATCTTCTCCAAGCTTTAATTTGCCCGTCAATTCAAGTGAGAAAGCGGTGTAGCCCGAGTAATGCTCACCGATTTTTTCACCGTTAAGAAACACCTCGGCATAGTGTGCAGCACCCTCAAACGTAATGATGATACGTTTGTTAGACCATTCATTCGGAGCATAAATAAGTTTGCGATATGCACAAAGCATTTGGTAACTATCTTCAGAAAAATAATTGAATGGAAGGTCACATGTATTATGTGGTAATCTAACCTTAGTCATATTTTCATCAATATGTCCCCAAATATATTCTTCTTTGAAATTTGTGGCAAAAAGCCAATCGTTGTTAATATAAATTTTGCTCATAAAGTTAACCTCCAAAAGCAATATATTTTGATTATAACACAAAGTTTTAGTATATTAAGTGATAGCATCAAGATGAAGTGAAATAATATTTACATTACCTCTGTCACACATATTTGTGCATAAATTTTCTCAATATCTTTTTTTTGAGGTGGCAAAGTGCCAGCCGTCAAGCAAGCCGCCGTTCCGAAACTTACGGCAGTTTTCAAGCATCCTATCGCATTCTCACCTGCATAATTTCCTGCAAGGAAACCTGCAATAGTGCTATCACCTGCACCGATGGTAGAAATTGCCTCAATGACAGGACAGGTTGCTATATATACCTTATCTTCGGTCAGCAGTACTGCTCCCTTCTCACCAAGTGTTACCATTGTATTGGTAATGCCGTGTTCGGTGAATACAGCCGCTTTTTCAAGCACCTGTGAAAGTGTTTTGATTTCACAACCCAAATAATCAGATATTTCTTCTTGATTTGGCTTAATTAGCCAAGGTTTAATCTCAAAAATATCTTCTATCGTAAAGGATTTAGAATCCAAAACAATTCTCACACCCTGCTTGTGAAGGCCTTTTAAAAATTCCTTTGCCTTGTCCTTGCTGACTCCAGCAGGAATACGGCCTGTGAATGTAACGATTGTATTATTTTCAATTACAAGATTGTCAAGCACCTCTTCAATAATACCGTCATCCACAGAAAAACCAGAAAAGCTTATGCGCGTTTCGGTTCCATTTTCACAATGGAAGGTCAAATTCTCTCGAATTCTACCTTCTTTTTCTAGCAAAACGCAATCCATCTCAGAGATGGCATTTTTAAACTCATCTCCATTTTCTTTTCCCAACACAATAATAGCTGTATTAGGAATTTGACCATTGCACAATGCTCTGCTTATATTAACTCCTTTTCCCCCAGCTTCTCGTGATTGCATCTCTGCCAAATTTTCGCAATTTAGCACCAAGCTTTTGGCAAATGCGTGAACATCATAAGCCGGGTTCAAAGTCAATGTATATATTTTCATATTATCTCCCCTTTTTATAGACGAGGCGCATGCTCCAACAGATACTTCTCTGCCTCAGCACACCATAAACCACCATTATTTTTAACAATAACAGCCAGTTCGGCATACATCGGATCGTTTTTTCCAAGTTCATCCAAGTCATCAATGGCAATCAACGGAATATCCAACTCATTGTAACATACCTTCTTAGCTCCGTTGGGTTTTTCCATTGCAAAAAGTGTTTCGGGAGCTGCCTTCATACCTAAAATATGAGAAACAAGCGCTCCGGCATTGATTTTGTTCTCCTTGATTAAATCCAAAATATCTGTCATATCCTCAGGAATGCTACCTGCAGTTCCAACAACATGAATACCATCATAGTGAACTCGATACAGATTCAAGCTACCGGGCATATCATGTATAGGAGGACCAGCAAAAAAGTTTATACAGCCATCCTCACGAGAGATTTTTTCAGACATGGAAAACAGAGCCGGAACAGGCACCATAACAAACACATCGTCAAAGCCACCATCAGAAATCTGTTTCAAATAGTCTTCAGGGTCTTCTAAAATTCCTGTGTTGATGAATTGCAAATCCACCCCTTTTTCCTTGGCTTTTGCAGGATCACACATTTTTGCAGCATAGTCAAGTCGCTCCTGGTTTAAATCGGTAACCACTACCTGAGATACGCCAGCATAACCCACTGCCAATTCTACGCAGCCAATACCCATAGGACCTGCACCACCGAGAATGGCAATACGACCACCTTTTTTTGCGCCGTCTGTACGCACATAGTTGGTGTAGTCAGTATGATAGAAGCCTTTATAGCCACGGATGCAGCATCCCAACGCCTCTGCAAGCGAGCCTGCAAAATAGCTATCCCCTTCATAGGGAAGTAAACAACCACGCTCCAACACAATCTTTGGAACTATTGCATACTGGGTATTACCACCAATATAAGGATATGAATAGCCAGGGTCATATCCACTGGGTAACTTCAAGGCGGGCTGAACAACGACTTTTTGACCTTTCTTCCAATCTTTCTTTACATTCTCACCAACAGAAATAATCTCGCCACACATTTCATGACCGATAATAACGGGATTTTCTGCCACATCATTTGGTACACGCTTATGGGCACTACCTTGCTTAATAGCTTTATATGTAGAAGCGCAAACAGAGTCACTGACCACGCGGATCAACACTTCATCTGCGGTAATTTCTGGTAATTCAAATTCTTCCAAACGGATATCATCCGCACCATACAAACGAATAGCTTTTGTTTTCATTTTTATACCTCTATACAATTTAAATAATCAATACCAGTAAATTTTATTTGTGCAAAGGTGGGCACTATACAAATCTCACTCAGTGCGTTTTTTGATTGATTCGGCAAACTCTTTCTATATCTACCTTCGGTTTGCGATCCGGCATTAGCAGACCATTAATCTCCTGCATAATATCGGTCAACTGGGTGTAGCAATAGCCTTGGCAGAACGGAATTTCTGTTACAGCTTCAGTGCAAGCTTCATAGCGGGCAAAAAAGGTTTCTTCATCGGATTCTTTTCCGTGATAACCCCATGTTTCCATACCACCAAGCTCCCCTTGTAATCCAATGTTAGCAAAAGCGATACCTCCATACTCAGTTACCATAAAGGCCTCTTTTCCGGTAGGCATATAGCCATCTGCGTAAGCGCGTCGACCGTCACAGGTCTGCTTTTCAATGAAATCACGATCCGCAAAATGCTTTTTCAGCACTTCCTTCGTGCTATTGTAATCGTGTAAACCGCAAATATCCGTGTGCATCTGCTCCCAACCGTCATTTCCAGAGCAAATTCGGGTGCCGTCTGCCGCTTTAGTTAAATAATACAACATAGATGCAGTGTTCTGCTGTCTCTTGTTAGAAACAATTTGCGGTACGCCCCAACTTTCATTCAAAGGCACCCAAACAATAATACTGGGATGGTTAAAGTCGCGGCGAATAAATTCTTGCATCGTAACTGTCAAATTTTCTACTGCTTCATCGGTAAAAGCAAAGGCACTAGGAAGCTCTCCCCAAACAAGAATGCCCATCTTATCTGCCCAGTAATAGTATCGAGGATCTTCAATCTTTTGGTGCTTTCTTGCACCATTAAAACCAAATTTCTTCGTCCATTCCAAATCCTCACGGATTGCCTCGTCACTGGGTGGTGTAATCATTGTATCTGGCCAGTAGCCCTGATCCAAAATAAGCTTTTGATAAATGCGATCGTTATTCAGATATACCACACCATCGCGTACCTCTATTTTGCGCATACCAAAATAGGTATCCACCTGATCAAGCTGTAATTCTTCATCTAAAAGTTGTACCCTTAGATCATAAAGGGCAGGATTATTGGGTGACCACAAAGCCACGGGATAAAAGGTATCCCTTATATCCATATCGATAACAATCGTTACATTTCGATTGACAGTAGTTGTTACAACCTTTCGGATTTTCTTCTCTTCCAGCTTCACTTCCAGTGCAAGGGTCACTTCCTTGTCAGGAACTCTGTTAAACAAAATCTCTACAGAAGCCAAGCCCCTGTCAATATCCGGCGTAATATGGATATAGTCGATTCTCAGATCACTCGCCGCTTCCAAATAAACCGTTTGCCAAATACCACTGCTGGCAGTGTACAGACAAGCGAACAAGCCCTGTTTCCAGTACTGCTTTCCACGAGGCTGAATAGGATCCGGCATATCCACTACTCGAACACATAGATCGTTTTCACCCTCAGTTAAAAAGGGCGTAACGTCCAACTGAAAAGGCGTATAACCGCCCTTATGTCCACCAACGGCCATCCCGTTGACATAGACCATCGCCTCATAATCTACCGCACCAAAATTCATCAATACGCTTCTACCCTGCATTTCCGCAGGAACGGTAAATTTTCGGCGGTACCACATAATCGGGTGAATTTCGTCAGTTGGACCAATACCACTTGCCGCACTTTGATAGCAAAATGGCACAGTAATGGTCTTATCAAACTTATAACCCGGCTTATACCAGCCTTCTTTCAAACCTATATTATCATCGTCAAAAGCAAATTCCCAAGCACCGTTCAAATTATGAAAGGTATCTCGCATAAAATCGGGACGTGGATGCTCCGGACGAGGAATATTACAATTCATCTGTTCGCACATAATAAACCTCTCTGTGCAAAAATTATTAATCCAGCTTTAGTAGCATGTTCAACACACGCTTTGCGCTGATTTCTAATGTTTCTCTAGTAATAGCGCCTTTTTCCAGCGCTATAAGCAATCGTTCCGGGAAGCCACCTGGCATACGGATATCATTGCCCGCATTGATTTCTATGTAGTGTTCAGAATAGGTGTGCCAATCCGTACTTACTATGCCTTCAAAGCCCCATTCACCTCTCAAGATATCTGTCAGCAGCTCACCACATTCCGATGCGCGAACACCGTTAATCAAATTATATGAACTCATAATATACCACGGATCGGCAGTTTTCACAATAATTTCAAATGCCTTCAGGTAAATTTCACGGGCAGCACGCTCAGAAACTCGAGAATCGCTGTTTTTACGATTGGTTTCCTTATTATTGAGTGCAAAATGCTTAACAGAGGCCGATACTTTTTGAGATTGGATGCCTCGCACCATTCCCGCAGCCATCATGCCGGCTACGAAAGGATCTTCGGAGTAATATTCAAAGTTTCTTCCACACAAAGGGCTTCTGTGAATATTGATCGCAGGTGTTAGCCAAATAGCCAAATTGTTTTCCTTTAGCTCCTTTGCGCCAGCTTCACCGATTGCATAGGCAATTTTCGGATCCCATGTGCAAGCAACCTGTGTGCTACACGGAAATGCCGTGGTGCATACGCCACATTCCTGATTGATACGAACACCGGCAGGACCATCAGCAGTCATCGCATTAGGAACACCGAAATCCGGCAAATTACCAAAACCACAAGTATTGGCAACACCAAAATTGGGCTGACCACCCAACATGTGGCAAATAGCTTCGTTTGGAAGCTGAGCAACAAATTCATCCAATGTGATTTTGCCATCTGCTACCTCATCAAACCAGTGAATATCCCTTGTATCTCTGTCGCGAGGCACGGTTGTTACAAGTCGCATTGGTGTATACGCGTTTTGCAACACCTCTTCGGGTACTTCTGGCATAAAATCATAGGATTCTCTCTTTTTTTCAAATAGAGGAAGCTCCTCATAACTGCCATCAGCAAGCAATCGCTTTTTTAGGGCGTTAGGCTGCAACTTTGTACTAAGCTGCTTCACGATTACATCCTCATCTAAATTATATACATATTCACTACAGATAGTATTACGCACGGAATTACCAATATAGAAATTATATTCGCCCTTTTCCAATACATAGGCAGCTTTCGCCACCTTGCCCAAGTCATCATAGGATGCCATTGTCGACAAATCCCAAGTAAGGCTTAATTCCTGGGCGCAATCTGGTTGTAAAAGCTCTGTTTTTTGGAAAGCAATCAGGCTGCGGCTTGCTTTTCCCAACTTGCCCTGAGGCGCACCGAGATAAACCTGAATAACCTCTTTGCCCGCTACATTTCCTATATTTTGAACAGAAACCTTAGCCGTAAACTTCCCGTCCTTCTGCTCTACACCCGTTATTTTCCAATCAAACTTTGTATAGGACAGACCGAAGCCAAAGGGGTAATTTACCTTTTCTGCCGCACTAGGAATGGTCTCGAAATAGCGGTAGCCGACATAAATGTCTTCAGAGTAATCCACATAAATCTCGGACTCATGGAAGTTCTCCGTTGAAGGATAGTCTTCTAAGCGCTTTGCAAAGGTATCGGTCAGCTTTCCGCTAGGGTTACCAATGCCACACAGCAATTCTGCTGCCGCCGTGCCGCCTTCCATACCTCCCTGCCAAGCCATAAGCACACCCTGAATAGCATTTTCGTTGCAGAACCATTCGGTATCTACCATACCGCCCACATTCATAACAACAACTATTTTAGGAAAGTGCTTCTTTACCTGCTCTACCATTGCCATTTCGGCATGGGAAAGATAAAAATCTCCTTCCTCGTACATGGGATGGCCTTTAAGATCTCGATCCCAGCCCTCGCCTGAAAAACGTGAAATAGAGATCACTGCAGTATCGGTATATTCACGAACGCTTTCGCAGAGCGCGTCCGGAAGTTCAGGCTCCGGCTTTTGCCCCGGCCAATAGAATGTATCCGATATTTCCTGTATGTAATTACGGTAAAAGTCTGCCAACTCCTCGCAAACCTCTACACGATCATTAAGCTTCTTAAATCCATCGTAAAGATCGGTCGTGTAAGAGACAGTCACGTCACCACTACCGCCGCCGCCTTTGACATAATCAAAGGTAGCAATGCCAAACAGAGCTAACTTTGTTCCCTTTTCAAATGGCAAAATGTTACCATTGTTCTTTAGCAGAACCATGCCTTCCTTAGCAGCATTTTTAGAAAGCTCTATATGTTCAGCGCATGCAGTAACACGCTGACCGTTTTCACCTAAGGGCAAATTTGGATGATATTTAATTCTTCTCCATTTTGTCATTTTACATCCTCCTATATATGAAAATCAGATTATTCGACATCATTCAAAAACAGCTTCTACCTTAAGGGTAGAAAATATTTTTCAGTGATGTCTTTTGAAATGAGGGGCGGCGAAGCCGCCCCTCTTGATTATAAAATTAATGATTTATTCTGTCATATAGAATTCGTACTTAACATCAATTGCATAGCTAAAGTTGTATGTTGTAACCTTGAACTGATTAAGTACAGTAGTTTCTGCCAAGGAAATTGGTGTGTCTGTACGGTGAGGAATAACCTTACCGTTAAGCTTGATGTCTATATTTGATCCTTTACGAACAAGCTCGAACCATACACCTTCACCGTTAGCAACAGCAGCATTTTCCGCATCATTCAAATCGTAGTACCACTTCCAGCTACCGAACATACCGCTCATGGACTGTATCATATATTTACCATTGCCTTCCTTGTTTACAAGACGAAGCTCTGCCTTCTGACCGTCTGAGAATGTCATCTTAAGAACAATAGCAAAATCCTGCTTGGTTCCACCAGAGGGATCCTTAACAAGAACCTTACCACCATAGCATTTATCTGCTGTGGGAACCAACTCACCGTTCTTCTGTTTGTCATTACCTGGTGCTGGTGAGTGGAATATGCCGTGTGCCTGGTTGAGCATGCCATATTCAGCTGTCCAGAACCACTTACCCTGTGTGGAAACAAACTCACCGGTAATGTTGTAAGTCTCACCTTCCTTAACAACAAAGCTATACTTGCTATTTGTATCTACCAAAATAGGGTCACCGTTGATATAAAGTTTCTGCGCATATCCACTAGCAGGTGCAACTGTCAAAGTAACAGTATCACCAACATTGTAGCTTGTCTTGTCAGCAGTAACGGTACCGTTTTCAAAAGCGGATATTACAATAGCAGGAACACAAATGTGATTACAACCATCGTTAGAACACTTAACTGCAGTAGCTATATCTTCATCATCTGCTTCAGGTGTATGACTTCCCTTAGCTTCAGTTGTTACTGTGCCACATATAGTGCATTTTATCTCTGTTGTGCAGTCGCCGTCATCCTCTGCGGGAGTGTGATTTGTGCACAAGAGTTGGTCACAAACATCACATATGTAGTCGGTGTCAGCATCCTTGTGGTCTGCGTAAACTTCTACTACTCTAGTGTGAGTTTCTTCACATCTATCACACTTAGCAGTCTCTGTACCATATTCTTCACATGTTGCAAGCTTGTCAGTTTCATATTTAGTAAAGCTATGTTTAAGTGCCTCACCTACAGTCCAGTTACATTTAGAACATGTCTTGGGCTCTGTACATGTTGCTTCTTTCCAATCGTGTTCACATCCAAGTGTCAACTCGAAGGGGATGTCCACCTGTACGTCAATGTTACCGTAGTGTCTCCAGCCTACAGAGGTTACCTTATTCTCTGCGGTAACGCCTTCCATAGTGTAGGTAAAGATTGCAGAGCCGTTAACATAAAGTGTCAATGTATTTTCACCGGTGCGTGCCAATTTAAAATCAACGCCATCATCACTGTTCAACGCTCCTGCAGCTTCAGCATTAAGCGCCTGCCAGTTGCCCCAACCGGTAGCAGAACCGCTTGCGCCAAACTTATCAAAGGCATATCTACCATTATCATTGATGATACGGAATGCATAGAACTTACCATTATCCAAATTAATACGCAAAACAAATGAGAAACCTATATTGCCGTCGCCGTCCTTGCTATCCTCAAGAGAGAAATAGTTCTTTGCCTTTACAGAAATAGAACTGTAGTTGCCATTAAAATCAAACCAATAAGATTCATTATTATGGCCGCTAGTTGTATATCGTGTACTGATCACACCGTGTGCCTGATTTCCGATTTCCCATCTTGTAATATCAGCAGGATTCAAATTCAAGCTCTGCTCGAAAGTGCCGCTTATCACATAAGTATCCTTATCAGCAACAAAGCTATATATATTGTTATTCCAATCAAGCATCAAAGGCTCACCGTCAATGTAAAGCTTTTGTGCATAACCGAGCTCGGGGTTAATTGTCAACTTAACAGTATCACCGATAGCGTAGTTCATCTTGTCTGTTATAACTGCGCCGTTTTCAAAAGTGGGGATTGTAAGAGTGATTGCTTCTCTAGCAGCTTCAAGGATCTCTTGGCAACCCTCGTTAGCACACTTAACTGCAGTGGTTACATCTCCGTCGTCTGCTTCGGGAGTATGATTCAAAGCAGCAGCAACTATAATCTCATCACAGCCCTCATTAGTACACTTAACTTCGGTTGTGCAGTCGCCGTCGTCTGTTTCGGGAGCATGATTCAAAGCAGCAACAATGATCTCATCACAGCCCTCGTTAGCACACTTAACTGCAGTTGTGCAGTCACCGTCGTCTTCTTCGGGTCTATGATTCAAAGAATCGGGCTCACCCTCAGTTGCGCCACATACTGAGCAAGTTTTGGCAGCAACACAAGTTGCTTCTATCCATTTATGCTCACAAGGTTTCTCAGTGGTGGATTGCGGAAACAAATCACAACCAGCAAAGAACACCAGCGCCATACATAAAATAGCGATTAGGGATAATACTTTTTTCATAGTGTTTTCTCCTTTTATAATAAGTTTATAATTCAAGGCATTTAACATATGCCATTGATTACATGTTTTTTCCTTGCCTGCATCTGAATCTCAGATGCAGGCATTAGGTATAAAATTATTTTGAAATCTCACCTGAAATGCTAAAAGGAATTTCTACAGGAGTTTCGTTGGGCATCCAAGCATCCATACCAAGTTGAGCAGTCATATTCTTATATTCTTCGCCCAGAGTCTCTCGTACTACTGCAAGACCGTCAACATAAATCGTTGCTATATTACCTTGACGCACAACCTTCAATTTAACGCCGTCAGCACTTTGGAGCTTTTCAATTTGACCCACATTGAGTCCATACTTAGTAGGCCATTTGTCAAACAAGCTATTGCCCAAGGTTGCATACTGCAATCTATAAGCACCATCTTGGTAAAGCACATTTATATACCATTCCTTGCCGTTGGCAAATATGATACGCATACCCATACGCTGCTCTTTGTGGTCAGCTGTGATTCCGGCACTCGCAAGCGCAGTATCGTACTTGAGTGTCATTTCAAAGACAAAATCATTAAAGCTGTCATTAGAAAGGACACATGCTCTGCCCGTGTTCTTATACAAGATGCCTTCATTTTGATCATCAAGCACCCAATTCTTGGCATTGGTATCATTGTAATGGAAAAGGTTGTATTCCAAATCCACATCCACCTTGGTATCTCGGTTCAAGTAAACGCCACGAATAGCAGATGTATAGCCATTCTTTTCTGCGCGTAATTCATAGTAACCGGGAGCCATATCCTTCAGCTCGAAATTACCGTTCTCGTCAATCGTAACAGGCGAACCATTACAGGTAAAGGTAACACCATCAAAGCTATCAGCAAACAGCGCATTTTTAAGCTGCAACTGACCACTAAGTGTGCTATTGCCTTCTTTTATAACCTCTGCAATTGCAGAAACAGTAATCTCTTTTGTAACATTATTGATAGTCAGCGTTGCACTACCATCATTGTTATATTTGACATCGCTAATGCGCTCTTTACCATCCACCAGCACAGAAGTAATAGAATACCCTGCTTCAGGTGTCACGGTAATGGTCGCACTCTTGCCTGATAGCACGGACGCCTGACCGGAAATGCTGTAATGCTCACCGTTAACGAAGGTAACGGGAACTGTACCAACTGCACCATTCTTGTCGAACTTATATAAACGATAAACATCGTTAAAGCTAGCGCCAATCTGTTCTGCAAACTGGTACCAATATCTGTCTATGTCGGTATTTGTTCCGGCATAATTAAAAGAAGTAATGTGGGCAATATTTACAAGGGCATGATCCTTCATCTTCGCCACATCAACGTCTAACCACTCTAAATAATTCCACGGAATGAACAACTCCAATACATATCCGTAACATTCACTTGTGTTAATAGCACCACCCTTTGTTGTAGCACCAAGTCTTGCCATTTTGTCGTTAGTTGTTTTTGCATCGACATAGCCCCACTTACCATTGGTCATCTTAAATACCATATTTCCGGTAGGCTGAAGGTCTATTTCAAAGAAATTGTTTTCTCTGTCATTTTTAGTACCTGCAGGTGCCAAATACAATTCAATACCACTGTTCAAAACAGATGATCTGTTGGGATTTACATAAATCGGGAAGCTTTCTGTTACATCGAACACAAAATACATTCCCTGCTCACCGAAATGGCTTGTTACCGCAATATTTACGTTGTTACCTTCGCCGTTGTTGCTTAAGTACAACCACTTTGCGTTTTTATAAGCTTCTTCATCTGCGATACCATCAATCTTAAAACCATCATCTGGTTGAGCCATTTCTGGCTCAGGATTTGTAAATGTATATTCCTTGTCCGTCGTCACTTCTTTAATTCGCGAATTAGCCGCACAGCCTACAAGGCTCACAACTAACATCGCAAGTATAAGCATAAGAAGTGTGCGCTTGGAGATCGTAAAATTCATTTTTTTCATAACGATCCCTCCTTACTTACCCAAAACACGAATTTCAGAAATACCTACGGAATCCTGGTTCGCAGGTACATCAATCGTGATTCTGATGGACTTTACATTCAACTCGGCAAACTCTGCATAGGCAGCTGCACCAGGAGAAATATAGAAAATAGATCCGTCATAGTCATTTGCCTGATAACATTCTGCACTGAGCTCAACATTCTTAATATAACGAATAACTTCTTTGCCATCTTCTATGCACACAAACTCTATACGTGCAATTTTGGCAAAAGCTGCAAACTCATCTTTAGAAGTATAGACCATAACCGCGCGCACAGTTCGTGCTTCTTCAAAATCTAAAGTGAAGGTAGTGGTCTTTGTAATTACAGTCTCCTGAATATATTGTCCAAAGTCCTCATTAAGATATTTATAAACAGAAAGTAGACCATCATTCAAGTATTTAGCATCTCCGTGGCCACTTATAGTTGCTTCGTCAGCAATATTCTTATAGTCAGAAAACGCTTCAATCTTAGGCTGTACTGTAGCAGTAGGACCGTTTGCGTACATAACATCAAGATTGTTGCCAAATTTATCTACAATAGTAATCCATTTAATCTCATCCACTGCGGGATTACGCGCACCACCACCCACAATGGGATCATTGTGACGGTGATAGATCATAAGAAGCTGATCACCTGCTTGTACAAAGCTATGGTGACCGGTACCTGTAATGTCCTGACTGCCCGAAAGCTCACCGGACATCAGTATACCACCTTCCTCCAAAGTCAGCTTACGATAAGGTCCTGTCAAGTTGTCAGAAACAGCCTGCACCACCTGATAAGAGTTATCAGCATATGCTCCAATGGAAAAAGTTAAATAATACTTGCCATTATGCTCAAGAACCGCAGGACCTTCGTTGATAGAAGTTCCAGTCAACTCATATGGAACATTTTCAACTATCTCACCATCGAGAGCTGCGAAATAGTCCTCTACAGTATAGAAACTATGACAAGCAAGAATCTTAGCAGTAGACCAGTCAGGCTTTAACCAGTTTTCCATTTTCACAACAGAAATACGGTCAGAACCGCTACTATCTACCCAAAACAGGTATTTATCGCCATTTTCATCCACATAAGGATGGGGGTCTATGGCGCCTTCGAATCCACCACGGCTAAAACCTCTAAATCCGCCGTTTGCTTCTGCAAAGGCCATATACTCTGCAGGATCAAAAAGCAAATACTTAGCAAAATAATGGGGCCATGTAGGCATATATTCGTCGGTTGTAGAATCCTTAATGCCGGGTGTTCTATTAAAGTTGTGCAAATTCTCCTCACCACAGCTTTCAGCATCCATAAAGTTCACTGGTACAAAGCCGTGGGTGGGATATTCAGAAACGGCAACCATCATAAGTTCCTTATACGTTCCATCCATTACGCCATTGCCTGCTGTAACATTAGTATCTACATCAGGTGTAGCGCTAAAGAACATATAGTATCTGCCATCATCAGAATCATATACTACTTCCGGTGCCCAGATATCCTTCCATACGGTTCTGCGTACCTCACTGGGTTGATTATTTACAAAGTCCTGAATATCAAGAGCATTGCCAACGGGTTCCCAATTCATCAAATCTTTAGAACGGGAGCAGAAAATATCTCCATGGGTACCGTAAAGGTAGTAATAGCCGTCCCTAGCAGTGTTATCAAAAACAAAGGGGTCCGCAGCATCATCAATCTTATGATCGTTGCGATAGAAAAGTTCTTGATTATATTCTGCTTTGCTCTGACCATCCTGCAACAACCCCTGATAGTTGGGGACCTCATACTGTACCTGTGACGTACAGCCTGTAAGAAGTACGCAGGACAAAAGCAGACTTGTGGTCAAAAGCAATGCTATAGTTCGTATTTTATTCATTTAAGCACCTCCATTTATTCCTTGACGCCGCCTTCGGAAACACCTTCAATAAAGTATTTTTGCAGACAGCAGTATATGATAACCAGTGGTAACATTCCCAAAATCGCCGCGGCCATATGAATATTCTCACTGCCAAGGCCGGGAAACAGTTCTCTGATTTGACTCAGGTATAACTGCAAGGTTACAAACTGTGGCTGATCCTGCAAATAAAGCTGCGGAGCCAAATAGCTGTTATAGCCAGCCACAAAACCAAAAATAAATTGTGCAATAAAGGCAGGTTTTGCAAGTGGGAACAAGATTTTTGTAAAGCATTGGAAAAATCCAGCACCGTCAAGCGTTGCCGCCTCGATTAATGAGTTGGGTATTCCATCAAAAAATAGACGTAGGAAAAATACCGTTCCTAAGCTACCCAACATACCGGGAATCAGCAAAGGCAAGAAGCCCTTGTCTCCCGTCCAACCGATTGCTGAAAAGAACACATAAGAAATAACACTAAATGCGCCCAAAGGGATGGAACGGATGATTACCGAGAATCTAAATAGTTGTTCCTTAAAAGGAAAATTCATTTTTGAGAATGCATAAGCAGAAAAACCGGAAACAACTAAACCAATCACCAATGGAATCAGCGTCAGCCACATTGTGTTAACAAAGCCGAGCACCAAACCGGGCATACCGGTTAAATCCGCATAAAAGTCATATTCAAAAATTGCTTTGTAGGCATCAAAAGTAAAGTTTTCTGGCCACCAAATAAAATCAATAGTGCTTGCCAATTCCTCAGTTGAAGTAAATGATGTAATTAAAACTGTAGCAATGGGGAAAAATAGAAACACTGCATAAACGAACAGCACCAGAATAACCAAAATTTTTCCCAAAGAAAATTTCTTTTTCATATTCTTCACCGTCCTTTACTTCAAACTCTTTTCTCTGAGTCGGAACATAATCATAGATATTGTACCGGTCACAAAGAAAAGCATCCAGCTAATTACGCAAGCGCAGGAAACCATATAGCTAACGCCATTGGCATCGCTGGTAGAAGCATTGGTAATCAGGTAATATACCAAACGAATTAGAGTAAGACCCATAGACTCCACACCTCCGGGAGAACCCCAAGCATCTGGAATGATCAAAACTGCTAAATCGTAGGTTAACAAACCTGCCATTGCACCCGCTTGTAGCAAGAAGAATGTGGTAGGGCTAATACCTGGCAATGTTACATGCCAAAATTTCTGCCAAACGTTTGCGCCATCCACATCTGCCGCTTCGTATAAAGAATTATTAATGCCAGTAAAAGCCGCCTTATACATAACAATACCGTAACCCGGTGCTTGCCAAATAACGGCTGCAATAATTGTCCAAGTAATTGTGTCCGGATTGCGTAGCCAGTCGATATTTGTACCCAAGATGGCATTTAAAATACCACCGTCGCTAGCAAATAACCATCTCCACATCAAGGAAACCGCTACTGTGGAGCAAATATAAGGTATAAAGAACAAAACTTGGAACATCTTTGCACCTTTAGGTTTTTGATGCAAAAGTGTAGCAATAAAAAGCGCAATTGCAAGTGTAACCAACTGCGTGGATGCAATCCACGCAGTTATAATCACTGCCTTGTAAAAATATTTTGCTAAATCAAAATAAAACAGTTCATAGGCATGTCCAGGGATAAATACAGACTTGAAACCCTCAAAATTATTCCACTGGATATTAGTCAGATCATAAAGATCCACATTGCAAAACATACCTATAAAAGATATCAGCAAAGGAAAGCCATTAAAAACGACAAAGCCAAGCAACGGAATAGATGCAATAATAAACGCCAAAATCTGTTCCTTTCTCCACTTTCGCTTTTTGTTCTGCAGGTTCTCCGTGAATAACTTCTTTTGGGTCATAGATTATCTCCCGTTGATGTAAATTGTCATGCCCTTCAACAAGTTATTTGCTGTACTCTCATACTGTGTAAAGAAAGCAGCCAACGTCATATTACCTTCACGAACCGTAGTATTAAAAGGTACGGACCATTCGGTAATCCATGTTGTAGAGGTAAAGTAGGTGTAGTCGCCGATCTCTGCGTGCTGCGCCATGAAGCTGCCTGCCCACATATTAGAGATAAGACGATCTGAGGAAGAATTATAAGCATCGCTCATACCGATAGAGGTCTGGTTGGGAACATACTTATTACCCTTTGCCAAGATTGCCTGGCCCTCAGGACCTGCTACCCAAGATGCGAACTTGAATGCCTCGTCATAATTCTTATTCTTGGTATTTGCAGGAAGGAAGAGACCCAAAGACTCGCTTTCAGTTGCAGCCTCACCAACAATGGGTGTGCCGTTTTCTGTATGTAATTCACCAGTGTAAACCTTACCGTCGTAAGTCTCACCGATTACCTTCAAATATTCCTTGCCGTTTACAGTATATGTGCTGCCTCCAACATACTCACGGTACTGAGCAGTAACAGCCATACCCAAACCTTCGCCAAGTACATTCTTGAAAGACTGAATGTTACGGAAGTCCTCAATAAGCATAAGGGACTTGCCGGAAGTAAAGAGCTGGTTGCGTCCCTCTGTGGTAGAAGGTGCAACGCCGTAACCATAAACTCCTGTTTCGGTCTGCTTATTGGAAGGAACACCCAAACGAGTGAATTCCAAAATTGCTTCATAAGTAGAAGGCAATGCATAAACCTTGCCGTTCAAAGCACTAAGTGCGGATGCGTTGTTGTTCAAGAAGGTCTTGTCTTCATAGTGAAGAACTTCACCCTTGCTATAGCTATTACCGTTCACGGTAATGTCTGCCAAAGCTAAGTAACCAGGCTGTTTGTCGCCAAGGGTAAGCTTGTAGTTGTTAGAAGCAGGGTCCCATCCGATACAATCCGCACCAACTGAGAATCCCATATTGAACCACCATTCACTAACGAAACCATACTGATTGGATGTTGTGAATGCGCTAGCGAGGCAACGCTGCTCTTCCCAGTTCATACCGATACTCTCGTTAAATACTTTATAAACAGTCTTGCCCGCTTGATTGGTGCTACTCTTAGCGCCTGCAAAGGGGGCCACTTTATATTCAGCATAGCCGTGAGGCATAAGTTTTGCGTTATTAGCAGTATTATATGCTGCCAATTCGCTCTCGGGAACAGAAATAATGTTGATACCAGCTGCAATCATCATATCCTTGTTGTAGAACAACATCTGAGGATCGCTACCATTGGGGAGAGCCAAAAGGCTTGCGCCTGCACCGGCCTGGAATTTGCCGTTGTTAGACTTAGTTGTATTTAAACGATAACGATTGATCAAAGATTCAGGAATATCACTCCAGTTCATCTTAGCCTTAACATCATCTGTCAAATAGTTGTCCAAATTAACAAAGAAATTGCCGTTTGTAGCCAATGCCTTAAATGCATCGTCCTTCAACTCAATTACATCGTACTGATAGTTGCCGCGCAATGCACTTTCCAAACCGGAAATCACACCGGGATTTGCACGAAACTGTACATATACACCGTCAATAACACCCTGTGTTTCATTATAGGTGTTGACCATTTCATTATAAGCCTCTTGCATCTGAGCATCTACAAAAGAAGCCGCATAGTAAATAACGGTTCTGTCACCAGCTTCAGGTGGTTTCTTAGGGCCGCAAGCAACTATTCCTGCTGCCATAACTAATACCAGCATCAACGCCAATACTCTACAAAATGTTTTCTTCATACTTTTTGCCTCCTGACTTTTAACTTGTGATAGTTTTTTGTTCATTGCGAAACCACCACATAATTAATTAATAAATTTATAATTATAAAGCTTTTTGTTAAAAGCAATTTATAATCCAACTAATATATGCCAAAAATTCCATTCAACTTCGTTTCGTAACCTATGCCGCTTATTTTCAATTATGGAGCATGGATTTTTGACGTGTGATACTACTGCATAGTGTTCAAATGAAAGCTACAAACACTAAATTTGATTTTTAAGACATTAAAAATTCTGTAGGAAAAATAAGCAAGCCCTCATATTGAAAACAGCTACAATATAATTTATACATATTTTTTATTTAAATGCTCTATCTATTTAGTATTTTACAACAAAATTAACAAATTTTCAATAAAAAAACCGCTAAAGATATTGCATTTGACCAAGATGTGTGCTACAATATTACTGTACCTAATAACAAATTAGAGGAGAAAACAAATGCAAGAACACAATAATGACTTTATTGAAGACAGCAAAATAATATATGATATTCAGGGTACCAAGGATACGACAAACCTCGCCACTTTGGGCAGAGCACTCTCTTCCCCCGTACGAATACAAATGATTCGCTTGGTTAACAAGAAGAACATGCTTGCGTCCGAGATAGCAGCAGAGCTTAATTTACCTCTTTCATCAACTATATTTCATCTCAATATTTTAGAGGATGCGGGAATTATCAAAAAAAGCTTCTCTACCAAGGGCAAGGGTACCCTCCATTGGTATACCTACTGCGCCAACATAGCCGTGATCCGTTTTCGAAATTCAAACGGAGACTCTAAGCCCGAAAGTCTAGCCCCTTACATCCATCATATTAATATTGGAGAATATATTGATGCCGAGTTTTCAGATCAATGTGGAATTGCTACCGCCGAAAGGCAAATTATGAGCGGTGACCCACACAACGCCTTCGTCGCAGGACGTCACGACGCTCAGGTAATTTGGTCGCAGGGCTATGGCTCGCTTCTCTATGCTATTCCCAACAATTATGCCCAACAGGGAAAGCTTGACGAAATCAAAATTTCTCTCGAAATTTGCTCCGAGGCACCGGGATTCAATAACGATTACCCGAGTGATATTACCTTCTCTATAAATGGGATTGAAGTTTGCACACTTGTTTCCCCAGGAGATTACGGAGATCGGTACGGAAAATTCACGCCGAGCTGGTGGTATCCCGAAAGCACAAAATACGGTATCCTCACAAACATAAGCATCAGATCGACCGGCGTATTTCTTAATGAAAGATTGGTAAACAAAAGCATTCGCCTCTACGATCTAAGGCTTCAGGAAAGCAATAAAACGACGTTTGGTATAGAGGTAAAGAAGAATGCGCAGCACCCCGGTGGATTTAACATTTTCGGTAGTAAATTTGGCGATTATGCTCAACATATAATTTTCACCGCAACCTATAGATTGTAATTAGTGGAGCAAAAGTATTTCTGCTTCTATATACAATAAACCGCGAGCTGTTAGCTCGCGGTTTATTGTATATATCTTTGATAGCTTGTTTTACATTACTCATTTCTCATCAAGCCAAGGTGCAAGTACCTCTGATAATTTAGTATAGTCATCAATCGTTATAAATTTAAAGTCTGATTTATATACGCTTTCATCATTTCCACCGCAACCGTAATCGTCACCCACAAATGCTACCTCACCGTGTTCAAATCCGTTTTCCCTGCACCACAAATCAAGTGCATAATATTTGTTGAATGGCTTGGGTGCCATGTCAAATGAGGAAGAACCGCCAACGAATACATTATAATCAGGGAATGCCGCACAAACCTCATCATAAATAAAGCGACGTTTTTTTCTATCTGGATCAAATTTCAATTTGTCTTCATTTTGAGCTTTAGTTTCAAGTATGGGGAATGTCAAGCATCCCGAAGCATGATATTCAACATTATCACCCGAAAATTCAGTAAATCCATATTTTTCTCTTAAGCTATAAGCTATTTTTTCAACGCATTCACGATTCTGACATACAACGCCATCGTCACGGACAATCTTAAGTTCTCCACTTTCATACTTGGCATATTGCATTCCGTAATTTCCTATAATGTCAATCGGGAAACCGCCAAGCTGTTGATATATGCGCAAACAATTACCTGCTCCTACCATTAATAGCTTATATCTCTTTGCAAGATTTTCAAGCACTGCACGATTTTTATCATCTATAGGTGTTTTGTGTTGCGTTAAAGTTCCGTCAAGGTCAAATGCAAATATCTTTATCATATTTTACTCCTAATTTATATTGTTATATTTTGCCTAAATTTTGGTATTTCTTGTTGTTACCACGTTTGCTCCCGTACCCAAAATGTTCTCGATAACTATGTATCCTACCTGAGCATCTTTTGGAACACGTGAAAGGTTAATCTCCTTCATACACTCAAACAAAAGATCTTTTGGAATCGACTTATCCGTCTTCACAGGCACCACTCCACCACCTTCAATCGGCGCTGTTGTTGTGAGTGTTCTCATAGGAGATTTAAATTCGTCCCCGGCATATTCAAGCCCTCTTTTGCAAGTGTATCCTTCAACCGAAACGACCTTTTTATTATCATCAAGCTCAACCTTGAGCTGACATCCCTTAGGACAAACGATACATGTTAATTCGCGTACCATACTACCCTCCATCATTCTTCTATCGCGAAGAAAAGCGTATCTCCGCAAATTCCGTTAATCATCTCACTTGTTAAAGTTACAGTTTCCATCTCACCTGGCGCAACCTTAAGCTTTTTCCTGTTTACAAGGAGCTTTTCTCCGTCGCGAACAGTAATTCTTATGTCACGGTATACGTCCGAAACTCTGAAATATACTGTAACATCCTCATTTGCGCTTATTCTTTGAGGAACGGTATATCTCACCCTACCGTCAGTGACAAGCTTAATGCTTTTGTTAGAAAACGCGTTACCCTTAATAAATTCAGCAGCGGCACGACCTGCAATAGTAGCCTCCTCGGACACATAGTCAACCAGATCGTGCACGTGAAGAACGTTTCCACAAGCATAAACACCGGGAATATCAGTCTGTCTGTTCTGGTCAACAAAAGCACCACCTGTAATTCTATCAAGAGGAATGGATGCGCTCTTGGTAAGCTCATTTTCGGGAATAAGACCAACCGAAAGAAGCAGAGTATCGCACTCGATGTATTGCTTGGTTTTTTCAATGGGTTTGCGTCTTTCATCCACCTTTGCTATCGTAACGCCTGTAACTCTTTCCTTGCCGTGAATTTCAACAACGGTGTGACTCAACAAAAGCGGAATATCAAAATCATTAAGACATTGTTGGATATTACGCGCAAGACCACCGGAATACGGCATAAGCTCACAAACCGCCTTAACTTCTGCGCCCTCAAGCGTCATTCTTCTTGCCATAATAAGTCCTATATCACCCGAGCCGAGTATAACTACCTTTTTTCCAGGCATATATCCGTCCATGTTAACAAATTTTTGAGCAGTTCCCGCGGTGAAAACACCCGACGGACGAGTCCCTGCAATATTAAGAGCACCCTTCGGGCGTTCTCTGCATCCCATAGCAAGTATTATGGATTTTGATTCAACAGTAAAAATCCCGTCCTCACTGTTTATGGCGGTCACAACCTTATCGGGAGTGATATCGAGAACCATAGTGCCGAGCTTGAAGGCAATATTGCGATCCCTTACCTGTTTCTCATAGCGGTAAGCATATTCGGGACCTGTAAGCTCTTCCTTAAAGCGATGAAGTCCAAATCCGTTGTGGATACACTGCCGAAGAATACCTCCAAGACTTGTATCACGTTCAAGAATGAGAATATTTCTGATACCCGCGTCGTATGCCGCAACTGCAGCGCTCATACCTGCAGGGCCACCGCCAACTATAACAAGATCAGCTTTTATAGTCATATCAGTTGTCCCCCTTTGTCTTACCGTAATTTATAATTGAATTAGAACCCGATTTTGTCACACTTTCAAACGGAACACCAAGTTCTCTTGCAATGATTGACACAACGATGGGTGAACAAAATCCACCCTGACATCTACCCATACCGCTTCTTGTCCTTCGCTTTATACCGTCAACGTCACGCGCGCTTGGATTTCTGTGCACAGCTTCAATTATCTCGCCCTCTGTGATACCCTCGCAACGACATACAATGCGTCCGTATTCGGCATGCTCTTTGATAATGGCATTTTTTTCTTCTTCATTAAGATTGTTAAAATAGTGAACGGGCTTGCGTGTTCCAACATAATTTTCATTCTTTTCTGAGATTGCACCTATATTGCAAAGAAATTCTTCAACATATTCTGCAATCGCAGGAGCTGATGAAAGACCTGGGCTTTCAATGCCACCAAGAGTAATTACTCCATCTCTCTCCTTGATAATAAAATCACCCTTGTCCCCTACCGCGCGCAGACCGCAGAAGGATGTTATAACCTTATTAAAGGGCAAATTTGAAACGTTTTCTGCGGATTTTGCAAACAATGTTACAAAGCCCTCCACAGTTGTTGCATAATTGTCTTTTCCTTCAATATTTACAGCCGTTGGACCTACTAGAAGATTACCGTCGACTGTGGGAGTAATCAATATTCCCTTACCCATCTTTGTGGGAGTATGGAAAATCGTTCTTTGTACAAAGGAACCGCATTCCTTATCAAGCACCATATATTCTCCGCGCCTTGTAGTGATTTTGAAATCACAGTCTCCCGTCATTTCTGCAATATCGTCAGAATATGCACCCGCACAGTTTATGATATATTTTGTATTAACGGCACGTCCGTCCAAGGATTTTACGATATAACCGTCCGACATTTTATCAATACCTGTTACTTCATAATCAAGAAGAAGTTCAACTCCGTTATCCATAGCATTTCCAATGGCAGCAATGCAAAGTTCGTAAGGACAAACTATAGCACTTGTCTCAGAAAGAAGCGCACAGGAAAGCTCGGGATTGAGATTCTTCTCTAAGCTGTGGAGTTCCTCTCGCTCCACGATGCGAAGTCCTTTGATACCGATGGCGATACCGTTGCGATAAAGCGCCTCGACCTCTGCTCTCTCATTTTCAAATGCGACAATAAGCGCCTGATTGTTATTATATTTTACGCCAAGACGCTCGCAAACCTTGGGCATAAGCTCCGAGCCGCGCTTATTCATACGTGCCTTAAGCGAACCTACCACAGGGTCAAATCCGCCGTGAACTATGGCGCTGTTCGCCTTGGTAGCCCCCATAGCAACATCCCCTAATTTTTCAAGCATACAAACTCTTACATTGTATCTGGAAAGAGTTTCTGCAATCATCCCACCGACAACTCCGGCGCCGATAATAACTATATCGTACATTACCATTCTCCTTTTAAATAACCTTATTAAACAACAAAAAAAGACACGAGAAAACACGGAGCAAAATCTCCGGTTTTTAACGCATCTCCAAATCTCATTGCGATATTAAATTTACCTATTTATTATAACACAAATAATAATTTTGTCAATATATTATAGAAATTTATATTGACACAACTGCTACAATCTTTTATAATATTTATAGAAGGTATAGTAACATCGGAGGTAAGTATGCTTGATTTTGAAACCTATCCTATAATAGCCGCAATTAGAACAATGGAAGATTTTCTTATTGCAATAGATTCCGATATACAAACAGTATTTTTGCTCAGCACAGAATTGTCTCAAGTACCCGAATACTGTGAGCTTGCACATCGCAAAAACAAGATTTTATTTGTTCACTTGGATTTTGTCAACGGACTCAGTAATGATGCTCATGGTGTAAAATATTTAGCTTCAATGGGAATTGACGGTATAATAAGTACAAGATCAAATGTAATTTCAGCCGCACACGAATGCAAACTTATGTCAGTACAACGATTTTTTATGATAGATTCTCGCTCGGTCGATACGGCGCTTGAAACTCTTTTAAGCTCAAAGGCCTCTATGATAGAGGTGATGCCGGTCATCGCCTATAAAGCGATATCCAAGATAAAAAAACACATCAAAATTCCAATAATTGCAGGTGGACTTATAAATTCAAGAGATGAATGCTTTAGGGCTCTCAACGAGGGAGCATCTATGATCTCCACTGGTGAGCGTTCCCTTTGGCAATAAAATACGATGAAAAGCAGGCAGTGTATAATTTACTGCCTGCTTTTTATTGGATTAATACATCAATTTATCGACATCAGCAAGTGAGTCAAATACAAAATCGGGCTTATCAGATATATCTGCTTTTTCAACATCTTCTTCTGTAGTCTCTCCCGACAAAACAAGCACTGATGTAACACCGAAATTCTTTCCAAGAGCGATATCGGTATACAGTCTATCGCCGAAGATACACATCTCGTCATTATCGAATCCGGTGAATTTGCCAATCATTTCGATGGTTTCTTTATATGGCTTTCCAAAATATGTAGGCACCTTTCCTGTGGATGCGGTTATAAGTGCCGCAATAGCTCCGCTATCTGGAATAAATCCATCCTCTGTAGGACAGTTGAAATCAGGATGAGTAGAAATATACTCCGCGCCGTTTCTGATCAGTCTGCAAGCAATATTGAGTTTTTCGTATGTCAATGACGTATCAAAGCTACTCACAACAATGTCTGCAATTGGATTTTCTTCTCCGTTCACCACTTTAACACCCTTGTTTTTATATTCTTCAACAAGCTCATCGGTTGCAACCATATATACTGTTTTGTCTTTTTTATATGCAAGCAAAAACTCTCGTGTAACATCCCCCGATGTCATTATTTCATCCTCTTGCGGATCAAATCCAAGTTTTGAGAGCTTGTTAAAATAAAAGCTAGAGGTATGTGATGCATTGTTTGTAAAAAACAATACTTTTTTGCCACTACTTCTTAAATTTTTAATAAAACGTTTCGCAAACTCAAACGAAACTCCACCAAGATAAATGGTTCCGTCCATATCAAAAATAAACAACTTTTTATTCTTGATGATTTCAATATCGGGGTTTTTAAAATTCATATTTCACCTTATTAATCATTTGTTTTGAGTATTTAACGTATCAAGCAAAGCATCGGTCGCTTTTTCTGCATATTCTTCAAACTTTCCTTGGTCTCGCAAATAGAAAAGAATAGTATATCTATCTCTCATAATGAGCGCACGGTGAATACCGTCAATGATTACCTGTGCATCTGTTACAGTTGGAGGCACATTCATCTTAACGCAAAAATCCTCAACCGCATCAAAATACGGAATATATTTGGCAATCAATTCTTTAAGATGCTCATCACTTGTTTCCTGATAAAGCATTTTATACATTATAGACACAAGACGCGTCGCCTCGCACACCTCAAGTCCATGCAAATGAGGATGATTTCCGTGCTCTATATCATAAAGCTCCCATGCGTGAGCAATTATGTGTTCAGAACCCGATGCAGGACGCGAATTTCCTGTGTATGCCATGCCAAGACCTGTTACAAGAAATCCTTCCATAATATTCTTGATGCATTCTTTATCGCGCTTTGCCAGCTCATATCCGTTCTCAAGACATTTATTGGTCGCATCAATAACGTCTTTTGCAATTTTGTCACAGAAATATTCTCCCGAATAATCTCTTGCAAGCTCCCAGTCAAGAATACCTATGTATTTGCCAAACATATCACCAATGCCTGCAAGCATCATATCGAACGGAGCATCCTTGAGAATATCGAGGTCTCCTATAATATATTTAGGAGTTGTACACTGAATGGTCGCCTTTGAACCGTTGAAGAGAAAGGGCGTGCCAGCAGATGCATATCCGTCCATAGAGGGTGCTGTTCCAACAACTCCGTATGGAAGGTTGAGACGGTAACTTGCAAGACGGCAAGAGTCATTTACAGTTCCCGAACCAACTGCCAAAATAAAATCAGGAAGCTCTGAATATGCAAATATATTGGGTTTTGCAACAGGATCGCTTGCATTAAGAATAATTTCCCCCAAAGTATCTGTGTTCGGCAATATTACTTCTCCTTCAAGAACGCATGTACGATAATACTTTCCTGCCTCTTTAAGTATTTTCTCAACAGCCTCTCCCGCAGCGGCATATGTATTACTATCCGCCACCATATATACTTTACTGTAATCCTTGAGTATTTCTGGTAGATTTTTTATTGCTCCCGATGAAATATCGTAGCCCTCCAAGGGTGCTTTGTGAGAACCCATTGAGCAACCACATTCAAATTTTATCATATACTTTTATCTCCTATACATTTTTCCATTACTTCAAACAATATAAGTATGATGCCATCTACACTTTTAATAATATTATAACTTTACACATTATATTGTCAATAGTTTTTTGAAAAAATTATGCATCTCCCTACCCATCAACCACAATTCTTTTAGAGATTGATATTATTGCATTTGTGAACCGAACTGACTGTGTCAATGTTGTCTGCAACTGGTCACCTTCACGGATTCGCATAGTGTGGCGGATTTCTTTTGGGATAACTACACGCCCTAAATCGTCCATTCTTCTCACAATTACCTTTGCTTTCATATATAAAATCTCATTTTATTAATCACCATTTTGCAAATTTTTGTTGCTATTTGAATTTTTATTTTATTTGTAATTCATTCTTATTTTTTAAAAAGCCCTGCGCGGTTGCGCAGGGCTTTTTGTATTATGATTAGATTATTTCTGAGGATTTTGATAATCAATGTTATAGAAAGTTTCTACTGTCCATACTTCGCCTTTTTGTGGGCTTCGTCCATTTTCGGGAGATTCAAATGAAACGTAAAGCTTATTATCCAACTGAGTTGTACGAAGCTTAATATGCATCTCATTAACCTTTACAGAATCATCTATAATTGTAAATCCTGCTTCTGCAGATACACCACTAGTAGAGCTTGAATACTTAACCAAACGATTATTCATATTGCTAAGCACATCCTCTATTTGTGTAACGGGAGGCTTGGTTGTATATTTGCCTAAAGAGTTTCCATTTTCATCAAATGTTTCAAAGCTTTCACAAACAAGCTTGCCTTCATCAGTTTCGCGGCGCATAGTAAACATCTGCATATAGAATTGATTAAGATGGAAACCATCATCAAGCCAAGTTACAGACTGTCTGTTGTTAACACCATCGGCAGTGAACAAGAAATTCTGATCGTGCGCCATCATTTTTCGGCCATAGGAATCACTCGTACTTGTACCCCAAGCATAGATTGTTGTGCTTTGAATAAACTGAACACTTGAGCAAGAAAGAACCGTTTTGCTTGCAACATTTTTAAGAGCAATTTCAACACCATCTGCAAGAAGCTTTACAGATTCTATATACTCATCACCGTGAAATCCTCCAACGAAATCGCGCGCCTCGGTTGAAGATGCCTCTTGAAGCATCTGTTGAGCCGCAGGTGTAATAGTGTTCATATCAACTTGATTTTGTTTAACCGCAAGAGAAATTTCACCAGATGTAAGAACCTCAAATAGATTAGAAAATTCTACACCATCATCTTTTACTGAGTGAATTTTCACAAGCTGTGCAGTACGTATTCTGTAATTATATACATTTGAAGTGGAATTGGATTTATAAATATCTCTATTATTATTGCTTTCCAAAATCATATTATATCTTACATAATATAATCCACTTTCATCAGAAGTGCGCACATAAATATAGAAAGAACTGTGTAAATCTCCACTTGATGGCATAATCTCTAAGAGCACATCACCGGGAGCATATAATTTTTCATCCATAGCAGCCATCCAAATAAGCACTGTTTCAGTGCCATTATTAGTAAATTGATAGTGATGTAATTCGTTTTCTTCAGTTGTAACATCAAAAGCAACCGAATTTGTTTTGCATTCAATAGTTGAATGTTGAACTCCATCTACACTTAATTTCACAATCTGAGTCCCCTTTGTTGCTTGAGCCTCAAATTTAATGTTTGAAGCTTCGATATTTGCAAATGTTATTGTCTTGCCGGCTTCAAGCACATAAAGTTCCGTACCACAACGCTGACACTCTTGATTATGTGTCCAATTTGATGGTGAATCACTTACAGGTTCAGTATAACTTTCAAAATTAAAGTAAACAACTCCACCATATGTGCTTGTCATTATATGGCGCATGGCTAAAACATTGGAATTAGATGGTATATATATCACTTGTGTTTGTTGGTATATACGATATTATAAATCCAAAAAATCTTTTCTATACTTAACCTTAAAGAACTCTGCAAGAGTAACCATTTCTTCGTCTTTGATGGTGTTTACACGAGGAAGATGGGCTGTGAGCATATAAATCTGCGCTGCCTTTTCAACGGTTTCAATAAGACCAAAGGTTTCGTCCATTGTCTTACCTGCACCGTATATGCCGTGCATACCCCAAACTACGAGGCGAAATTCCTTCATCTTTTCTGCTGTTGCTTCACCGATTTCGTTAGTTCCGCAAAGCATCCAAGGAAGAACACCAACACCATCGGGAAAGACAACTATACATTCGGTGCACATTTCCCAAAGAGTGTGTGTAAATTTCTTTTCGTCAAGCTCGTGAACGTAGTTCATAGCAAGTGTATGTGTGGGGTGAGAGTGCATTACAACGCGGTTTTCAGGATCAACGGAAAGTCGTGCGATATGGCTCATAAGGTGCGCAGGAAGCTCACTTGTGAATCTGCCACCGTCAGCATAACCCCAAAGAAGCTCGGCGTTTTTACCGTCATCTGCAATCTTAATAATACCGAGATTTGTTTCGGGATCGTCATAAACATTCTTAAAATATTTACCTGTTCCTGTAACGATAAAAATCTTACCAATAAGAGCAGTTGCATCAAATCCAAGTGGGATTGTGCGAAGCGCATTATTCAAATTCAAATATTTAGCAACTTCGTTTTTATCAAGCATATAACTTATATTACCACCATTGCGCTCGTCCCAACCAAGTCGGTACATATTGGCGCAGGTGTTTCTCATTTCCATTACAAATGGCGCATTAAGTATATTTTTCATCTCTTTGACAAGACCTCTCTTTCGTATTCTTTAACTGTCGCAAACCATTCGCCGTCTACGGGAGCACCGCATACACGACAATATTCCGCCCAAATCTCACCGAATGGCATAGTTTTAAGCTCTTCCTGAACTACCATGAGCTCTGTCCAGTTATCAGCATTCTGCATTTCAGTAAGGTCGGGAGTAAGCAATGCCATAAGCAATGCCTTTTGAACATTTCTAAAACCAACTGTCCAAGCGGAAATGCGATTTATGGATGCATCAAAATAGTCAAGAGCAATCTTAACAGATCCTTCAAGACCACCGCAACGAACTATCTCCTTGCATATTTCTCTTGTCTCGTCATCAAGAAGCACAACGTGGTCGGAGTCCCAACGAATAGGTCTTGTCACGTGAAGTGCAATCTCAGGGAAGAACGCAAGAAGTGCGGGAATCTTATCGGAAACAACCTCTGTGGGATGGTAATGTCCGTTATCCATAAGGGGAATGCATCTTTCCTTATTCATTGCCGCATAAGTAAGCGCAAACTCGGCAGAGCCAACGGTATATGCCTCAACACCAATGCCAAATACCTTTGATTCAACGCAAGGCTTTACGGAATTAAAGTCAAATGGCTCTGAAAGTATCTCGTCGATTGATTCCTTATATCTTTGGCGAGGACCCATTCTATCAGCAGGAATATCCTTAAAACCGTCACCCGTCCAAATATTCATGATACAGGGTTGTCCAAGCTCTTTTGCAAGATAGTTTGAAATTCTTATACACGCCTTACCGTGTTCTATCCAGAACTTACGAATTTCGGGATCGGGAGAGGAAAGCGTCAAGCCGTTTGCCTTGGGGTGAGAGAAGAAAGTAGGATTAAAGTCACATCCAAGTCCTCTTTTCTTGCAAAATTCAACCCATTTCGCAAAGTGCTTGGGCTCAAGCGCATCGCGGTCAGCCCAATCTCCGTTTTCAAAAATAGCATAGCTTGCGTGAAGATTCATCTTCTTTGTTCCGGGGCAAAGTTTAAGAACAACGTCAAGGTCTGCCATAAGCTCCTCAGGTGTTCTTGCACGTCCGGGATAGTTACCCGTCGTCTGTATTCCACCCGTGAGTGGCTTTGAAGGATCGGTATCAAATCCTCGAACGTCGTCCCCCTGCCAACAATGCAAAGCAACAGGAACTTCTTTAAGCTTTGCTATCGCAGCATCAGTATCTATACCAAGAGCTGCATATCTTTTCTTTGCTTCAACATAGCTCATATTAACATACCTCCATTTGAATCTTAAGATTTCCTAAAGCGGTGGCTTCTATAGGCAAAGCAATCACTTGCTTTCCTGTTGCTTCTTCAGTTAAGCAATTAAGAAATTTATTCTTTGCTCCACCGCCCACTATGTATAATTTTTCGTATTTTCTTCCTGTATTTGCTTCAAGCTCGTCTATGGCTTGTTTATAGCTCAATGCCAAGCTTTTGTATGCGCAACGGAAATAGTCTCCAATCGTATTTAGTCCACCCGTTGCGTTATCAAATGCATTCTTCATACTCTCTGGAGCTAAGAACTCCTGCGCATTTGCATCTACAGTTGCTTCGCATGTGCTTTCTTGCGCCATTTTAACAATATCGGGAAAAGGCGTATCCGGACAAAGCTCTCTTTGCAATTCATTCACAAGCCACATACCCATAATATTCTTTTGATAGCGGTTATATCCAACACCGCCCTCATTTGAGTAGTTGGCTTTTTGACTTCCCTCGTCAGTTATTGGTTGGGGTGTTTTAACTCCCAAAAGCGACCAAGTACCCGAGGAAATGTATGGGCTATTCTCTTCCATTGGAATTCCCTCAACCGCAGAGCCTGTATCGTGAGTTGCACAAAGCACAACCTTTGTGTTACCGCCAACCTTTTCGGCAATTTCGGGGAGCAAATCTCCAAGAATTGTTTTCGATTGTGAAAGCTTTGGGAAAAGGCGCTCGGGATATCCAAGACGTCTTACGATATCCATATCAAATTCACCATTTACCATACCCATTGTGGTAGCATTGGTATATTCCCTTGCCTTTACACCGCAAAGCTTGTACATAAGATATTCGGGTATCATAAGCATATCGGTTGCCATGTCAAGTCTTCCGTTCAACTTATCATCATAAAGTTGATAGATAGTATTAAACGGTTGAAACTGACAACCCACCTTTGAATAAAGCTCTGAAAAAGGTATAATCTCGTGAACATTTGGTATTACTGCCTCTGTTCTGCTATCGCGATAAGCGTAAACGGGATAAATTTCTTTATCTCCGTCAAGCAAAACATAGTCAACACCCCAAGTGTCAATCGAAAGGCTTTCAATTTCAGGATAAAGTCTGAATGCTTCTCGAAGCCCTGCCAAAACACTATTACAAAGGCACTCGATATCCCATATAAGATGTCCATTCTCTTTCGTTACTCCGTTGGGGAAACGATACACCTCTTTTGTATTAATCTCGTCGCCCTCGCGCCAGCCAATAATATGTCTGCCCGAGGATGCGCCGATATCTATTGCTAAATAATATTTCAATGACTTACTCCTTTCACAAATATTCATGTTAATAATATCATATCTTTAAACAAAAATAAAGAACACGATTTGCGTAAAAAAGTGTCCTTATTTGTATTGATTTTTTGTTGTGCTTGTGCTACAATAACTTGAGGTGATTTTATGATTAAACAAGAAATATTGGATAAATTATTGCCAACAACTGACGAAGAAAGTGAAATTTTGCACGGACATAGCGTAGATAAGAGCATTTATACAACCACGGGCGGTAGTGTAATCCGTTCAAAAAAGCTCCTCGTTGACGGAAAGCTGATACGTGTCAGAAAGCACACGCGATTTATCCACTTTCCCAAGCACACTCACGACTATATTGAAGCGGTATATATGTGTGCAGGTGAAACAACGCATATTATCAATGGAAAAGAAATCAAATTAAAAGAGGGAGAACTTCTTTTACTCGGACAAAATGCCACGCAAGAGATTTTGCCCGCAAACGAGAACGATATCGCAGTAAATTTCATCATTCAGCCCGCATTCTTCGATAAAACTCTCGAAATGCTCGGTGCTGAAGAAACACCCATCAAAAACTTCCTCATCAGTTCTCTTTTTGATAGTGAATATCAAGGATATCTGCACTTCAAGGTTGCAAATGTTCTTCCCATCCAAAATTTGATTGAAAACCTCATTTGGACGCTTATAAACAACACCTCAAACAAGAGAAATATCAACCAAACAACAATGGGACTTCTATTTATGCAACTTCTCAACCACACAGACAAGCTCTCACACGAGAGCCACAAGGAAAAGGCAATTGTAGACATTTTACGCTATATCGAGGAAAATTACAAGGACGGTTCACTCATCGACGCGGCAAATCTTTTGCATTACGATTTCTTTTGGCTCAGCCACGAAATAAAGAACCGCACAGGCAAAACATATACAGAGCATCTGCAGGAAAAACGCCTATCACAAGCGGCTTTTTTGCTTAAAAACACAACACTCTCGGTCGAGGAAATAGCTATAGCCGTCGGCTATGAAAACAAAAGCTACTTCCACCGTATCTTCACAGAAAAATTCGAAACAACTCCTAAAAAATATAGAAATGACAGGTAAAGCACCTGTCATTTCTTTTTATGTATTACCTTTTTCGAGTTCAATTCGTTTAGCAAAGCTAAACATACCTACGCAAAACCTGTCGAATACTGTCAATGTTATCAGTAACGGGTCACCCTCACGGATTCGCATCGTGTGGCGGATTTCTTTTGGGATAACTACACGCACTAAATCGTCCATTCTTCTCACAATTACCTTTGCTTTCATATATAAAATCTCATTTTATTAATCACCATTTTGCAAACTTTTGTTGCTACTTTGGTTTCTATTTTATTTATAATTCATTCTTATTTATCATACACTCTGTCCGCCATATTAGATTGTCCAACAATCAAAAACGAGTGTGTCACAAAATATCATCCTATATCTTTAAATTTGGGTTATTGAAATTACTTATAAAATCAATCATCAAATTGGATTAAAATATTTTTTTCATCTTCAGTAAGTTCAGTAGTAATTTCGCGTAGAATTTTACAAGGATTCCCCACCGCTACAACGTTGGCAGGAATATCTTTTGTAACGACACTACCTGCACCTATAACTGAGTTATCTCCAATTGTAACACCGGGCATAATCAATGCGCCTGCGCCAATCCAACAGTTATTTCCAATATGAACGGGCTTGTTATACTGAAGTCCCTTTTCTCGAAGTTGAGGAGCTATTGGATGAGCTGCAGTTGCAACAACCACATTAGGTCCAAACATAACATGATTACCCACATAAATGTGAGTATCATCTACAAATGTGCAACCAAAATTGCAATAAACACCATTGCCAAAATGAATATGTTTACCTCCAAAATTTGTGCGTAGTGGTGGCTCAATATAGCACATATCCCCAATTTCTGCAAACATCTTTTTAAGAAGTCGCACTCTCTTGGGGTACTGATGTGGCTTTGTTTTATTAAATTCATAAAGTCTATTAAGACACTTCATTTGCTCAAGCATCACCTTTGGATCGCTTGGATTATATATTTCTCCTGAATGCATTTTTTCGAACATACATGGCCTCCTATCACAATCTCCCTACAAAGAACGAAGATAATTATATATTCTTTTTCACAAATTGCTCTTATATTTTTAATTTGATTATATCACCTTTATCGACAGAATGCAATAAGTTTATATAATATCAATAAAAAGAGCAGGTGCTGTGGCACCTGCTCTAAATATATTAAGAGTTAATTATTTCTTAAAAATAGCAAGGATTTTCTGAATAAGTTCCATAAACCAAGCAATAATCTTCTGGAAGAAGTTGAGCTCGGGTTCTGCCTTAGGCTCATCCTTAGGCTCATCCTTAGGCTCTTCTGCAGGAGGCTGATAGTTGGGGTCAGCTGCTTCACAAGCGGAGCACTTACCGTCAACGTATGTATGTTCAAGAGCTTCTCCTTCAGTAGCTTCACACTTTGAGCATGTCTTGGGAGCTTCACAAGTTGCATCAGCCCATTCGTGATCACAAGCAACTACAACCTGAATTCTGTGGATATAAGATCCGCCTTCGCCAACACCCTCAGGAATATAGTTACCGATAAGGTATGCGCCTGCAGGAAGTGTAAATTGAGATAATACAAGCGTATCTTTTGAGCCTGCCTCAGCATTGATAGAAGTGATTGCTCCTTCTATGGGGTTGCCATCCATATCATAAATAGCCAATTCTCTGCCCGCATTACTGGGAGCCCAAACAATAGTAATTGTTGTTGTACCTGTAGTTACGATTTGAACGAAATTCTTAATTGTACCGTTTTCCAAAATTTCGGAAGCACTTTGAAGATTCATTCTATATTCGGGTTTCCATCCATCCCAAGGATGATCAAGCACTTCAAGCACTCTAGAATTCGAGTCTGTCTTATACTTATAGCTAAGATGACAAGCGAATACGCCGTCAACCACCTTAACGTAACCGTCGGAAAGAGTCTTTGTTGCAATATCTGCAAGGTCAGAAGCATCCATCTCGTAAGTACCGGGAGTCATAGCCTTAATCTCGCCGCTTTCAAATGTTGCACCACATCCTTCAACGGAGCAAACACCTTTTACGCTACCGGGTGTTGTAGCAGTAGTAGGTACAACAGTGAATGTATATGTATGACCCTTAGCGGAAATTGTTTCTTTTCCAACTTCGCTGGGACATCTTGAGCATTTTGTGTGTGCTGTAGCACCGTCAACCATACATGTAGCGGGAACTTCAGCTACGTCCTGATAATCATGACCGAGCTTTTCACCCTGTGTTTTGCCGCATTTAGAACATTTCTCGGGACTTTCACATGTAGCGTGCTCATATTCATGTTCACAAGTATCGGAATCAGCAAGCTGTACTGTCCAAGATACTTCGATTTTGTAGATGTAGTTATTATTAACAGGACATGCGATGTAGTAAGAACCGGCAGCTGGGATATTAAGTGTATCAATGCCAATTGTACCATTAGCCACTTCTTTTTCAGTAGTATCTATTTCATTCTTGTCAGCATCCCAAATAGCAATATATCTATTTCCATCGCCGCCGCAAACCCACCAAATTTTAACTGTAGCTGCATATTCGGTTGTGATAGAAATTACCTGTTTACTCGTTGTTGATGCGCCACCAAAGTTAAGTCGTTGACCAGATTTATAATAGTTTTCTTCACCTTCTGTACCCCAAGTCTTGCTACTTGAGTCAACTTTTGTTTTAGCACTCATATAGAGAATAAAGAAGTTATCGGTACCAGCCTTTACTTCTTCACCATCAGAATAAGAACCCTGAGCCTTAGCTTCAAGATCTTTAGATTCAAAAACCTTAGTAACTGTTTCGGTTTTAGGTTCTTCAGCACTAACTGAGATTACGCTCAAGCTCATCAAAACTGTCATAACGATGAGAACAAGAGCTAAAATTTTACTTGTGTTTTTCATAAAATTTCCTTTCGATTTATAAGCCTCTCGGCATTAATTATAAAATTAACGTAAAAAGCACGAACTTTTCAGGTTAATCTTGTGTTCATTATAAATGATATTTTTATTAATGTCAATATTTTTTAGTTATATTTACCATTATTCTCCTATTTGCACAATTTATTTTATATTTTTTGTACAAATAGCAAACAAAAAATAGATTTGTTCATAAAAAATTGATATTATAGAATAAAAAATAGACCTTGTAGAAGCTACAAGGTCTTTGATAATTAATTTTATAACAATATCGCACTCGCAATTGCAAAATAAATCAAAAGTGATACCGCATCAACAATGGTTGTAATAAAGGGACTTGCCATAACAGCAGGGTCAAGACCAATCTTTTTAGCTGCAACGGGAAGCGCACATCCAACTATCTTTGCAACAATAACTGTTGCTATAAGCGTAAGTGATACAACAAGATTTGCCGCCAAAGACACGTCGTTATGGAAAAGCATATTATCAACCAGTATAATTTTAACAAAATTACATACTGAAAGAATTATACCACAGAAGAAAGCTACACGAGTTTCTTTCCATATTATGCTCCAAATATCACTGTTCTCTATCTCACCAACTGCAAGACCACGAATAATGGTTACCGAGGATTGTCCACCAGAGTTACCACCCGTACCCATAAGCATGGGAATAAAAGCAATAAGAACAGGAATTGCAGCAAGTTTTGATTCAAAGCTTGCAATTATCTGCCCTGTAAATGTCGCAGAAAGCATCAAAAGGAGCAACCACGGTATTCTCGTCTTCCAAATTTCAAACACGCTTGCGCGCATATACGGTTTGTCAGAGGGCACGATAGCTGCCATCTTTTCGATATCCTCTGTTGCCTCTTCTTCAATAACGTCAAGCGCGTCATCGACTGTTACGATACCAACAAGACGATTTTCTTTATCGACTATGGGAAGCGCTAACATATCGTATTTTTGAATCATCGCAACGACTTCTTCTTGGTGATCAAGCGTGTTGGCACAAAGGATATCTGTTTCCATTATATCACCAATCAATGCATCGGGCTCGGCAAATATTAAATCCTTTAAAGAAACAATGCCTTCAAGAACGCGTGATTCATTTGTTACGTAAGCAACGTAAACCGTTTCCTTATCAATACCTTTTTTTCTTATGTTAGCAATCGCCTGCGCAACTGTCATTTCTTTATGAAGATCAATAAACTCTGCCGTCATAACACTTCCTGCACTATCTTCAGGATATGACAAAAATTTATTAATAAGATTTCTTGTTTCGGGACGAGAGAGCTTCAAAATTCGCTTAACCATAATGGCAGGGAGTTCTTCAAGAATATCAACCGCGTCATCAACAAAAAGGTCTTCAATAATCATCGCAATTTCACTATCACTCATTCTGCCAATGATACTCTCTTGCATATCAATATCCATAAATGAGAAAATGCCTGCAGCGGTGTCCTTTTTAAGCATTCTAAATGCGCTTAGCATTGCTTCATCAGGGAGCGACATTAAATATTCCGCCGCGTCTATGTCATTCAATTCATCAATTTCATGCATGAAATCGGCATATTTTTTATCCAACAATAAAGAATTTAGTCTTTCAAAAATTACTTCTCTATCTTCCATTATTGCAACCTCCCTTTTCATTATTTCATCTTTTTTAATTTTAAACCTTTTTGTCGCTCTTGTCAATATTTATATTTGATTTTTAAAAAAATATTCAAAAAGTACTTGATTTTTTTGCCAAGATATGATACAATACCATTTGTTGAACGCCGGTGTGATGGAATTGGCAGACGTGCCGGACTCAAAATCCGGTGGTAGCGATACCGTGCGGGTTCGACCCCCGCCACCGGCACCATATATTTTTAAGAGTAAACTTTTTGTTTACTCTTTTTTGTTTTATTAAAAAACGCTTCCGATTATGAATTTTCGGAAGCGTTAGCTTTTATTTATTCTTTTTCAGCGAAATTATACCATTTGCAACAACAAGCACAATACCTGCGATTACAAAAACAACAGCGGCAGTAAATACAGTATCAACAGCTTTATACATAAGTGAAGTAAATGTAATATAAATCTG
>JAZRRX010000040.1:0-4814 GCA_045651165.1 Eubacteriales bacterium
TTTAACAGGCGGCTCGAAAATCTTTAATTTGCTATTTAAATTATAGACACAATACTATCTAAATCCCTGTGCTTTATCTAAGTAAATTTTAGAAAATTACTCCAAAGCAGTGATTTTCGTAGTTTTGGAGTGAAATTCCAAGCGTCAAGCGTGCTTGTAAGATTGGAATTTTAATTCAAAACCGATAATTCATTCGTGAATTATCGAAAATTTACGAAGATTACCCAAAAACCAATGCGATTGTTTTGCTCCGCTTTTTCAAAAGCGGACGCCAGCGGCTAGGGGTTCCCCGAAACGAACATCGTGAGTTTTGGGGGTTTCCGTATTGAGCGTCCCACAATCAAAACTATCTCCCCCATAAATCAAAATTTGAAACATCCACAATCTTGACAAAAAGATGGGGTTTTGATATAATTTAGGCAATTATTTATATAATATATATGAAACAAAACTGTCAGGAGGAAACACCATGGCAATTACAAATGAATATATTTTGAATTTATTAAATGAAGTTAAAGAAAGAAATCCAGGGGAAGTCGAATTTCACCAAGCGGTTCATGAGGTTCTCGAATCTCTCGAACCCGCTGTCGAAAAACATCCCGAATACATAACTTCTGGCGTGCTCGATATGATAGTCGAGCCCGAAAGAATTATAAAATTCCGTGTTCCGTGGGTCGATGACAACGGCAAAGTGCGCGTAAATCGTGGTTTTAGGGTTCAATTTAATAGCGCAATAGGTCCATACAAGGGTGGAATTCGTTTTCATCCCTCAGTAAATGAGAGTATCATCAAATTTTTGGGCTTTGAGCAAACGTTCAAAAATTCTCTCACGGGACTCCCCTTAGGTGGTGGAAAAGGTGGCTCTGATTTTGACCCCAAGGGCAAGAGCGACCTCGAGATTATGCGCTTCTGCCAGAGCTTTATGATAGAGCTTTCAAAATACATTGGCGCAGATACGGACGTTCCCGCAGGTGATATTGGCGTAGGTGCTAGAGAAATTGGGTATATGTTCGGTCAATATAAGCGTCTTCGTGACGAATATACGGGCGTTCTCACCGGAAAAGGCTTAACATACGGTGGCTCACTTGCAAGAAAAGAGGCAACCGGCTTTGGTCTTTGCTATTTTACTGACGAAATGCTCCGTGATAATAATAAAACCTTTGACGGCGCACGCGTAGTTATCTCGGGCTCTGGCAATGTTGCCATTTATGCGGCGCAAAAAGCTATGCAACTTGGTGCTACAGTTGTTGCTATGAGTGATTCTAACGGCTACGTTTATGACGAAGATGGAATTGATCTCGATCTTATAAAGAAAATCAAGGAAATCAATCGCAAAAGAATAAGTGAATACGCATCCGAGCGCGATAGCGCAATCTATCGAGTTGGCAGCAAAAACATCTGGACTGTTCCCTGCGACATCGCACTTCCCTGCGCTACACAAAATGAACTTGACATTGAGGGAGCAAAATCCCTTGTTAAAAATGGTTGTTTTGCGGTTGCCGAGGGCGCAAATATGCCCTGCACGCCCGATGCAGTTGAATTTTTTATGGCGCACGGAGTACTTTTTGCTCCTGCCAAAGCGGCAAATGCAGGTGGAGTTGCAACCAGTGGACTTGAAATGAGTCAAAACTCAATGAGATACTCATGGACATTTGAAGAGGTTGATGCAAAATTGCATCAAATAATGAAAAATATATATAAAAACTGCTCTTTGGCAGCAAGAGAACACGGGCTTTCAGGCAATCTTGTTGCAGGTGCTAACATTGCAGGTTTTTTGAAGGTTGCCGAAGCAATGAAGGCTCAAGGAATAGTATAAACAAAGGATAAAACAATGCAAGAACAACACTCAGAGCATAGAAAAAGACATAAAAAGAGATTTTTGGACACTGGCGGAGAGGGATTTTCTGACCACGAGCTCATTGAACTTTTGCTCTTTTATGCAATACCACGCAAAAACACAAACGGAATAGCCCACGAGCTTTGCGAACGATTTGGAACTATCGAAAAAATAGCGGACGCGAGTGTCGACGAGCTTAAACTCGTCAAAGGAATCGGTAACAACTCTGCCATTTTGATAAAACTCATCTTTTCGATGGCTAAAAGATACGTTGACGAAAAGTCCCAGGGCGCAAAACGTATAGATACATTGGAAAAAGCCGTGGATTACGGCAGAAATCGAGTATTTGGATCAATAAAAGAGGTAGTTTATGCCACATTTACAGATAATTCTTTGAATGTTATAGACACCTGTCTTGTTTCCATCGGTTCACTTGACGAAGCCAAACCATTGATAAGAAATATCATCGAACTTAGCATAATTAAAAGAGCAAGTGCTGTAATTTTGTTTCACAATCACCCAAAAGGTGGGATTGAAGCATCCGAGGCGGACAAAAATTTCACCACTTTGCTTGAGCGCGAGCTTGATATGATTGGAACAAGTCTTATTGAACACATAATCGTTGATAACTCGGGATTCAACACCGTGCTAAAGGATATACGCGCGGTACAAGGTATAAATACATATATAAATATCACTAAATTTTATAATGAAGAAAGAAAAGACAACTGAAAGGAAGAATAAAATGACAGAAGTTTTACTTTGTAAATACGGCGAAATAGTGCTCAAAGGAGCAAATCGCGCGTATTTTGAGGATATGCTCTGCAAAGAATTGCGCAAAAGAGCCAAAAAATGTGGTGATTTTGAGGTTTTGAGAGCGCAAAGCACAGTTTATATAGAACCACTTGACGAATTTTGCGACATGGACGCGATGCTCTCCGAAGCACAAAAAGTATTTGGAATAGTTGCAATTGCGCGTGCCTACGTCTGCGAAAAATCTCTTGAATCCATATCTCAAGTGGCAAGAGAGTGCATCGCACCCGAAATAAAAAAATATAGAACATTTAAAGTTGAGGCAAAAAGAAGTGACAAGCGCTTCCCTCTTGATTCTATGGATTTATCTCGCGAAATCGGTGGCGTTTTGCTTGAAACCAATCCCAGAGTCAAGGTTGACGTGAGAAACCCTGACGTTGTTGTTAAGGTTGAAGTTCGCGAGCGCGCTGCATACATCTATGCAGGACACCACAAAGGCGCAGGTGGTATGCCCGTTGGCACCAATGGAAAAGGACTTTTGCTCCTTTCAGGTGGCATCGACTCTCCCGTTGCAGGCTATATGATGGCAAAACGTGGTGTTAAACTCGAGGCGGTGCATTTCGAGTCCTTCCCCTACACAAGTGAACGCGCTTTGCAAAAGGTACTTGACCTTGCAAAGATAGTTTCTGACTATTCAGGCGAGATTTATGTACATATAATCTCACTCACTCACATTCAAGAGGAACTTGTAAAGCATTGCAACGAGGAATATTTCACTCTTTTGCTTAGAAGATATATGGTTGCTCTTTCAAATAAGGTAGCATCTCGTTATAATTGCGGCGCACTCATCACAGGCGAAAGTGTAGGTCAGGTTGCAAGCCAGACAATGCAAGCAATCGGTGTTACTGATGCAGTAGCCGAAATTCCCGTTTTCCGTCCATGTATTGGCATGGATAAAGAAGAAATTGTTCAAATTTCAAGAAAAATCGGCGCTTTTGAAACATCAATCTTGCCTTATGAAGATTGTTGCACAGTTTTCACTCCCAAGCACCCAAAAACCAAGCCGGAACTTGAAAAAGTCCTTGTAGAAGAAAATAAGCTTCCTTTTAACGAGCTTGTTGAAGAGGCGTATGCTACAATGAAAACTGTAAAAATTTCAATGGAAGAAAAATAACTCAACTGTTGGTTGATTTATCAATGGAGCAAAACATGGATAAGATTAGCTTTATAGAAAAATTAAATATTGCTCTCAAAGAAAACACAGAAATAACTCTTAACGAGGCGCAACAAGAACAAATGTTCTTGTTCGCAGAACGACTTGTGGAAGTAAATAAAGTAATGAATTTAACCGCAATAACTGACGAAGACGGTATAATTTTGCGTCATTTAGTGGATTCTTTACTTATTTCTGAATATTTCGCACCCAATTCCACGATAATTGATGTAGGATGTGGAGCAGGGTTCCCTTCTTTGCCATTAGCGATTGCTCGTCCTGATTTGCAAATAACGGCACTCGATAGCACCGAAAAGCGCATTAGATATGTTGATGAAACTGCAAGGATGCTTGGACTTTCAAATGTTGAAGCTGTAGCCGCAAGGGCTGAAGAATTTGCAACCCTTCCCAATAGACGCGAAAAATATGACTATGCGACCGCACGCGCAGTTGCTTCTCTCCCAATTCTTTGCGAATTGACCATTCCTTTTGTTAAGGTTGGTGGAACTCTTGTAGCAATGAAAGCTAAAGGCGCAAACGATGAATTTGAAATGTCGCGCAGTGCAATTAGACAACTTGCGGGAGCAGATTCACTCGCAAACACAATTTTGATTGAAAAAACACTTTCCGGAAGTATCAATGGAGAAATTGTTAATGAAAACAGAACAGTTGTTGTGATGAATAAACTCACATCAACGCACAAACGTTTTCCACGCAAGTTTGCACAAATCAAGAAAAATCCACTTTAAACCAAACGAAAATTACTTTTTAAAGAACTTGCCATCGTGAGTGGCAAGTTCTTTTTTGTTGCACGCTTTAAAAGATTGGCAAAAATTGTTTCACGTGAAACAATATTAAGCACCAGCTAAATAAATATTCTCTTGCTGTGCACATTCTCATACCACGCCCACGCCCACGCCCACGCCCACGCCCACGCCCACGCCCACGCCCACGCCCACGCCCAAAGTCGGATCGTAGCCATGTCGTTCTGTGAGCCAAGGAGTTGGAGAG
>JAZRRX010000041.1:0-37100 GCA_045651165.1 Eubacteriales bacterium
AACCCGATATTATCACGGCTTCGCACAAGCAAAAACTAATGTTTTTACATAAAAGTTACTTTATTTTTGTAACGGACAGTCGAGGACGCCTGTCCCTACAACAACGTGCAATTTGTAGCCGCATCATTATATCAATCTCCCGACAAATCAAAATTTGAAATACCCGGCAAAACAAAAACGAGCCGTTTTCACGGCTCGTAAATTTTATTCAGCTATCAAATTAAGTTTGAGTACATCAATATAATATTTTGTTCCGCCAAAATCAAACAAGAATACTCCGTAATCATGTGGTGTTTCTCCAAAAACGCTCACTCCACCAATGTTTTGATAGTAGCTAACAACATATTTGCCCTCTCCTGTGCTTTCAAAATAAGTGTTTCCAAAAGAGTTGGACGAGGGGGTTTTCATTACCGATTGAAGCCAATTTTGTAAGCTTATTTCTGTATCGCAATCAATATAGAGATTAACAACGGCATATGCATTTTTCAATGCAGGAGTGTTCTTCATCTCACCATTTGTAATGGTAAATTTAATGCCATTGGCAGTTGTATATGTCTGTCCCACAAGGGCTTCAGTTCTATCCTTTGTGTGAGCTGCAAATTTTTCTGCAACAACTTGATTTCTAATTTCATCGCGTTTTTCAGCGCGAACGTAAGTGAAATCTTCATCAATCAACTTCCAATATCCATTTTCAAATTTACATATGAGTGTTTTTGTGTATCCACCCGTATAAGAAATGTTTATTTTTTGATTTTTCGCATCGTAAGTGTATGTGTATGAGGTATCAAAAATATATAAATTACCCTTATTGTCAAAACTTATGGTGCTCTCGGTCATTATGTCCTTCCACTCACCCTCAAGTACGAGTTTTTGGGAGTTTTCTTTCTCTTTTTTTGCACAGCTAAATGCAATCACCAAAAGAATAGCCACAATAAGTACGGCTAAAACAATATATCTTATAAATTTGTTTGATTTCATTTGTATCTCCTTATATGAAAAAGCACGCTTGCGCACCACGTTTCTTACTTGATATATTATATATCAAAACTCACATGATGTCAACAGTTACTTTTTGAAGTTTATGTTGATTTCACAAGAATATTGTGATATAATGATATTAGTACTAATGTTCAATTAGTATAAAACATAAAAATTCGTTACTTAAACGAATTGGAAAGGATTTACTATGAAAAATTGTCCAAATTGCAATCATCAGCTTGAAGATGATGCCATCCTCTGCCCCGAATGTGGCGCAAATTTAGAGCCTCAAGCAGAACAAACAGAACTTGCTCCTAAAAAGCCCTCAAAGAAGCATCTTATTATCGGCGGTGCTATATGCGTTGCAGTTTTAGCTATTATTTTATCCCTCATTCTTTCTCTCTTCGGCCCCAAGGCACTTGCCAGAAAGTATGTTAAAGCATCCTTTAATGGCAACGCAAAGCAGTACGTAAACTGTATGCCTTCTTTTATGTGGGAAGATAAAGAAGAAAAGAAAGATCTGATCGAAATGTATGAAGAATATTTTGATGAAGAAGACAATGACTACAAACGCTTAAGAATCGAAAAAATCGTTGTTCAAAAATTCACAAAAGAGGAACGTGAAGAAGTTGAAGACGTTATCGAAAGATTGGAAAAGGCATTCGACAATCTTAAGGAAGGAAAAATCAAAGCAAGAACCTTCAGAAAGATCACAGTTTTCATTACATACAAGGATGAGGACGGAGTTTCTTATGCAAAAACAATGTCTCTTGTAGGATTTAAGTATAAGGGTCAGTGGAAAGTATTCTCACTTAGTCCTTTGTTAACGGGATCAGTAAGATAAAAACAAAGGCAGAACCGATTGGTTCTGCCTTTTTATTATATAATTTTTGCAAGCGCCTCAATATCCTCTTTTGTAGTAGCAAATGAGGTTGCAAAGCGCACCACACAACGATTTTCGTCAATGCGTTCCCAAAATCCGAAACGACATTTTTCGCCAATGGTTTTCATTTGCTCGTTCGTCAAGATAATAAACTGCTGATTTGTGGGGGAATTTAAGAAAAATTCATATCCACGAGATAAGAAAAGCTCCTTTAATTCTTCTGCACGGTCGATTGCATTCTTGCTTATTTCAAAATACAAGCCATCTTCAAAAAGCGCCTCAAACTGAACACCTGTAAGGCGTCCTTTGGCAAGCATTGCACCGTGTTGTTTGGTCTGCGAACGGAAACACGGAGGAGTTTGTCCTGCCTTAAACACTACCGCCTCACCGCAGAGAGCACCAACCTTTGTGCCACCAATGTAGAAAACATCGCAAAGAGAGGCAATATCAACCATGGTAACATCTGTTTCTTTGCTCATAAGACCATATCCAAGACGCGCGCCATCAAGGAATAACTTCATTCCGTATTTATCGCAAATTTGACGAAGCGTTTGTAACTCGTTCTTTGAATAAAGCGTGCCATATTCAGTCGGGTGCGAAATATAAGCCATAGCAGGTCGCACCATCATGACATTGTTTTCATCTGCATAAAAGGTTTCAAGATATGAATTCAGGGTGCTCAAAGACAATTTCCCTTCAACTCCGTCAAGTTCAATTACCTTGTGTCCTGTAAATTCGATAGCGCCCACCTCATGAAGAGCAATATGCCCTGTTTTTGCAGAAATAACACCCTCAAAATTATTAAGCATTGTAGAAATCACAACGGCATTTGCTTGAGTTCCACCAGTGAGGAAGAAAACCTCACTGTCAGGAGTGCCACACACCTTTTTGATAAGCTCCTGCGCATTTTTTGTGTGAACGTCGTTTCCGTATCCCGACATCACCTCGTTATTGGTCTTGCAGAGCGCTTCAAGTACCTTTTCGTGCGCACCAATTATGTAATCACTTTCAAAAGAAAGCATAATATCACCTCGTTTCTGATGATATTTTATCATAAGGAATATGTATTGTCAACAAATAAATTGGGATTTATGAGGAAGTTAGTTTATGTGGATAGCAGGGGGCTTTTTTGAAAAGCTTTCTCGCTGCGGCTCGGTCACGCTCGGGGAAAAACAACACACTGTGTTGTTTTTTAAGACCCTCACGCCGCTTCGCTACCCTGCACCCCCGAAAAACCTTAAGACCTATTTAAAGTCAAATTTCGCGCAAATTGTGTTGTTACACAACACATAACGATTTTTTCTGCATTTTAACAGGCGCAGAAAAAATCTGTAATTTGCTACTTAAATTATAGACACAATACTATGTAAATTCTTATGCTTTATCTAAGTAAATTTTAGAAAATTACTCCCAAGGAGTGATTTTCATAGTTTTGAAAGTATAATGCCATCCGTCATACTTGTATGTAAGGATGGTATTATGCTTTCTAAACCGATAATTCATTTGTGAATTATCGAAAATTTACGCAAAACCTTCACAAACCAATGCGATTGTTTTGCTCCGCTTTTTCAAAAGCGGAAGCCCAGCGGCTTGAGCGTCTTTTAATCAAAACTATCTCCCCCATAAATCAAAATTTGAAACTTAACAAAACAAAAAGCACTCAGGGGGGCTGAGTGCTTTTTGTAATTAATGATTATGTCCTGCGTGAGGATCGGTTTGCTCTGTTTCGGGAGCAAGTGTTTGTGCGAGAAGTGAAATTCCAATTGTTGCAACACCTGCAATCATAAGAAATGCAAGGATGAGGCAGATAATTCTTACTGTCTTTTTTTGTTTGTTCATAATGTGCTCCTATATATTAATTAAATATTTTTTTAATATCTTTTTCTGAAATTGCAGTGCCCGTTGCGGGAATCTTTATTTTCTTATATCCTGTGTTGTCAAGATGTTCAGAGAATTTGTCAGTAACACGAGTAAGTTTTTGTCCTTTTTTGCAAGTGAAAACTGTAGTTCCTGCACTTGTTCTGCTTGATTTAAGCGGAATTAATGAAGTCTTAACAACTATTGCTTTCTTTTGGTTATTTACCAAGAGCAAGTCATAGGGTTTCTTTTCATCTTCATAGAACGCAGCAACAATGGGAGATGCATCGCTGTATGCACCAACGAGTTTCTTTCTTGTTGCCTTTGTTTGATATGCGGTGATCGGAATTCTAACACCCTTGCCGTTTTCAAACAAGAATACCATATTGTGCTTTTCGGGATAATCTTTGATAATCTTTATGAAGATTGGCTTTTCACCCTGGTCCATACCAAGCTTTGCAGGGATATATTCGCCCATATCACTTGCCTTGCAGTTTTCAAACTCGCTAACTCGGGTTTTAAATACTTTGCATTGGTCGGTGAAGATGATGAGCTCTGCAAGTGTATCGGTGAATTCATAGAATACAACCTTATCTCCGTCCTTAACCTTTTGCTCGTCATTACCGCGCAAGGATTGAGGTGTGATACGCTTGAAGTAACCCTCTTTTGTCATATAGATATGGACGTCGCTCTTTTCTATATGCTCCTCGTGAACGTATTCTGTAACATCACTTTCATCCTGAATCATAGAAACACGGGGTTTACCATATTTCTTCTTAACTTCAGTGAGTTGCTTTGAAATATATGCTTTGAGCTTGAGCTCGTCTGCAAGAATTTCTTCAATTTGAGCAATTTCTTGCTGAAGTCCCTCAATCTCACTAATTCTATTGATAATGAACTCACGGTTGAGGTTTCGAAGTTTGATATCTGCAATATAATCTGCTTGAATTTCATCAATTCCAAAGCCCCTCATAAGATTTGGAACAACGTCGCTATCTTTTTCTGTGCCACGAATTATTGCGATTGCCTTATCAATATCAAGCAATATCTTGCCAAGACCCATAAGAAGATGGAGTTTATCTTTCTTCTTTTTGAGGTCATAGTTAAGCTCTCTACGGCAACAATCCATACGGAATTTAATCCATTCGGAGAGGATTTCAACAACGCCCATCTGACGAGGTGAGCCATTGATAAGCACGTTGAAGTTACATTTGAAGCTATCTTCAAGGGGTGTCATCTTGTAAAGACGAGCCATAAGCTTTTCGGGGTCAGTACCACGGCGCAAGTCAAGTGTGAGCTTAAAACCTGAAAGGTCGATTTCATCACGGAAATCAACGATTTCCTTAACCTTACCCTCCTTGATAAGTTCGGTGAGCTTTTTCATAATAAGCTCAATGGAGGTAGAGTAAGGAATTTGAATGATATCAATACAGTTATTTGCCTTGTCGTAAATATATCTTGCACGAATCTTTACAGAACCCGAACCCGTTTCATATACCTGACGCATAGCATCTCTGTTATAGATGATAGTACCACCACCCGGGAAGTCGGGGGCTTTGACGATATCGAGAATCTTTTCAGTATTGGTCTTGGGATTTTTGAGAAGCGCAATAGTAGCATCACAAATTTCAGCCAAGTTGAACGAGCAAATTTCACTCGCCATACCAACGGCAATACCCTTGTTTGGTGTAACAAGAACATTGGGGAACGATGTGGGCAAAAGCACGGGCTCTTGCATGCTTCCGTCATAGTTATCAATGAAATCAACTGCGTTTTTATCAATTCCGCGGAAAAGTTCTGCGCAGAATGGATCAAGCTTAGCTTCAGTATAACGGCTTGCCGCATATTTCATATCGGAGGAGTACTGCTTACCAAAGCTACCCTTTGAGTCAACAAGGGGATGAAGAAGTGCTTCATTACCTTTTGTTAAACGCACCATTGTTTCATAAATTGCCGCATCACCGTGAGGGTTTAATTTCATTGTTTGACCAACGATATTGGCACTCTTGGTTCTTGAACCTGTAAGAAGTCCCATTTTATACATAGTATAAAGGAGCTTTCTGTGAGCCGGCTTAAGACCGTCAATTTCGGGAATTGCACGCGAAACGATAACGCTCATAACATAGGGCATATAGTTTTTCTCTATAGTTTCTGTTATGGGCTGAGGTATTGCGGGCTTGTGTATTATTTCTTTTGGTTCTATAGCTTTCTTACTGCTTTTTTTAGCCATTTTAACTGTCCTTTTCTTTGGTGTATTAAACCTTCTTTATAGTGTGCGCCGCAGCGCGAATCATTCTGTTATAGAGCGCAAGTCCGAGTCCTGAGGTGTCGGGGAGGTGCGCATATATCTTTTTAGCTCCGAGCTTGTCCGCTTCACGAAGGGAAGTGAAAAGCTTTTTTGCTTGAGCATTCAAATCATCCTTTGCGCCGATGCTAATTGTGAGGGAAGCGTCAAGTGATGAAAGCTCCTCATCATAGCAAAGCACGGCACAATTTTCTTTTTGTTCACTTATCATAAAGTTGAGAACATCGTTATCATTTCCGTCAAGCAAGATAAAATCTGAATTTGGAGCATAATGACGATATTTCATTCCCGGGGATAGTGGTTTTTCATTTTCTGCTAATTTTTCAAGTACCGCGGGAGCAATTTTTACGTCATCACAAACGCAACAAAGCGCGTCATAGGTGATGCCACCCGGTCTTAAAAGCGTGAGGGAATTGCCATCAACCTTTACAATGGTTGATTCAAGTCCAATTTCACATTCACCACCGTCAATTATCATATCGACTCTGCCGTCCATATCCTCAATTACATATTCTGCGCTTGTGGGAGATGGGCGTCCCGAAATATTAGCACTCGGTGCTGCAATCGGCACACCACATTCTTTGATGAGCGCGTGTGCAACTTTGTGAGAGGGGCAACGAACTGCAACCGTTTCAAGTCCACCCGTAACGGAGTGGGGAATGCAATCTTTCTTTGGCATAATTACTGTCAAAGGGCCTGGCATAAACGCCTCTGCCAGTCGATAATAAATTTCACTTGTGTGGGCGTACTTTTCTGCCTCATCGGGAGAAGAGATGTGAATGATAAGTGGATTATCACTCGGTCTGCCCTTGGCGGAGTAGATTTTTTTTGCCGCATCGGATAAAAGTCCGTTTCCGCCAAGTCCATAGACCGTTTCAGTCGGGAACACTACAAGACCACCTGCAAGAATTATTTGAGCAGCTGTCTTTAGCGCTTCGCCATATTCAGTTGTGTCATTAATTCTTACAATCTTTGTGTCCATAATATTTAGTTTTGAGTTGAATTTTTAAGTTTTTCTGCTGTATCGGCGGTGATGAGGGCATCAATCATATCGTCAATATCACCGTTGACAAAGTTTTCAAGTGAGTGAGTTGTATAGCCGATTCTATGGTCGGTTATACGGCTTTGGGGATAGTTATAGGTTCTGATTTTTTCACTTCTTGCACCCGTACCAACCTGGAGCTTTCTATCGGACGAGATTTTTTCGTCTTGCTCTTGCTGTTTGATATCAAGGAGCTTTGTGCGAAGCATTTTCATTGCCTTATCCTTGTTTTTGAGCTGGCTTCTTTCTTCCTGACACCACACCACAATTCCCGTGGGTTTATGGTAGATACGAATTGCAGATTCTGTCTTGTTAATATGCTGACCACCCGCGCCACTCGATTTACAAGTTTCAATTACGAGGTCGGCAGGATTTATCTCAACGTCAACGTCCTCTGCCTCGGGAAGAACGGCAACTGTAACGGTTGAGGTCTGAATTCTGCCTTGTGATTCAGTTTCAGGAACTCTTTGAACGCGATGAACACCGCTTTCAAATTTGAAGCGTGAATACGCGCCCTCACCCTCAACCATAAAGCAAATTTCCTTATAGCCACCAAGCTCTGTTTCATTGCAGGAAACAACACTTGTACGGAAATTCGTTTTGTCGGAGTACATTGTATACATACGATAGAGAACACCAGCAAAGAGGGCTGCCTCCTCACCACCGGCTCCTGCACGAATTTCAATGATAACGTTCTTTGAATCGTTCGGGTCTTTGGGTAGAAGCAATATTTTTAATTCTTCAAAGAGGGAAACGCTTTTTTCTTTACAAATAGCGATTTCCTCTTGAATCATCTCCTTCATATCTGCATCGACATCATCAAGCATTTCAAATGCATCTTGAAGCTCTTGCTCGTTCTTTTTGTATTCTCTAAATTTTGTGATAACGGGAGTTAAGGAATTATACTCTTTAATTCTTTTTGTAAATTCCGTGGGATTTGCCGCGATTTCGGGGTCGTTCATCTCGCCCTCAATCTGAATATATCTTTGTTCGGCAAAATTAAGTTTATTAAGCATTTATGTTTAGTCCTTTCTTTAAATTTTAGTTGTGAGTTCGGGACTGTTAACTAAAATTTGCAGAAAGCACAGAATGCTCTGTATGCTTCATAAAGGTCAACCTTTGAAATAACTTCGAAAGGAGCGTGCATTGCGATTACGGGTACACCGAGGTCCACAACGTCGATATTGTGCATTGAAATGTATTTAGCAACTGTACCGCCGCCACCAACGTCAACTCTACCAAGCTCACCTGCCTGCCAAATAACACCATATTCAGCCATAGCCTGACGAACAAAGCCGATAAATTCTGCGTGGGCGTCATTTGTGCCACCCTTACCGCGAGAACCTGTGTATTTTGTAAGAACTACGCCACAAGAGAGAAGAGCGGAGTTTCTCTTTTCAAATACTTCTGCAAAGTTGGGGTCGTATGCAGCAGAAACGTCTGCAGAAAGGCATTTTGAGTTAGCGCGAACAACTCTTGGATTTGCACCACGAGCGATGGCAATTTCTTCAATAAGGTCCATCATAAAGTCGCACTGCATACCTGTGTTACCATCAGAGCCTGTTTCTTCTTTGTCTGCAAGAATGCACATAAGTGTGTGTGTGCTATCTGCACAATCGATAATTGCCTTAAGTGCGGGATATGCGCAAACTCTGTCATCATGTCCGTAAGCACCGATCATTGAACGGTCAAGACCAACGTCGCGTGCCTTGAGTGCAGGAACAATAGAGAGCTCTGCTGTGAGGAAGTCCTCCTCAACGATGCCATATTTTTCGTTAAGAATTTTCATTGTGTTGAGTTTGATTGCATTGTCTTCGTTGCCAAGAGGTCTGCTTCCCATAAGAATGTTGAGCTTTTCGCCTTCAATAGCAGAGCCCAAGGGCTTTGTATTGTAATTAGCTGCAAGGTGGGGAAGAAGGTCGTTTATGTAGAGAACGGGATCACTCTCATCTTCACCGATAACAACGTTAACCTGTGTTCCGTCGGCTTTAACAACAACGCCGTGAATAGCAAGAGGAATTGCAAGCCACTGATATTTACGAACACCACCGTAGTAGTGAGTTTTAAGGAAGCTCATTCCCTCGTCTTCATAAAGGGGAACGGGTTTAATATCAAGTCTTGGGGAGTCGATATGAGCCGCAGAAATACGGATGCCGTTTTCAACGTCTTCACTACCGATTGTGAAAAGGAAGAGGTTTTTGCCTCTGTTGTTGTAGTAGCACTTATCACCAACGTTCAATTTCTGACCGAGTGTATAGGGCTTAAATCCTGCTGCTTCTGCAATAACGATTGCAGCATCAACTGCTTCGCGCTCTGTCTTACCATCGTCAAGATATTTCATGTAGTCAACTGCAAATGCATATGCATCGTCAATTGCTTCTTCAGTTGCCTTTTCGTATACGCTTTGTTTCTTGTAAAAAAGCTGTTCTTTAAGTTCTTTTGTTTCCATAGTTTATATTTCCTTTCAAAATTATTAATAAAGTTCTTTATATTTTTTCCAGTGATGCATCACTTTTTTAACGTAATTTTTCGTTTCTGTTACGGGAATCGAGTCATAATCACCCTCGGTATAGCCCTCATTGTCTAAAAATTCACTGAAATTACCTTCACCCCAGTTATAAGCAATGATTGCTTTTTCCCATGTGCCAAATCTCGAATAGAGATATTGAAGATAATAAGTTCCATATCGAATATTCGTTTCGGGGTCATATAGGTCATCTTTAGAATAGCTATCACCAAGTTTTGTTGTGAGCCATTCATATGTTGAGGGTAGCATCTGCATAAGTCCCATAGCACCGGCAGAACTTACTACTGACGGGTCAAAGTTACTTTCGACCTTAATTATTGCAAATACAAGTTGTTCAGGAACGGAATGTTGTTCTGCATATTTATTAACGATGCTGTGATATTTTTCAGGGAAAACCCATCGATATATTGTGTCTATTACTGCGTTTGCAACAACTCCCAAAACAAGAGCCAAAATGAGAATTAAGATGAATACGCGTCCATCTCGAAGCCTTGAGGATTTCATACGCTAAATATTTCCTCCTGTTCAAAAATAGTGTCAAGCTCTTTTAACATCTCAATTTTTGAACCCGAGTTGTCTATATAATAGTCGCTATTTTCGATGAAAAAGCTATCATCTGGCTGAGCATTTATTCTTGCTAATGCTTGCTCGCGAGAAATGTTGTCGCGTTCCATGATTCTTGCAACTCGCAATTCTTTGTCGCATATTACAGAGATAATAAAATCGCATGCGTCAACAAATATCTTTGATGAGAAGAGCGCAGGAGCGTCAATCACAGCAGCTTTTTTGCCCTCATTCATATATTGAGTTAAAAGGGCATTTGTCTTTTCCCAAACATATTTATGAGTTGTGGCATTCAATATAGCAAGATTTGACTTTGCCAAATCTCCCTCGAAAACGAGTTTTGCAAGTGCTTTACGGTCAAGTGAACCATCTTCTGCTATTATTTTATCTCCAAATATCTCCTTGAGTTCTTCAAGGCAGGGAGAGGGAGGACAGGTCAAAATGTAATATACTTCGTCAGTGTTGATGCACGGAATATCAAGGGATTCAAATCTTTCGCAAAGTGTACTTTTTCCAGCACCAGATGGGCCGGTGAGTCCGATTATCTTCATTTATACCTCCCAAAACAAAATGCTAAAAATAGTCATTTTATATTATACCTCAAAAAAAAGAATTATGCAAGTGATTTCTATATAATTTTATATAATTATATAATAAATTTGCAAATTTGCATTGAAAAAGCACCGAAGTTATAGTATAATGAGTTTAATAGTAAAATAGGGGTAGTGTTTTATGAAATACGAATTTTTGCTTTTTGATGCAGATCACACGCTTTTTGATTTTAAAACAGGAGAATATTGTGCGCTTAAAGAGGCACTTGAATATTTTGGATTGCCAAGTACCGATGCGCATATTGAAAGATATAGCGACATAAACGTTAAATATTGGAAGATGCTTGAGAGGGGAGAAATTGACAAAAAGAGCTTAATGCTTGCTCGATTTGTTGAATTTGCTCGCGAATACGGATTTGAAGACAAAGCACAAGAGTTATCTGACCTCTATATGAGCAATCTTGCGCACGAGGCACAGCTCTTTGACGGAGCACTTGAGATGGTTGCTAAATTATCAAAAAAATATAGATTGTTCATCATCACAAATGGAGTAAAATCTACACAAGATGGCAGATTTGGGATATCTCCTATAACGAAGTATTTTGAAAAAATTTTCATCTCTGAGGTGATAGGATTTGAAAAGCCCAACAAAGAGTTTTTTGATGCAGTTGAAAAGGAAATTGACGGATATTGCCGTGAAAAAGCCATAGTAATTGGGGATTCTCTTTCAAGTGACATCAAGGGCGCGATAAATATGGGTATTGATTGCATTTGGTATAATCCACAAAAAAAGGAAGCTCCAAATGGTTGGAAAATTACACATACGGTTGAGAATTTTGAGGAAATTTTAGATATTCTTAAATAAACAAAAGGAGTATTTGCTTTGAAGGATTTTATCAATTTTTTGAAGACATCGAATATTGATTTTGAAGAAAATGTTGACGGCAAAAGATTGTGTTCTTTCCGTGTTGGCGGTAATGTGAGAGTAGTTGCAAGACCGAAAACTGCCGATCAGTTAGAGGGACTTTATTCCTATTTGATAGACAATAATATAAAACATATTTTGCTTGGCAGGGGTTCAAACGTTGTTATTTCAGATGACGGATTCTATGGTGTTGTTGTGTCTTTGAGTGCGCTTTCGAGTGTTGATATTGATATAACTGACGATAACTGTATTGTTGCAGGTGCAGGTATATCAATGCTCAAACTTGCAAATTTTGCTTGGGAAAACGGACTTTCCGGTCTTGAATTTGCGCACGGAATTCCAGGTAGCGTAGGTGGTGGCGTTTATATGAATGCCGGCGCTTATGGTGGAGAGATATCTCAAGTGTTAAAATCTTGTTTGATTTTTGATGTAATTTCAGGAAGATTGTTTATAGTAGATGGTGATGAGTGTGAATTTTCTTATCGTCATAGTATTTTTATGGAAAATAAAAATCTGATTGTTCTTTTTGCTACCTTTGAATTAACTGATGGAAATCCTGATGAAATCAAGGCAAAAATGGACGAATATAAGGCAAAAAGGGTGGCTTCTCAACCTCTTGAATATCCAAGCGCGGGTAGTACTTTTAAGCGTCCTGAGGGTTATTTTGCAGGAAAATTAATTGAAGATAGCTCCCTTAAAGGATTTAGCATAGGCGGTGCTCAAGTGAGCGAAAAGCACGCAGGATTTGTTATAAACAAAGGTGGAGCTACGGCAGAAGATATTAAAAAATTAGTAGCCCATATACAAAAAACAGTTAAAGAAAAATTTGACGTTTCGCTTGAGTGCGAGATAGAATTTGTGGAGTAAAAATGGCTTTTTCAGAGGATATTAAAAAAGAATTTGTTGAGGAAATTCCTCACAAAACCTGTTGCAGACGTGCGCTTGCTTATGGCTTGCTTTTTGATGCATTTGTTGATGAAGATAGAATATATATTGATACTGCAAATGAAGAGCACGCAGATTTTTACAAAAGAATATTTGAACGTCAATTTTCAAAGGCAGTTGTGGTTTCTCCCGTAAAAAAAGCGGGCAGAGAATATTACCGTGTTGAATTTGTATTTCCCTCGATGGCAAAAAAAGTGCTTTGTCTTGATAAGGACGGTGCAGGCATAAAGGATTATATGGAATTTAAGTGTAATTTCTGCCGAATGAATTTCGTGCGTGGCATATTTTTAGCTCGTGCGACAATTACGTTTTCTTCAGGAAGCAACCACCTTGAATTTCGTATTCAACATCCCGAAAGAGCAAAAATTTTGACGGAATTTTTGAGCGCGTGCAAGATTGAACCCAAAGTAGTTCAAAGACGAAACGCTTTGGGAATTTATTATAAAAAAGCAGATAGAATTGAGGACGTTCTCAATCTTATGCAGGCAAACAATGCCTTTTTTGAGGTGATGAACAGACGAATTGAACGAGATATTATCGTTCAAGAAAATCGCGCGGTAAATTGCGAGTCAGTTAATATTGCAAAGTCGGTTGCAACTGCTCAAAAGCAACTCCGTGCGATTGAAATTATAGAAAATGCAGGACTTCTTGAAAAAATAGGGCATGAGCTTACCGAGAGCGCAAAATTGCGGCTTGAAAACCATTCGGCATCTCTTTCTGAACTTGCCGCTATGCACGAGCCACCCATCACTAAATCAACACTTAATAATCGCTTTGCCAAAATTATGAAAATGGCAGAGAATATTGCAAATAGAAAAAGTTAGTTTGATTTGCATGCGCTCGCGCCGCGCTGGCGCCACTTTTGAAAAAGTGGACAAAACAATCGCATTGGTTTGTGATGATTCTTCGTAAATTTTCGATAATTCAAAAATGAATTATCGGTTTTAAAAGCACGATACCATCCTTACATACAAGTATGACGGATGGCATCATACTTTAAAAACCACGAAAACCACTCCTTGGGAGTGATTTTCTAAAATTTACTTTGCTAAAGCATAGACATTAGATAGTAATGTGTCTATCATTAATGTAGCAAATCATGGTTTTTTCGTTCATTGAACGAAAATAACAATGCATTGAATATTCGCAGAATTTCAATGCTCGATTTGCGCGAAACTTGTTTATAAAGATTTTTTTATAAAAGGTTTGGGGGTCATAGGGGGACTTTCCTTAAAAGTCCCCCTAAATCCAAATCAACTAACTTCTTGAAAGGAGAACGCTATGGCAGAATTTGTACATTTGCATCTACACAGTGAATATAGCTTGCTTGACGGCGCGTGCAGAGTACGGGATATACCCAAACGCGCAAAGGAATGCGGACACACAGCGGTGGCGCTTACCGACCACGGCGTTCTTTTTGGCGCGCCTGCCTTTCTTTCTGCCTGTAAAAAGGAGGGAATAAAGGGTATTATTGGTTGCGAGGTTTACGTTGCATCAAAGTCGCGTTTTGACAAGACACTTGGCAACGGACAACCCTATCATCTTGTTTTGCTTTGCAAAAATGAGGTGGGATACAAAAATCTTTTGCAAATGGTTTCTTTGTCTTATACAGAAGGATTTTATTCAAAGCCGAGAGTTGATATAGAGCTTCTTAAACGTTATAGTGAAGGGCTTATTGCTCTTTCGGCGTGTCTTGCGGGAAGAATTCCAAGATTGCTCACCGCGGGAGATTTTGATATGGCAAAGCAGGCGGCTCTTGAATATGCCGAAATCTTTGGCAAGGACAATTTCTATATTGAAATTCAAAACCACGGATTTGAGGAGCAAAAGCAGATTTTACCCGACCTTGTGGCACTCGCAAAAGAATGCGACTTGCCTTTGGTTGCGACCAATGACTGTCATTATCTTCGCAGAAGAGATGCTGACACCCAGGCAATATTGATGTGCATTCAGATGAACAAAGTTATAACGGACGGACGTCCCATCGGCTTTGAAACTGATGAATTTTACTACAAAGATACTGATGAAATGAAGCTTCTTTTTGGCAAATACGAGGGTGCTATTGAAAACACTGTCAAAATTGCCGAAAGATGTAATTTTGAAATAGAAAATAACGGATTTATCTTGCCGAAATACCCCGTGCCAAACGGCAAGGGAGCAGGGGAATATTTGCGTTCCCTTGTACTTTTGGGACTTGAAAAGAGGGAACAAAACGGCACGATTTCCTATCAAGATCACACAAAATGCGAATATCTTGAAAGAATAGATTACGAGCTTTCGGTTATTGATTCTATGGGCTATAGCGACTATTTCCTAATCGTTTGGGACTATGTTAATTTTGCCCGTTCAAAGCATATTCCGGTAGGGCCCGGCAGAGGCTCGGGAGCTGGAAGCCTTGTGGCATATTTGCTCTATATCACCGACATTGACCCCATTGTTTTTGACCTTTTGTTTGAGAGATTTTTAAATCCCGAGCGTGTGTCGATGCCCGATATTGATATGGACTTTTGCTATAACAGACGTGATGAGATAATAGAATACGTCAAGGAAAAATACGGAAGCGACCACGTTTCACAAATTGCGACCTTTGGTACGCTTGCGGCAAAGGCTGCAATACGCGATACGGGACGCGCGATGGGAATGAGCTATTCTGACGTTGATGCAGTGGCAACAAAAATACCACGCGTACTTGGAATTACGCTTGAAGACGCTTTGCGCGATCCCGATTTTAAGGCAAAATATGATGAGAGTGAGCAAAACAAGAAGCTAATTGACACTGCAATGGCACTTGAGGGAATGCCGAGAAACGTGAGCATTCACGCAGCGGGAATTGTCATTACTGACAAGCCACTTTATAATTATGTTCCACTTGCTTTAAGCAACGGAATGACTATAACTCAATACGATATGGATGCCGTTGCCGATTTGGGACTTCTCAAATTCGACTTTTTGGCACTTCGTTATTTAACCATTGTCAATGACGCGGTTTTGCAAATAAAAGAGAACAATCCCAATTTTGATATTGAAAAAATCCCACTTGATGATAAGGACACTTATGACCTTATTTCAACTGGTATGACGGAAGGCATTTTCCAACTTGAAAGTGCAGGAATGCGACAATTCTTATCCGAACTTAAGCCTAAAAATCTTGAGGACATAATTATTGCGATTTCTCTATATCGACCAGGTCCTATGGATTCAATTCCTCACTATCTTGAGTGTCGTGAAAACCCCGAAAAAATTGAATATCCGCTTGAAATGTTGCGTGATGTTTTAAAATCTACTTCGGGCGTTGTGGTATATCAAGAGCAGGTAATGAGTATTTTCCGTATGGTTGCAGGCTACACCTTTGGACACGCCGACATTGTGCGCCGTGCTATGTCCAAAAAGAAACACGACGTGCTTGAAGCCGAAAGAGGAGCATTTACCACAGGTGCTATTTCTCGCGGAGTGGACGGCAAAAAGGCAGAAAAGCTCTTTGATGATATGATTAGCTTTGCAAACTATGCCTTTAACAAGAGTCACGCGGCGGCATACTCGATAATTTCTTATCGTACGGCATATCTTAAAACTCATTATCCAAAGGAATATTTTGCTGCATTACTTACCTCTGTGCTCGGCAATATGCCAAAGATTGCAGAATATATTTCCGACTGCTCAAAGCTCGGAATTGGAGTTTTGCCACCCGATATAAATAAGAGTGAAATGTATTTCCACGTTAGTGAAAATAATATTCGTTTTGGTCTTTTGGCAATAAAGAATGTGGGACAAAACTTTGTGGCAAATGCAATTAAAGAGAGAAAGAGAAGACCTTTCTCGTCATTTGACGATTTTGTTGACCGAATGAGTGATTATGACATGAACAAACGAATGGTTGAATCACTTTTAAAAAGTGGTGCTATGGACCGACTCGGAAAAAATCGTAGTCAACTTATTGCAAGTTATGAAATGATAATTGACGGTGCTACAAGCAAGCGTGGTAGTAATATTGCAGGTCAGCTCGACTTTTTCTCAATGGCAGAGGGACTTGACACAGGGCTTTCGTTTAAATATCCCGATTTGCCCGAAATACCACTTGCAACCAAGCTTGCGCAGGAAAAGGAAGCAACGGGACTTTACTTCTCGGGACATCCACTTGACTCTTATCGAGAGAATATTGATGATATTCCTCGCGAAGAAATAGTTTCACTTGGTGAGCAAGAAGACACAGGTGAGCGCAAATTTATTAATATTGTGGGAATTGTGAATTCTGTAACCATAAAAACCACAAAAAATGGTGATAAAATGGCATTCTTCACGCTTGGCGACCGCTATGGTGAGATTGAGTGCATCGCATTTTCTCGCTCATATATTGGAGTTGCTCGATTTATCAATGAGGATGCAGTACTCTGTGTTAATGGAACATTGCAAATTCGAGATGACGAGAATGTAAAATTTATTGTTTCAGGCGTAAAGCCACTTCAAAGAAATGGTGAATATGTTCCAAGTAGTGAAAATAAGGTGGTACAACCTAAAAAGCAAGAGGAGAACAAGCATGTTTTTGGTGGCGTGCAGAAGGCAAAGAAGCTCTATTTGAGAGTGCCAAATCTTACTTGCGATGAATTTGTAAGAGTCAAAAATCTTGTTGAAATTTTTGAGGGAAGTGTTGAGGTTGTCTTCTTTGATAGTTCAACCAAGCAATATAACCCATCGGGACTTGGTTTCGATGCAACTGACTACACAATAAAACAACTAAAAAACCTTCTCGGTGATGAGAATGTGGTTGTAAAATAACAAAAAGGAGAGCTTTCGCTCTCCTTTTTGTTTATTTCACTTCTTTCAAATAAAATCTTGTCATTTTTTGACACATAATTTTATCATTCAGTTCCTCTTGATAACGTTTATATGCTCCAAGTGAGCATTTTTTATAAAGTTTTTTATCGTTGTACAGTCGAATTAGTGCGTTCGCGAGTGCCTCGGGCGTGCGAGGAGGAAAAAGGAGTCCATTTTCTTCGTTTTTCACCATATAGGGATTACCCCCGACATTGCTTGCAACACTAGGAATAGCAAGGCTCATTCCTTCGGATAGTGAAAGGGAAGCCGTTTCACTTACATATGAGCAATTAACGTTAACGTCAGTGATGTTAAAAATGGAGGCAACGTCCTCTAAAAAGCCGACAAAATGTACTACGTTATCCACTCCGATTTTGTGTGCATAGTTTTTTAATTCTCGTTCACAAGAACCCGTGCCGACTATGAAAAAACGAAAATTCGGGTACTGTTTTTGGCAGATTTTAGCCGCTTCGAGAAGAGTTTTATGTCCTTTGATTTCTTCGAGTCGGGCAAAATACGAAACAACAAAATCACTATTATTTAAACCATATTTGGCGCACAAAAAAGCTTTTTCGTCATCTGATAAAAGACGCAAGGGAGCAACTCCGTTAACAATGGTGATGATTTTTTGAGCATCGCAACCCATATCAATAAGATTTTGTTTGGTAGAGGGTGAAACGGCAATAATGCTGGTCGAAAGCAGGTCATTTATCTTGCCAAAAGTCCATTTTGCAATGGGATTATTCATATATTTTGGTACGGGGGGCGCACAATGACGCGTAAAAACTCGGCTTTGAATATTCAAAATTTTGGAGGCAATTCTTGAAGAAAGTGAGCCGTGTGAGTGCACAATATCAGGGTGCATTTTTTTAATTATTTGATAATTTTCTCTAATACTTTCTATCGAAAATGATTTGTCTGCACCATACTTTAATTGAATGATTTTGCAGGGCAGAGGCGCAAGTTTCTTTATAAGTGCGCTATCTTTTGGCAAAGCAACGGTGATGTCAAACCGCTTATCGTCCATACCTTTTAGTTGTTGGCAGAGCAAATTTCCCGCGCCGCCGATATTTGTGTCAGTTATAAAATGCAAAATTTTAATCATTTTTATCTCCTTTTGATTAGGTTGAGGAGTTTTGAAAAAAATATGCAAAACAACATTTACAATTCTAAAAAAACGTGGTAAAATTATTTCATATAAGATATTAGAGAGGGAACTATGACAATAATTGAAACAAAACGACTTATTTTGAGAGAATATAACTATGACGATTTTAATGGTTTGCGCGATATAATTTGTGATGCAGAAACTATGAAATATTATGTTCGTCCTTATGATGAAAACGGTGTTAAAAGATGGCTCGATTGGTGCATCGATTCTTATAAAGAAAACGGCTTTGGACTTTGGGCAATTGAACTTAAGGAAAGCGGAGAGTTTATCGGTGATTGTGGTATCTCACTTCAAAAAATTGACGGTGAAATTCTACCCGAAATTGGATACCATATTAATAAAAATCATTGGCAAAACGGATATGCCAAGGAAGCGGCTTTGGCAGTTCGTGACTGGCTTTTTGAAAATACACAATATGATAGCGCATATTCATATATGAATAAAGATAACGTCGCATCATACTCTACCGCCAAGGCAATCGGATTGAGCAAAATCAAGGAATACGATGACGGTGAGGAGTTTTTGTTTGTTTATGCCATCACTCGTAATGAGTGGTTGAAAATAAAATAATAATAAATTAAAGCGAGCAAAAGCTCGCTTTTTTATATCAAAATAAAACAAATTTTTCCATTCATATAATTTTTACTATTGGTCAAAATAATAGCAGAGAAGCGAAGTGAACGATTTTGCGATGCGAGAGTGCGTTGTTAAAGTCGATTGCAACGCCTCTCGATAATATAGATTAATTTCCTTTCTGAAAGAGGAAAAATCAGTCGTCAAAACGACAGAATGGAGAACGTTATGGCAAAGAAGTCAGCTAAAAAGGCACTTGAACAATTCAAGATGCAGGCAGCTAACGAAGTAGGTGTAACTCTTAACAACAACGGTTACAATGGTGACCTCACAAGCCGTCAGGCAGGTTCTATCGGCGGTCAGATGGTTAAGAAGATGGTAGAATCCTACGAAAACTCTCTTGGTGCGAATAATCCTACAAAATAATTGGGATTGAGAGTGTAGCTTGCCGTTTAGCAAGCGTTAAAAATTTATTAGACGAATTTTTGCGTTATTGATTTGATGAAAAATTGATGCAAAAGACCGTTAATTTGCTTATGCAAAGAGAATAAATTTTATGAAGGCGAGTGATTAGTCATTTGCCTTCTTTTTTGTTCAAATTTTGATTTATAGAGATGTTAGTTTTGTTGAACAACGGACGCACACAGTGCGCCCCTACGGTGTTTGTGCGTCAAATATAGCAAATTAGTAGACATTTCGTTTACAATTTGGTTATTATATGGCTTTAGAATTAGTACTGTCTTTGTAGGGGCGCACCGTGTGCGTCCGCTTCATAGGCAAACTAACTTTTAAACTTCTCGACAAATCCCAATTTATCGAGCACTTTCCGTACTTCTAAAAGCTCCCTAATTTATGTTATGAGGCGCAAAAAATCCCCCACCGCGAGGGTGGGGGATAGGAGATGGGGTTTTTGTATTAATTAATTTGCTATACCGATAAATTCAATTGAGTTAACCATTGCACGATAACCACCTGATACAGTAGTTAAAGATACTGTTTTAGTTGATGATGTGTCAATAGTAATTATATCATATGCACCATCATTTGAATTATTTGTGAGTGTATAAGTTGTGCCATTAATTGTAACTTTAGAAGTATTAGTTTTATATTTTGCAATATAAATAACAACTGATGTTACATTTTCGGGAACTGTAAATGTGAATTTACCAGCCACAGAACCTGTACCAAGTTTGAGTGCTGAATTACCCTTTGCATCTCTTGCGCCAGTATACATTTTTGAACCACCAGTAATATTAAGTGTATATCCATTTACTGTTTCAGAATATGATGTTTTTTCTGAACCATCACTGTGAGTAGCAGAACCATTTGCACCTAATTCAAATTTTGCGAGTGTGGCAGGTTCACTTGAACCACCAAGTACTACTCCACAGTCACAAGTTCCAGTAGTTTTAACGTGATTGTCAGAATTTTTAGCAATTTCTTCTGTCCATGTTTCACCACAACCACATGTGTACGTTCTAATACCTTTTTCCATACAAGTAGCTTCTTTTGTGATTTCATTTGTTGCATTTGTATGTTCGCAAGAAGGTGTTTCACCACCTTCGGAGCCACTGTTATATACATAGAATGCAAGAGTTTGCTCGTTGATATTTGTGCCTGTGCTTGTGTAACAACGAACATCGGGATTAGTTGTGTAAACGCCAACATAACGGTTTGTTCCTGTGTGTTTAAGGTAGCCAGAGGTTGCATCAATAGCGAATGTCTTGTCTGTATTTGTACCTACACGAACACCGTTGTTTGTAGATGTACAGTAGAGCCATTTTGCAGTAGTTCCGTTAGGATAAATTGTCAAATTGCCATTATCGTTGGAAATATTCCACATGATATTGTCATCAGCTTTTCCACTTAACGTTACAATGACCGCTGTGGGTGCAGCAGATGTTCCTTTATCGTTACTGATAGCATAATGTGTGCCATTGTTTGTTGTCAAAACGATAATAACAATATCAGTTGATTTAATATTTGCAATGTCGGTCAATGTCCAAGTGGGTTCTGTAGGTGTTTCAGGATCGGGAGTGGGTTCAGTTGAACCACCTGCATTAGGATCTTCTGCACCACAACCTGTGCATGAACCATTTTCATATGTATGTTCACCTGTTGCGGGGATTTCGTTTGTTCTGCTCATTTCCTTGCCACAGGTTGAACATTTTTCAACTGTATATCCATCTTCAGTACATGTGGGGGCGATTGTTTCATTTGTTCTGCTTGTATGCTCACAAGTTTTAACAGGAATTAAAGTGAGATCTTGTTTTTGAGTTCCTGTGTAGAATGCAAAATAATCATTTCCAGATGTGCCATTGAGAGAAAGGTATCTGCTATCAAACTTGATATTAAATGTACCATTATCATTTATCGTAATAGTAAATTTCTTTGCGTCTGATTTAGAAACCAAAGCACCAGAGTTACCACTCGTCCAACCGAGATAATTATTACTGTCTACGCCTTTTGTATAAATGTAATATGTTCCATCCTCATTCTTTTCAAGAACGAAAATCCTATCATTTTCACCACTAGTTATCAGTGAGGGAAGTTCTGTAAGTCCAGAATCCATAGCTTGATAACGTTGTGTTGAAGCTGTGCCGAGGTCACTTGTCATATAGAAGTAATTACCTGAGGAACGGATAGCAGCGATATAATATTCACCAGAGTAATCTGCGGGTTCTTTTGCACCGCAAATTGAGCAATAGCCATCAGTATAGTTGTGTTCTGAAACGTTTTCTGCGTTACAAATATCACAAATATGGTCTGCAGGATCATTGTCTGTGTGAGGAAGCATTTCACCTTCGGTCTCACCACACACATCACATGTTTTTGGAGCTTCGCAAGTTGCATCATTCCAATTATGGTCAGCAAATTCACCTGTTGTAGCACCACAAATTGAACATGTTGCTTTTGTTGTACAGGTTGCTTCGGAGAAACTGCAAGTATGATTTTCAACAACTCTTGTTGTTACGTAAGAGATTGTATTAATCATACAACGTTCTTCACCGTTGAGTGAAACAGTTGTGAAAGATACTGTCTTATTTTCACTTGTATCAACTATGATAGCCGTGTATTCACCGTCATCAGAGTGAGTTGTGATTTCATACTCAACACCGTTTACCGAAACCTTGGCATCCTTATCTTCACGACCTGCAACGTAAATGATAACCTTTACTACATCTTCGGGAACTGTAAATGAGAACTTACCAACGGCTGAGCTTGTACCAAGTTTGATACAAGAGTTACCCATTTCGTCGCGTGCATTATGATAAACACTTGAAATAATACTTAATGTGAGTGTATAATCGTCAACAGTTTCGGTATATTCAGAAGCACCCGAACCATCACTATGCTTTGCTTCACCGTCTTCACCGAATGTGAATTGATATTCAAGTTCTTGTTTAGCCGCGCCGCAGTCACAACGATTAGCTCTAAAGTTGTGAACGTGCTCGAAATCAAGTGTATATGTGCCATTTTCTTCAACTTCAGACAAATAGAACTCACGAGTTTCATTCTCGCCGTCAGCTGTAATCTTAAATGCGAATGCGTATGCGGGAACATTAACTTTGTAAACACCATTTTCTTCTGTCAAATCAATACCGTCAACAATTGTTGTCCAAGTATCGTTGCCATTTTGGAACCAGTAGTAAAGTTTAAGATTCTGCCAATCAAGATTATTTTCAATATAAAATGTTTTTGTAAGTTTATTGTGGATTGTTACACCTTTACCTTCGTGGTCATTGGTTCCATAAACACCCTGTCCGCCACCGTAGAGCTGGTTAAATGTGATGGTTACGAAGCCGGTATGATTTGCTTCTGCAAGTTCGAGAGTATTTATTTTCTGACCGTCAATAATGGGGTTACCATATCTAACATTACTGAAAGCGCCTGTATGTTCGCCTGCTTCAGCTCTTACCCAAGGATAATTGTTTTGCCAAGTAACGTCTTTACCTTCAGAATTTTCACCGGATTGGTTGGTAAATTGATAATAATTGTAATTTACCCAGTCACCATAGTAAACGTTAACGTTTACGCATGTCAAGAAGTCAGCTGCTGCATTAAGCGCTTTCTTGGGGCTGTTCTGCTCTGTATGACCGATAAGCATACCGCAACGACGGTAAGCATACCACTGATATGCAGCTGTTACGTCACTGAACGCGTCGATTTCAGCAGCAACTATTACGTTCTGCATCAAAACTCTTGCGGTACCCCACTTGCCACCGATTACACCGCCGCAAGCGTTGTCAAAGTCACCCCAAAGTGAAGAAATTTTTACTGAAGAGTCAACTGTTATGTTTGTAAATGTGTGAGTATATGTATCTTCAATACCATCACCCTTGCAAACTTCACCTACAACACCGCCTGTATAACGCTGATAGTTAGCAAGTTTGGAATTTGTAACAATAATATTTTCAAAAGTACATTTGCCCTGCGCATAACCTACTACAGTACCCATATCGATACATTCCATAACGATATTAGCGCCATTAATAGCAAGGTTTTTGATAGTTGCATTTTTTACAGATGCAAACAAGCCACCACCTGCTGTGCTATAGGAGTAACCAAGCTCCCAACCATTTTGATAGAGGTTGTAGATTGTGTGATTACCACCATCGAATGTACCCATAAATGCCTGACCGCCATTATCAGCATAGCCGTAACCGATAGGGTTGAAGAGTTTACCTGCAAGGTCGATGTCAGTAGCAAGAGTTACTGTTTTCTCTGCGAACGTTACGCCTGAGTCAACAAGATTTCTAAAACCGAGAAAATCTGCAACATCTTTGAGTGTAAATTCGGTCTCGTTTTCATTATACCAAGATGTGTCTGCTTCTGTGTTATCTTCCCACTCACTTGCAGTTGACTGTACTGCTACAAATTCAGAGAAGGAAGCAACGTAGATTGTAACATCACCAGTTTCTTCGTTGTAAACGTACTGGTTATGAATTGCGAAGTCGCGTGCGCTTGCAACTCTTGTCATGAGAACGGGTGTGTCATTTTCAATATGATAGAGCTTGAGCTCTGTTTGGCTAAGTCCTATGGGGAGGATAGCGCCGAGCTTAACTGTCATTGGAACGAGGTTGTCAGCCGCAACACCGGAAATGTGAACGTCAAGGTTTGAAAGTGCATCGGCAAGATTTTCGTCTTCAACTTTCTTTACAGAAAGTGAAAGAGAGGATGCGCCTGCTTCAACTTTAACGTCTGCGGGAATTATAGCGGCAACGCCTTCTTCACCACCGATGAATACGTCATTTGCAAGTGTGCCGTAGATTAAGGCATCGTTTGCAAGGGGTGTTGATCCTGAAAAAATTTGGTTAGGGTCAACAGGAGTGGGATCTTCGTTAGGTTCGTTTTCAACCTGACCCCCTGTTGTAGTTGTTCCCACTGTGGAGTTTGTGGGGGATTGAGTGCTTATCTCGGGATTTGACTCTGTATTTTGGAAGCACGCAGTTAAAATTCCTGCAAACATCAAAACACAAAGCGCAAGAGCAAACACTCTTGTGAAAATGGAGCTGTTAGTCATAATATTTTCCTTTCTAAATTTTATGTGAACTTCATTTTGCGATAACGAAAAGACACGAATGCTATCATATCCTTTCGTTATCGCCACACCATTTTGTGTGAAAAAAGGACTATTTTGACTAGATATATGTAATACTTATTAAGTATAACACAATATATGTAACAAATCAACAATGTTCATAAAAATATTTGACATTATTAAACAATATGTTACATATATACAGTTATTAAGTTTTGATAGAAATGTTTATGGTGCAAATAGACGAATGATAATTTACAAAATTGAATTTGGTTAAGTTAAAATTTGAAAAGAGGATATCTTGTGTTATAAATTTCATCAAATCTATTGACAAATTCGTTGATTTTTGATAATATATCTATGTATGAAATACGATGACAAGAATAAGTAGTGTTTTTCGTTGCTTTCAGAGAGCTGTCGGGTGGTGCGAGGCAGTAGGGCGGGGAATATGAAGCTATCTTTGAGTTGCTTCCGAAAGGAAAGTCGGGTGCGCCCGTTAAAGCGTGGGCTATTTTTAGCTAATGAGGTCATTTTCGTGAGGAAATGGCGAAATAAGGTGGTATCGCGAGCGCTCTCGTCCTTATGCTTTGGCATTTGGCGTGGGGGCTTTTTATTTTACCCGTAATCAAACAGAAAATCAATTATTCTTATAAAACCGAAAGGAAACGAAAAAAATGAAATGGACATCACTTAATGATTTGAGAGAAAGCTATCTTGCTTTCTTTGAAAAAAAGGGACATTTAAGACTTAAATCCTTCCCATTAGTACCCATCAATGACAAATCTTTGCTTCTTATTAACTCCGGTATGGCTCCTATGAAGAAGTACTTTACAGGTGAAGAAGAGCCACCGAGAAATCGCGTTTGTACTTGTCAAAAGTGCATCAGAACTCCCGACCTTGAAAGAGTTGGTCACACAGCTCGTCACGGCACATTCTTTGAAATGCTTGGTAACTTCTCATTCGGTGACTACTTTAAGGTTGAAGCTATCGAATGGTGTTGGGAATTCCTCACAAAAGAACTTGAAATCCCCGAAAACTTGCTCTGGCCCTCAATTTACGAGCAGGATGACGAGTCCTACGATATTTGGGTAAATCACATTGGTGTTAACCCCGAGCACGTTGTTCGTATGGGTAAGGCAGACAACTTCTGGGAGCACGGCACAGGTCCTTGCGGTCCTTGTTCTGAAATTTATTTCGACCGTGGTGAAAAGTACGGTTGTGGTGACCCCAACTGTAAGCCTGGTTGCGAATGCGACAGATACATGGAAATTTGGAACAACGTATTCTCACAGTTCAACAACATGGGCGACGGCACATACGAAGAACTTGCACAGAAGAATATCGACACAGGTATGGGTCTTGAACGTCTTGCTTGCGTAATGCAGGGCGTAGATAATATGTTTGAGGTTGACTCAATTCGTAAAATCATTGACAAGGTTTGCGAAATTTGTGGCAAGACATACGGCAACGATGCTAACAACGACATCTCAATCCGTGTTATCACTGACCACACAAGAAGCGCAATGTTTATGATTGCTGACGGCGTTATTCCTTCAAACGAAGGTCGTGGATACGTTCTTCGTAGAATTATTCGTCGTGCTTGCCGTCACGGAAAACTTCTTGGCATTAACCACGCGTTCCTTGTAGATATGGTTAACGTGGCGATTAACGAAAGCTGCGCGGCTTATCCCGAACTCTCCGAAAAGGGTGATTACATTCGCAAGGTGCTTTCTATGGAAGAAGAAAGATTCGATGCAACAATCGATGCAGGTCTTTCAATTCTCTCCGACCTCATTCGTGGTGCGCTCTCCGAAAACAGTGACACAATTTCAGGTGAAGAAGTATTCAAGCTTTATGATACATTTGGTTTCCCCATTGATTTGACACGCGAAATTGCAGAAGAAAACCACCTCAAGATTGATGAGGACTCATTTAAGGCGCTTATGCTCGACCAAAGAACAAGAGCAAGAGAGGCAAGAGCTAATATCAGTGGCTGGTCCGATAACTCAAAGAATCTTCTTGCAGACCTTCCCAAAACCGAATTTACAGGTTACACAGATTACAAGACTGAAGCAAAGGTTATTGCTATTCTTGTTAATGATGAAAGCGTTGAAAGTGTAAACGAGGGTGATTGCACAGTAGTTCTTGACAAGACTCCTTTCTACGGAGAGGGTGGTGGTCAGGTTGGCGACACAGGTACAATCCATGGTGAAAACTCACTCTTGACAGTTTATGATACAAAGAAAACTGACGGTGTTTACATTCACCTTTGCACAGTTGCAAACGGAACTTTGAACGTTGGAGACACAGTAACTGCGGACATCACAGATGCTCGCCGTGATGCTATCAAGAGAAATCACTCTGCGGCTCACTTGCTTCAGGCGGCTCTTCGTTCTGTACTTGGTACACACGTTGAGCAGGCAGGTTCTTACGTTGATGAAAACGTTTGTCGTTTCGACTTTACACACTTTATTGCTCTTACTGAAAACGAACTTAAGCAGGTTGAAGCACTTGTTAATGCGCACATTCTTGCGGCTAACGAAATCGTTACAAGAGAAATGGACATCGAAAGCGCAAGAAAAGAGGGTGCTATGGCACTCTTTGGTGAAAAGTACGGCAAGACAGTTCGCGTTGTTAAGATGGGTAACTTCTCAACTGAGCTTTGTGGTGGTACACACTGTGATAACACAGGCAAGATTGGACTTTTCAAGATAACTTCCGAGTCTTCCGTTGCAGCAGGTGTAAGAAGAATTGAGGCGGTAACAGGTCTTGGTGTTCTTCACGTTCTTGCTACACGCGAGGCACTTATCAATCAGGCTGCGGCTGAACTCAAAGTTCCCAACGCAAACGACCTTGCAAAGAGAGCAAATGCCGTTATGGGTGAAATTGCTTCCTTGAAGAAGGAAATCGAAGCACTCAATAATAAGATTGCTGCATCTAAACTTGACGGAGTTCTTAACTCTGCAAAACAGATTAAGTCCGTTAAACTTATCGCATTCAATGCCGAGGGTATGGATGTTGATAGCGCAAGAACACTTGGTGACAAGATTAAGGCAGAGCATTCTGACACAGTTGCAGTGCTTGCAGTAAATGCAAACGGAAAGCTCAACTTTATCGCAGTTGCAGGTAAGGACGCAGTTGCAAATGGTGTTCACGCAGGCAAGCTCGTAGGTGCTGTAGCGGCAGTTACAGGCGGTAAGGGTGGCGGACGTCCCGACTCTGCTATGGCAGGTGGTGTTGACACAACAAAGATTAACGAAGCTTTGAAAAAAGCAGAAGAAATTGTTGAAACAATGTCAAAATAATTGGACAAAACTATTATATAAAATAGGGAAAAACGGCAGGAAAACCTGCCGTTTTTTGATAAAAATTAGGGTTTGTAGAGAAATGAGAAAATTTATAATTTATTTGCAATTTTCAGTTGTAGGGACAGGCGTCCTCGACTGTCCGCAGTAATGGAGTACCAAATATCATCACGGCTTCGTACGAAGCAAAGCATAACATTTTCTTATAAAAGTTACTTTGCGTGTGGAACGGACAGCCGACCACCCCTGTCCCTACAACAACATGCAATTCGTTGCCGTATACCTCGAACTATCTCCTCGATAAATTAAAATTTGAACAAAAAGTTACTTACAGAACGAAAGCCACAAAAACTCGATCATAGATTCCTGCGCGCATAAATGCGCTTGGTTTTGCTTGCTTCACTTTGTTGCACTCGCAAAACTTCGCTATCGCTCAGAATGACACGTAGCCGAGATGTTTGTGCTTGACACAACTTTGAGCTTGTGATATAATTATTGAACAAATAAAAAATAAAAGTGAGGAAAATAAATGCGTGAAAATGAGTGGACAAAAAGTATAAAAGAATTGATCGAGAATTCAAATCTTGGTGATGAAATATATGTTGATGTTTTGAAGAAGATTCCTTATGCTTTTGAGATATCATCATTTGACGAAAGTTGGCATATTGACGGAGAAAGTTATGATGTTACTCCTTTTGAAACTGATTTAATAATATATGAAAAAGTTAATGGCAAAATTATTCCTCGAGTAATTGTTGAATCTAAAGTGGGTACAGTATCTACTCATGATGCAATTACTTATAGCCATAAAGCTATGTATCACAAAAACGTTATTCCATTCGTAAAATATGGGATTATGCTTGGTAATAGAGAAACATATCCCTTGCCTGGACGTTTGTATAGGCACGGAACAAATTTTGATTTTTTATTTAGTTTTATTGGATACATACCAACTGAAAAAGAGAAAAATCAGTTTATCGAAATGTTAAGGAGAGAAGTAGAATATTCACGCAAATTTGAAGAAATGCTTTCTAATAGTAGATCAAAAAGTCGAAAACGTTACTATATGCTTCAAAAAGAATTTCATCTTGAAGAAATGGATTGATAAATATAAGGCAGGTGAAAATATGAAATTGGTAATAATAGTCGGCTCGGGTGCTGTTGGAAAAATGACCGTTGGTCAGGAGCTTATGAAAATAACTGATTTGCGTCTTTTTCACAATCATATGATGATTGAGCCCGTGATTGACATTTTTGGCTATTTTCACGGTGGTGTGACTCAAAAATTGCGCGAGATTATTTTTGAGGAGTTTTTAAAGAGCGACAACGCAGGTATGATTTTCACATTTTTATGGGCTTTCGATATGCCGACGGATAGGGAATACATTATGAGTGTTGCAGAGAAATTCGACGAGGTTTGTTGCGTGGAATTGATTGCCGACCAAAGTGTGCGAATTGAACGAAACAAGACTGAAAACCGTCTTAAAAATAAGGCATCGAAGCGCGATTTGGCTGTTTCGGAGCAGAGATTGTTGAATGAAGAAAGATATCGCCTTGTTAGTAACGAGGGTGAAATTCCATTTGAAAATTATTTGAGAATTGACAATACCAATCTTTCGCCCGACATCGTGGCAATGATGATAAAAGAAAAATTTGATTTATAATAAATAGCAGGGACAAGCCCTGCTATTTCTTTTTTACATAATTTTTTGAAAATATCTTGAAAAATAGATTAAAAAATAGTATAATAGAAATGTTGTGAACATTTAAAATTAACTAATTTTAGTATAAAGGAAAGAAAAATGGCAGATTTTAATCACGAAGTAAAAAGAAGAAGAACGTTTGCGATAATCTCCCACCCTGACGCAGGTAAGACAACCTTGACTGAAAAATTCCTCCTTTACGGTGGTGCAATTCAGTCCGCAGGTACTGTTAAGGGCAAGGCTTCTGACCGCCACGCGACAAGTGACTGGATGGACCTTGAAAAGCAAAGAGGTATTTCAATCACATCTTCAGTTATGCAGTTTGAATATAACGATTATTGCATCAACATCCTCGACACACCCGGACACCAGGACTTCTCCGAGGACACATATAGAACTCTTATGGCTGCCGACTCTGCCGTAATGGTAATTGACGCGGCAAAGGGTATCGAGCCACAGACAAGAAAGCTCTTTAAGGTTTGCGCTATGCGTGATATTCCGATTTTCACATTCATCAACAAGCTTGACCGTGAGGCGCAGGATCCATTCGACCTTCTTGACGAGCTTGAAAGGGAATTCGGAATTGGCACGTATCCTATGAACTGGCCCATCGGTTGTGGTGTCAACTTTAAGGGCGTTTTTGACCGTGAAAATCGTTCAATTCTCGCGTTTGACGAGTTCCACAGTGGTAGAAATCGTATTGAGGGTATCAAGTGCGACATTACCGACATTGAAAAAATGGATGAGCTTATCGGTGAATACGACAGACGTGCGCTTGTTGATCAGATTGAGCTTTTGGACGTTGCGAGCTATGAATTCGACCTTGAAAGAGTGCGCCACGGCAAGCTCTCTCCCGTATTCTTCGGCTCTGCTCTTAACAATTTCGGTGTTGAGCCATTCCTCAAATGCTTCCTTGAGATGACAACTTCACCTCTTCCAAGACATGCAGAGGACAGAGTTGTTGATCCATTTGATGAAAAATTCTCTGCATTTGTTTTCAAAATTCAGGCAAATATGAACAAGGCTCACCGCGATAGGATCGCATTTATGAGAATTTGTTCAGGAAAATTTGATAAAAATAAGGAATATCTCCACGTTCAGAACAACAAGGTTGCAAAACTCTCACAGCCTCAGCAGATGATGGCTCAGGAGCGCGAAATCATTGATTATGCCTATGCAGGAGATATTATTGGTGTTTTCGACCCAGGTATTTTCTCAATCGGCGACACAATTTGCGACCCAAGTTTGAAGTTCAAGTTTGATAGAATTCCCACGTTTGCGCCCGAGCACTTTGCACTTGTTGAGCAGAAGGATTCAATGAAGCGTAAGCAGTTTGCAAAGGGTATGAATCAGATTGCGCAAGAGGGTGCAATTCAGATGTTCTTCGAGCCAAACTCCGGTATGGAAAGAGTAATTGTCGGCGTTGTTGGTGTGCTTCAGTTTGAGGTTCTTGAATATCGACTTAAGCATGAATACGGAGTGGATATTATCCGTCGTCCCATGCCTCAGGCATACGTTCGTTGGATTGAAAATGAGAATATCGACATCAATAAGCTCACGCTCGATACAGATACAAAGTGGGTTCAGGACTATCGCGGCAATAACTTGCTCATTTTCCCAAGAGAATGGAGTATCCGCTGGGCACTTGAAAAGAATAAAGATTTAGTTCTTAAGGAATTTAGCGAGAAATAAAAACAAAAGAGAGGCATTTGCCTCTCTTTTTTAGTTAGTTTATTTGGGGTGTTTTCAAAGAAAAAAAGCCGGTGTTACCATCGGCTTTTTTCATATTTCCTATTCGTAATCAACAACGTCTGTCCAAGAAAGAAGGAACTCGCGTTCTTCCTCGTTGCCCTTTACAGACTGTGAAGCTGCAACGATGGGCATCCATTTTTGAACGTACTGCTTTGCTGTATCACTCTTTTTGCAGAATGTGTTAAGGTACTTTTCTGCGCCCTCTGTATCACCGTTAAGGCAGAACAAAAGGTATGTTCTTGCAACGTCTGCTGACGCGTTACCCTGTGTTGCGTGTGACCAGTCAAGGATATATGCTGTACCGTCTTCAGTAATAATGATATTTGAGGGGTTGAAATCGCCGTGGCAAACCTTATTGTGCTTGGGCATACCCTCAAGACGAGTGTGAAGCTCATATCTTGTTGTTGCATCAAGGCTTGACATAGAAATCTTTCTATTCATCTTATCCTTGAGCTTTGTGAGAAGGGGAGATTTCTTTGAGTGAACTTCCATTTGAAGTTCAACCAAAAGCTCGATATATTCGTCCTTCTTTTCGGGGTTTTCTTCCATGAGCTGTGCGAGAGTTGTACCCTCGATATACTCATTTACGATTGCCCATTTGCCGTCAATCATATTAACGCCGAGAAGTTTTGGAATATTAAGTCCTGTTTCTTCAATTTTCGCCTGATTGAGCGCTTCGTTAAGAACGTCCGCTTTGGAATATTCCTTATCGAAAACTTTAACTGTTTTATCACCGTCACGGTAGATTGTTTTATGCTTTCTTTGTGCAATTACTGTCATAGTTTTAATCTCCTTTATACAGAAGTGGGCATTTCGGGTTCGCTAAAATGCTTGCCGTAGTACGCATTGAGGTACATCTGCTTGATTTCACTCATAAGGGGGTAACGGGGGTTAGCGCCTGTGCACTGATCGTCAAATGCCTGTTCAACCATGTCATCAAGACGATTTAAGAAGTCCTGTTCATCAATGCCATAGTCCTTGATTGTTTCCTTAATGCCAACCTTTGCCTTAAGCTCGTTAATCTTTGCGATAAGTCCTTCGAGCTTTTCTTCATCAGTATTGCCCTTAACACCAAGATAATCAGCAATTTCAGCATATCTTGCGAGTGTGTGGGGGTGGTCGTACTGTGAGAATGTACCCATCTTAACGGGAGCTTCTGCAGCATTGAAGCGGATAACCTCTTCAATCATAAGCGCGTTAGCAACGCCGTGGGGAAGGTGGTGGAATGCACCGAGCTTGTGAGCCATTGAGTGACAAATTCCAAGGAATGCATTTGCGAACGCCATACCTGCCATTGTAGCAGCGTTTGCCATCTTTTCACGAGCCAAAACGTCTGTTTGACCATTTTCGTATGCTCTAGGAAGGTATTCAAATACCATCTTGAGTGAGCGGAGAGCAAGTGAATCTGTATAGTCAGTTGCAAGCATTGCCGCATAAGCTTCAATTGCGTGAGTTACTGCGTCAATACCTGATGCCGCTGTAAGACCACGAGGAGCTGACATATGGAAATCAGTGTCGATAATTGCCATATTGGGAAGAAGCTCGTAGTCGGCAAGAGGATATTTAACTCCTGTCTTTTCATCAGTAATAACTGCAAAAGGTGTTACTTCAGAACCAGTACCAGCTGATGTAGGAACAGCGATGAAGTATGCCTTTTCACCCATCTTGGGGAACGTATAAACTCTCTTACGGATATCAATAAATCTCATTGCCATATCCATAAAGTCAGCTTCTGGATGTTCGTAAAGAACCCACATAATCTTTGCTGCGTCCATAGCAGAACCACCACCGAGTGCGATGATTGTATCGGGAGCAAATGCTCTCATTTGTGCTGCACCCTCAGTTGCATTTGCAAGTGTGGGGTCGGGCTGAACGTTAAAGAATGTTGTGTGCTGAATGCCCATCTGGTCGAGCTTATCTGTGATGGGTTTTGTGTAACCGTTCTGATAAAGGAACGCATCTGTTACGATGAATGCCTTTTTAGCTCCACGAACTGTCTTAAGCTCGTCAAGTGCTACGGGGAGGCAACCCTTCTTTATATAAATTTTTTCAGGTGTTCTAAACCAAAGCATATTTTCTCTCCTCTTAGCAACTGTTTTAATATTGAGCAAGTGCTTAACGCCTACGTTTTCGGAAACGGAGTTACCACCCCAAGATCCGCAACCAAGTGTAAGAGAGGGAGCAAGATTGAAGTTGTAAAGATCTCCGATACCACCGTGGGATGAGGGAGTATTAAGAAGGATACGGCACGTCTTCATTTTTGACGCGAAGAGGGAAAGCTTATCCTTTTCTGTAATTTCGTTAAGATATACGGATGAAGTATGACCGTAGCCACCGTCTGCAACGAGGTGCTCTGCCTTTGCAACTGCATCTTCAAATGTGTTTGCGCGATACATTGCAAGAACGGGAGAGAGCTTTTCGTGGGCAAATTCTTCAGAGAGCTCAACGCTTTCTACTTCACCAATGAGGATTTTTGTTCCAACGGGAACCTCAACACCTGAAAGGGAAGCAATCTTGTGTGCTGACTGACCTACGATTTTAGCATTGAGTGCGCCGTTGATGATGATTGTCTTTCTAACCTTTTCGGTTTCTTTTTCATTAAGGAAGTAGCAACCGCGTGTTGCAAATTCTTTCTTTACTTCATCATAAATACTATCAAGAACGATAACGGACTGTTCGGATGCGCAAATCATACCGTTGTCGAATGTCTTTGAGTGGATAATTGAGTTAACTGCAAGAAGAATATCTGCGCTATCATCAATAATTGCGGGAGTATTACCGGCACCAACACCAAGTGCGGGCTTACCGGATGAATATGCCGCCTTAACCATTCCGGGACCACCTGTTGCAAGAATGATGTCAGCTTCTTTCATTACTGTGTTAGTAAGTTCAAGAGAGGGAACATCAATCCAGTCGATGATGCCTTCCGGCGCGCCTGCCTCAACTGCTGCTTCGAGAACGAGCTTTGCTGCCGCGATTGTTGAGAGCTTTGCCTTGGGGTGTGGGCTTATGATGATTGCATTTCTTGTTTTAAGAGCAAGCAAGCATTTAAAAATTGCTGTGGATGTGGGATTTGTTGTGGGAATAACTGCAGCAATTACGCCGATGGGTTCGGCAATCTTCTGTGTACCGAATGCTTCGTTTTCTTCGATTACGCCACAAGTTTTTGTATCCTTGTATGCATTGTAGATATATTCTGCGGCATAGTGATTTTTGATAACCTTATCTTCAACAATGCCCATGCCTGTTTCTTCAACTGCAAGCTTTGCAAGTGTGATTCTTGCCTTGTCTGCGGCAGATGCTGCTGCCAAGAAGATTTTGTCAACCTGCTCTTGTGTGTAGGTTGCAAATTTGTTTTGCGCTGCGCGAGTTTTTGCAAACGCTTCATTGAGTGTTTCAACGCTGTCAACAGTAGCGTAGATTTTTTCGTTCATTAACGTTTCTCCTTTGGGATAATTTTTATATGGAATGTTATAAAATGTCAAATAATTTGTTTTTATAAGTAAAAACATATCTTCTCCATAGACTTCGTTAAAAGTTTAACATATTTCTTTTAAATTGTCAATACAAAATGCAAAACTTTGTTAAAAAAATATCAAATTCGGCATAAGTGTTATAAATGCACAACTTATTATATCGCTCTTTGGTGATTTTGTATGCAATTTCAGGGGAGGCGAAGAGTTGGTTTATCTTTTGAAAGGGCGGCCGATGACCACCCCTACGGGAACCCCCAAACCTGCGCCTGCTCGTTTCGTGGAACCCCTACAAGCAACGAAATTTAATCAATGCTCCGTAGGGTAGTACTTAGGCAAAACTATCTTCCTAACAAAGTAAACTTTGATAAGAGGTATAAAATTTTGTTGATTTTATTTATTTTTTTATAAAACTCCTTGAAAGTCGAGGCAAAATTTGATATTATTATAATAACTATTGAATGAAAGGAGTTTTTTATGTTCGGATTTTTTCATCCTGATTTTTACTTTGAAAAATATAACGACATTACGCCCGATTTTTTGAAGAAAAACAATATAAAAACACTCCTTTTGGATATCGACAATACTTTGGCTCCTTACGAACAGTCAGAGCCGAGTGAGGAAAATCTCGTGTGGCTTTATACACTTGACAAAGAGGATATTCGTTATGCGTTCATCTCGAATAATTCGAGTGACAAAAGGATAAAACTTTTTAATGAGAAAATCGGTGCTCCTGCCTATGCAAAAAGCACAAAACCATTTGCAAAGCGCAATATTGATAGGGCGCTTGATTGTTTGGAAGCAAAAAAAGAGAGCACGGCATTTGTCGGTGACCAAATTTTCACTGACGTCCTATCGGGCAAGTTTAATGGAATGAAAGCCATTCTCGTGCCACCGATTAAGGACAAGAAAAATCTTTTCTTTCGTTTCAAGCGCGCACTCGAAAAGCCGATTTTGAACGAGTTTTTTAAAAAGCAAAAATAATATATTAAGGAGATAAATATGACACAGGTTAAAAGATTACAGGAAATAATGAAAAAAGAGGGAATTGAGGGCGTTTTGATTAGCTCCACGGTTAATCAGCGCTATATCACAAACTTCAACTACGATGACGGCTACGTTGTTGTTTTGCAGGATAAGGCATTCCTTCAGACCGACTTTAGATATATTGAAGCAGCAAATTCACAGGTAAATCACGATGATTTTGAAATTGTTACACCCAAAATTTCACATCTTAGATACGTTGCACAAATTGCAAAAGAGAACGGAATTGACACAATGCTCGTTGAAGAGAGTGCGCTCTCTTTAGAGGATCTTGCTCGTTTTGAAAAGGCGGCAGAAGGCAACGTTAAATATGTAAGTGGTGCATCTTCAATTCTCACAAAGATGAGAGAGGTCAAAACTGATGATGAGCTTAACAATATGGCAGAGGCACAGAGAATTACTGACGCGGCTTTCTCCCACATTATAAGCGTTCTTCGTCCCGATATGACTGAAATTGACGTAGCTCTTGAAATTGAATTCTTTATGCGCAAAAATGGTGCAGAAAGAACGTCATTTGACACTATTGCAGTTTCGGGAACAGCTTCTTCCATGCCACATGGAGTACCCCGTAACGTAAAGCTCGAACGTGGATTTTTGACAATGGACTTCGGTTGTGTTGTTGGTGGCTACTGCTCCGATATGACAAGAACAGTTGTCATCGGCAAGGCTGACGAAGAAATTAAAAAGGTATATTACACAGTTCTTGAGGCGCAAACAAAGGCACTTGAGGCGGCTTCAAGTGGTGAGCGCGGATGCTTCCGTCTTGACCAAATCGCGCGTGATGTTATCAATGGCGCAGGTTATGAGGGCAGATTTGGACATTCTTTAGGTCACGGTGTTGGTATGTTCATTCACGAAAGTCCTCGCTTAGCTCCCGGTATGGACACAGGCGCAAAGCTTGTTACAGGTAATGTTGTTACATTCGAGCCCGGTATTTACATTCCCGAAAAGTACGGCTGTCGTATTGAAGATATGGCGGCTATTACTGATGACGGTATTCGCAATTTCACAAAGAGCACAAAAGAGCTTATTGAGTTGTTTTAAGGGATAAATTGGGATTTATGAGGAAGTTAGTTTATACGGATTTAGGGGGATTTTGAAAAATCCCCCTATAACCCCAAAACTTTTTAAACCTATTTAAAGTCAAA
>JAZRRX010000042.1:0-6916 GCA_045651165.1 Eubacteriales bacterium
TGCCGGTGTTGATATCGCATACACAAGCGTTGATATCAATATTCACCTACGCCGTATAGGTATGGTTTTTCAGCACTTTAATCTGTTCAATAATAAAACTGTTATACAGAATATTATGCTCTCTCCCGTACTTTGTGCCATGAAAGACAGAAGAAAAGCGATTATTCATAATCTCTTTTCTAAGGATAAACTTCCTGTTAAGTCTGCTTCTGAAATCAAAGAAACTGAGAAAGAAAATGCATATAAACTTCTTAAAAGAATTGGTCTTGAAGATAAAGCGGATGTTTACCCGTCAACACTTTCAGGCGGTCAGAAACAGCGTGTTGCAATTGTAAGATCTCTTGCAATGAATCCCGAAGTAATTCTTTTTGATGAACCTACTTCTGCTCTTGACCCTGAAATGGTTGGTGAAGTTCTTGACGTTATGCGAGAGCTTGCCAAAGAAGGACTTACAATGATAGTTGTAACTCACGAAATGGCATTTGCACGCGACGTTTCTGATAGAGTTATCTTTATTGATGACGGTGTTATTTGCGAAGAGGGAGATCCAAAGGAATTCTTTGCAAATCCCAAAACAGACAGAGCAAAAGCATTCTTGTCAAGATTTTTGAATTAAAAATAAAAGGAGCTTTTAAAAAGCTCCTTTTTTGTTGCAAATTAATTTTGAGTGTGATATAATAAAAATAGAGGTGATGATATGCAGAACAAACACGTTGAATATAAACGAATAGTTGATGGGGCAGAGAAAGCAGTATTGCTTATTCACGGAATTTTAAGTACGCCCAATCACTTTAGAGAATTGATTCCTCTTATTCCTGAGAATTATTCAATTTATGCTATGGTTACAGCTGGACATTGTGGAAGTGTTGACGATTTTTCACACTCATCTCTTGATAAATGGGAAGATAGTGTTCAAAAGGTAATTGACGAATTGCTTCAAACACACAAGGAGATATACATTGTGGGTTATTCAATGGGCAACCTTTTTGCTATTGAGCAGGCTATCAAAGAGCCAAGAGTGAAAAAACTGTTTTGTATTGCAATACCCATTAAGGTTAAAGTCAGAGTCAGAATAGTTGATATTGCCCTTAGAGTATATTCTAACAAATACAGGGAAAAGGATGTGGCTGCTCGCGGATGCAAGGAATCCTACGGTATAACAGATTCTAAAAACGTATTTAAGTATCTTGGTTGGGTACCGAGATTTCTTGACCTTTTCAAATTGATTAAGATAGTGCGTAAAAATCTTTACAAGTTAGACACACCATGTGTTGCTTTTCAATCTATGCGAGATGAACTTGTTTCACCTGAATCAATTAATATATTAAAAAATGAATCTAAAATGAGAGTCGAATCCTTGGATAAGTCAACACATTTTTATTATGAACCCAACAATTTAGAGATTTTGAAAAAAGAATTTATAGAATTTTTAGCATCATAAAATAAAAAATCCCACCGAGCTTGGTGGGATTTTTGCTTTAGTTATTTTCGAGATGTTGTTTAGCCATTTTTTCAGCTCTTTCCACTGCTTTTTCAGTTTCGATAGCGTTAAAAACGTCAAATTCTAAATCTGTTTTCTTTTGCTTAATGGAACGCTTAATCGCGTGAATTTCTGCACGAACGATATCTATTTTTTCAATAAGTATTTTCATTTTATGGTCAGCAGAAGACCCAGCTTTTACTTTCTGATATGCAACTCTTCCAAACTGTTCGTAAAGGTCAGCAAGATTTGCTTCTTTTCTTGCAAGTTTGATGTGAAGGGAAGCGGTATCAGTAATATCTCCCGTTTTTGAAACTGCTTTACTTGCCGCTCTTTTAACACCGCGGCCGATATCACCTAATGTGGACATAATTATCCTCCTTATATCTTTCTACTTAACTATTATACTATTTTTTATTTAAAAAGTAAATAGATTTGTTATATTTTTTTGTATTTTTGTCAAAATAATATTTGAAAGGGAGTGATTTTCATGAATATGGATAAAAAAACGTATAAAAAATATGCCGAAGCACACGCACCGAGCTCTCCGATAGCCAAAAACTGTTTTAACGCGTTTTGTATTGGTGGACTTATTTGTGCTATTGGTCAGGGATTAAATGATATATATCACCTTGTTTTGGAAATTGAGAAAGATGATGCAGGGTTGTTAGCTTCTTGTACGCTAGTATTAGTGGCAGTTATTTTAACGGCATTTGGAGTTTTTGATGAAATAGCAAAGGTTGCAGGTGCTGGTACTCTTGTTCCGATTACTGGTTTTGCCAATGCCGTGGTTTCTCCCGCTATAGATTCTAAAAGTGAAGGGTTTGTTTTGGGAGTTGGAGCTAAAATCTTTACAGTTGCAGGTCCCGTTTTGCTTTATGGAATTTTATCAGGGGCAATTTATGGAGTAATATATTATATTGTTTCGATGATATAAAAGAACGAACTAAATCGTATTGCAAGCAATGAGAATAATTCTTAACACTAACACAACAAAAATGGTGAGTAGCATTTGCTACTCACCATTTTTGGCTGGGATAGATGGATTCGAACCATCGAGATGCCAGAGTCAAAGTCTGGTGCCTTACCGCTTGGCTATATCCCAATATTTACAACAGATGAATTATATCACAAAAAAGTTGTTATGTCAAGGGGGTATTTTGATATAAATATTCTTTTTTGTGAACATCCAAAAATTTCCCCTTTACAAAATATGAAATATATGATATAATGTCGTATCTTGTAAATCCAAAGGAGAATAAAATGAAAATTAAAAATACAGTTCAAAATCGTTCACGCATGCTAATTGTGGGTGTTTTAACTATGCTTTTTGCAGGAGTTATCTATGCGTGGTCAATTCTTAAAGTGCCTTTCGCACAGGAACTCGGATATGCTCCATCAATGCTTGCTCTTAACTTCACACTTACGATGTGCTTTTTCTGTATTGGTGGTCTTGTTTCAAGTTTTCTTGTTAAAAAATTTGGAACAAAAACCATGATAGTAATTTCAGGTGTTCTTGCAGGTCTTGGATTTGTGTTAACAAGCTTTCTTAATAGCAACACATCTTTGCTTTTATATGTTACATATGCGCTTTTAGCAGGACTTGGAATCGGTATGGCATACATTATCATTATTTCTACTGTTAATGCGTGGTTTCCCGACAAAAGAGGATTGTCTTCCGGTGCGCTTATGATGGGATTTGGTGCAAGTTCATTGGTACTTGGAAATTTTGCAGACGCACTTTTTAAATCTGCACTTGGTTGGAGATTGACATATGTTATTATGGGTATTGCCATAGCAGCGGTAATTTGTCTTTCTGCACTTTTCATTGAAAAGCCAAATTCTGATGTTAATTTCCCAGCACCCAAGAAAATTGCCCGTAAGAGAGAAGAAAACTTTGAATCTCGTGATTATACATCAAGTGAGATGATTAAGCGATTTACGTTTTGGAGAGCGTTCTTGTTCCTTGTGTTTAATACTGCTGTTGGTAGTGCGGTTATAAGCTTTGCGCGTGACCTTGCGCTTTCAGTTGGAGCAGAGGCTGCTCTTGCAACAACACTTGTTGGTGTGCTTGCCATGTTCAATGGCCTTGGTAGAATTTTCACAGGAATTGTCTTTGATAAAATGGGCAGAAGATTTACTATGCTTGCTGCAAACGTGCTCACTATAGTTGCAGCAGGAATGACACTTTTGGCGGTTGGTATTCATTCACTTCCACTCTGCATTTTTGGCCTTTGCTTGACGGGTATGTCCTATGGTGCATCTCCCACAGTTGCATCTGCGTTTACATCTGCATTCTACGGCACAAAGCATTTTGCATCAAACCTTGGGGTTGTGAATTTCAATCTTATGGCTGCTTCATTTATTGCCACCGCGTGTTCGACGCTTCAGCAATCAAGTGGAGGATATACAGCACCATTCATTCTTTTGCTTTCACTTGCTACAGCAGGACTCGTGCTTAATATCAGTATTAAAAAGCCCTAAAGAGTAATAAAAGGAGCAACTTTTGTTGCTCCTTTTGTTTGTGAGCGGGTTCACAAAAAAATCTTTACAAGTGCTGATTTATATGATATAATATTTAAAATGGCGATTTATGGGGAATTTTGTAAATTTTCGTTTCGCACAATATATTAGGAGAATAATATGAATAAAGAATTCAAGAAATTTGATATGAAAGCACCACCAATTAGACAAAGACATTGGTTAAGACCTGTTACATGGGCGCTTTCATTTCCCTTCACAACACTTCAACACACCAAAATAATTAAAAAGAATTGTGAGGGACTTAAACCACCATATATTTTGCTTTGTAACCATAATGGATTTTTTGACTTTATGGTAGCAACACATGCGATTTTCCCACACAGAGCAAACTATGTAGTTGCCATCGATGGATTCTTCGGTTTTCCATTAAAAAAGTGGATTTTGCGCCAAGTAGGTGGTATTTGCAAGCGTAAGTTTACAACGGATATTATGCTTATTCGTCAAATCAAAAGAGTTGTAACAAATGGTGACGTTGTTGTTCTTTACCCTGAGGCAAGATACTCACTTTGTGGTACACAGAGTGAGCTTCACGAAAGTCTTGGTCAAATGTGCAAGATGATGAAGGTACCCGTTGTAACATTGAAGTGTCTGGGCAATCACTTGAAATCACCTTTCTGGAATACTAAAGACCGTAAAGTTCCCTATACTGAGGGACATTTGACTCAGCTTTTCACTGCAGAAGAGCTCAAGTCTGCAAGTGTTGATGAAATCAATGCTAAAATTGCTGAAGCATTCAAGTATGACGATTTTGCTTGGCAAAAGGAAAATAATATTAAGATTACAGCATCTTATCGCGCAGAAGGTTTACATAGAGTGCTTTATCAGTGCCCCCATTGTAATACCGAATACAAGATGACTTCCAAGGGGGACACAATTAAGTGTGAGCACTGTGGCAAGTCTTGGAAGATGACAGAGCTTGGTGAACTTGTAGCAACAAGTGGTGAAACAGAGTTTTCACATATTCCCGATTGGTATGAATGGGAAAGGGCTAATGTTCGCAAAGAAGTTCGAGAAGGCAGATATTACTTCGAATCCGAGTGCCACGTTAAGTCTATGCCAAATGGTGTTAGATTTTATGATATCGGAGAGGGAACTATCGTTCACGATTATGACGGATTTAGACTTAAGGGTACCGGAAAATACGGTGACTTCGAAATGGAAAGAAAATCCGCTGGTCTTGAAGCGTGTCATATAGAATATAACTATCTTGGTAAATTCGGTGATTGCATTGACCTCAATACCCTTGATGATACTTTCTATATTTACCCACATATCAAGGATTTCGCAGTAACAAAGATTGCTCTTGCTACAGAGGAGATTTATAGAGATATTAGAGAAAAAGCACCCAAGAATATATCAAAAAGAAGAGAAGCAACCGTGACTCAATAATAATATAAAGTCCTACCAAACGGCAGGACTTTTTTGTTTAATGCTATAAATGTAAAAAATTACCAAATTTTACCAATAAATTTTGGTTAATATTTGTTTTTCTTTTATATTGCAATTATTGGTAAAATATGGTAAAATATTACTGTCAAAATTTACCAATTTAAAGGAGAAAAGAAATGAATAGCACAAAAATACTTATCACAGATGAAAACAATGCAGCAAGAAGTACATTAAGAGATGAATTGAAATCACAGGGATATTCCAATGTTTATGAGGCAAGCAATGGTGAAGAAGCCCTTGCGATGATAACCACAATTTTGCCCGATATCGTAATTATAGATGTTTTGCTTTCAAAGCTTGACGGTATTGGAGTTATTCGTCAAGCCAAAAAGGAACTCCGTGATGACGCTCCTCTTTTTATTGTTACTTCCATAGTTAGCAATCACAATATGTTGCTAGAAGCAAATAATGCAGGTGCATCAATGTGTATGATAAAGCCTGTGAATACTGAGAGTCTTGTTTATCACATTGAAAATCTTTTGCCAAATGATCTTGATATTTTGGCATTGTCATCTGAAAATAGTTCTTCAAATGACCTTGAATCACAAGTTACAAAAATAATTCATCAAATAGGAGTGCCAGCACATATAAAGGGATATCAATATTTAAGAACGGCAATTATTCTTACTGTAAATGATAGTGATATTATTAATTCCGTAACAAAAATATTGTATCCAACAGTTGCAAAGAAATATCAGACGACGACAAGCAGAGTGGAACGTGCGATTCGTCACGCGATTGAAGTTGCTTGGGATAGGGGAGATGTTGAGGTTCTTAATTCATATTTTGGATATACAATTCAAAACAATAGGGGAAAACCTACAAACTCCGAATTCATTGCTATGATTGCAGACAACTTGAGATTGAAATATAAAATGTATGTATAAAATAAAAAGACAGTTGCATTTGCAACTGTCTTTTTTGGTGCCGGTGATCGGGGTCGAACCGATACGGTATCGCTACCACTGGATTTTGAGTCCAGCACGTCTGCCAATTCCATCACACCGGCAAGTGCCGAATTATAATAACACACTATTTATAAAAAATCAAGTGGAAATTTAAATTATAGAAAAGTTTTATAAACTAAGGCACAGCATACGTTTGCTCAAAGTGCAATTTGAAGTAAGAGTGAAGTGGTAATAACTAAAAATCCCGAACGCTGACGCATTCAGGATTTTTTTGGGTAGTTTGAACTTAATGACACGAACGAAATGTGCCTGAAAACCTTTATTTTTCCTTATTTATAGTAACATCGCCTTCGATTTTTTCACATTTCAAAGAATTGCACACAACGTTACCCGTAATTTTCTCGGCCTCGACATTACCGTCAACCTTAACAGCACCATCGCAACTTATAACACCTTTGAGATCACGGCCAACAACGATATTGTCACCAGCATTACAACCGCCGTTCAGATTAAAGCCCACAGTAATTCCGTCACC
>JAZRRX010000043.1:0-2510 GCA_045651165.1 Eubacteriales bacterium
TTTTCTTCTTTAATACAACATTGATTACAGATCCTTTGACATGCCATTGAGGAGGTGCATTATAAAGAACCTCTACCTTTTCAACTTCATCAGCAGGTAATGATTTTAAATAGTCCGTCAATTGGGACATATCAAGTTGACCTTTTTTCCCATTAATACAAATACTGGTATTAGTGCTTCCAACAAGGCTCAATGAATTACCATCTAAACTCATAACAGACGGTAGTTCTTTTATAAGTTCATGAGCGTTGCTTACTATCTTGGTTTCTAAAATTCCAGCGATATTATATGTAAGTCGATTGTTTTCCATTTTAACCAATGGACGCTCACCTTTTACAACAACTTCATCTAAAGTTTGAGCATCTACATCAAGAACGATTGTGCCTAAATCACCTGATGAACATGTTATTTCTTTTGTTTTATAACCTATGTATGAAATCTGGATTATGTAAGATGCCTCTGGTACATCTAAATTAAACACGCCCTCTAAATTACTAGCCGCACCTGCAACAAATGTTGAATCAGATGCATTCATAAGCACACAACTTGCATATGGAATAGGTTCTTGTTTTTCATCTACTACCTTTCCCTGAATGCTCTGAGCCATCAATTGACCAATAGAGCAAACACAAAGTACAATTACTAATAAATGTTTCATATCAATATTCTTATTGGTTTTATTCACTTTTAATACGTTATTCTTTTCTATTTTATGCAGCAAAGTTCGCTACTTATCACTACTTATCCACTACCCGATGGAGTAGTTTTGGCGATTTATTTGTAATTTTGCCCTCGTATTTAATATAAAAGGACTTATGAAAGAGGAATTGTTACGTTTTTTTCGACCTATCAATCCGGATCTTCATATTGAAGACAGTGATTATGCACAACTGCAAGTGTGCTTCTCAATGGCTGAAGCTATGGCACGCAGTACTAATAGCAGTCTGTATATCATTGATTACAATCGTAAGAACTTCTTATATGTATCACCCAATCCGCTGTTTTTATGTGGATACTCTCCTGATGAAGTAAGGAAGAAGGGGTATGCCTTTTATATGGATGTAGTTCCTGCAGAGGAAATTCAAATGCTGTTTGAAATCAATGAAGCAGGATTCAAATTCTACGACAAGCAACCCAAGGGAAAGAAACTTGACATGACTATCGAATATGATTTTCATATCAAGACTTCTGACGGACATTTGCACCTTATTCATCACAAGCTCACACCTATACTTCTTAACACCAATGGTGATATGTGGTTGGCACTTTGTTCTGTTTCATTGTCTCCAAGAACCACGGTGGGTAATGTGATTATCACATGCAAAAACAGTTCGACACATTATTGTTATTCCTTTGAGGGGAAACGCTGGAGAGAACAACCCAATATAACATTGGCAGAACGAGAGAAAGATATATTGCAACTTTCCGTTAAGGGATTCTCTAATACGGAAATAGCCGAAAAACTCTTCATTGATGTCAATACCGTCAAATATCACAAGAAGAATCTCTTTTACAAGTTACATGCAGAAAACATCACTGAAGCCATCGGCATCGCAACCAATCTTAGGCTGATTTAGAAAAGTGATGTAGAATTTAGGTAGAGTAGCAACAGGCGGATGCTCCTTGATGTATTGTTCAATCTTCTGTTTGCCTTTTACTGCTTTATCCTCGCACATGGGTTTCTGCTCTTCATCTTTGTTTACGAAAGCGATATTCCAAAAAGCCATATAGAAGATAACATATTTCTCAACTGCTTCTTCAAATGTTTCACTCTCCTTTTGCAAAGAGTCAAGGGAGAAGCCGGAAGCTTCTTCTGATATTCCGACTACAGCCCATGATAGAGTTGCGTATTTTATGACAGGCTTCTGCATATTTAATATCTGTTTTTTTGTTTCTGCTGCAAAGGTCGTTAGTCATTTTGACTTATCCACTACCCGATAGAGTAGTTCTTAACGTTTGTGAGAGTCAAAATCATATACTTTATAAAGTTTACCACCGTCAATCTTTTATTCCCTTTTGTCGGATGCAAAGGTAGCCAATCCTCATTTGGAATAAGAAAAGGTCAAGCGGTAAACCGTTTGGAACTGTTTACAGAAACTCGGCTGCACTCGGCATAGCTCAAGTAAACTTGGCTCTGCTCTCATTTGCACGAGTTTTCTTCCTCCGTTGGAGAGTAAACAGCCCCAAAACCTTTTCCTATTCATCGGCTTGGCTTGAACCGCATCCGGCAACGGAGATAAACGACTGACGAAATAGTAGAAACAAAGAACAGCATAAATAATAGGTCATTACTTGAAAACCTATCATTCAAAATGTTCTCAAATCTTTCAGAGGCTTATTATTTTAGACTGAGAGAAATTTGGCAAGCGGCAGATTTCACTCCCTCCAAAATAATAGATTGATAAGAGTGTACTGTTGCCGTTCTTGGAAATTGTCGTACCTTTGTGCCGAAAACGTGGAATGATGGAAACATCAAACTGCAAATAGCACTGAAAAGAGAAGAAACACCC